>NZ_JBAUJB010000183.1:0-21819 GCF_049683355.1 Mycobacterium sp.
CCTAACAAACAGACACCAAAAACTGGCATCAAAAACAGTCACACCCCCAAACGGGAAAATGCAGGCATGACCAAAAAACAAACAAAAACCACCAAACACACTATTGAGTTCTCAAACAACACACCCGGTTTTCAGGCAACCCTGCCACTATACTGCATGTGACCAGGGAGGTCAAACCTCGTCCGCCGCGCCTTTTGGGCTGGGGCCGTTGGCTTCTGCCGAAATACTACGCGCTGTGGCGCTCAGTCCCAAATGACCAGCACAGCGCCGGTTCTGGGCTGCGGACACTACTCGACGCGCTCGATCTCCGCGCCCAAAGCGACCAGGTTTTCCACGAACTTCGGGTAACCGCGGTCGATGTGAAAGACGTCGTGCACCTCGGTGTCACCATCGGCGACCAGACCCGCCAGCACCAGACCGGCGCCGGCACGGATGTCCGAGGACCACACCGGAGCACTCGACAGCTGAGGAATCCCCCGAAGCACGGCATGGTGACCGTCGGTTCGGGCGTCGGCGCCGAGCCGGATCATCTCTTCGACAAACCGGAACCGCGCCTCGAACACGTTCTCGGTGATCATCGACGTTCCCTCGGCAATCGCCGCCAAACCGATGGCCATCGGCTGGAGATCTGTGGGGAAGCCGGGGAACGGCAGCGTCGCCACGTTCACCGCCTTCGGGCGTTCGTACTGGACCACCCGGAAGCCGTCGTCACTCTGCGTCACCGTCGCCCCGGCATCGTGCAGTTTGTGCAACACCAGCTGCAGATGGGCAGGATCCACCCCGGTGACCGAGATGTCGCCTCGTGTCATCGCCGCCGCGATGCCCCACGTCGCGGCGACGATCCGGTCTCCGATGACCCGGTGCTCCGTGGGATGGAGCCGGTCGACACCGGTGATCGTCAGGGTCGACGACCCGGCACCGGCGACCTGGGCGCCCATCTGGTTGAGCATCGTGCACAGGTCGACGACGTCAGGCTCGCGGGCTGCGTTGTGGATCGTCGTCACGCCCTCGGCGAGCACCGCCGCCATCAGGATGTTCTCGGTTGCGCCGACCGACGGGAACTCCAGTTGAATGTCGGCGCCGCGCAGGTGGTCGGCTTCCGCGACGACACAGCCGTGTTCGATGTTGCACCGCGCACCCAGCTGGCGCAGGCCCGATTGATGCATGTCCAGCGGACGCGAGCCGATGGCGTCACCGCCGGGCAACGCGACCTTCGCCCGCTTGCACCGCCCCACCAACGGACCGAGGACACACACCGACGCGCGGAACTGACGGACCGCGGCGAAGTCCGCGTCGTACTTCAACTCGTCTGGTGAGGTGATCCGCACGACGCTGCCGTCGAGTTCCACGGTGGCGCCGAGGCCCCGGAGCACCTCGGCCATCAGCGGCACATCGAGAATGTCGGGGCAGTTGGTGATGGTGCTGGTGCCCTCCGCGAGCAGCGAGGCCGCCATCAGCTTCAACACGCTGTTCTTGGCGCCCCCGACGGCAACTTCGCCAGATAACCGACTGCCGCCGGTCACCACGAAACGCTCGCTCACGCGGCCAGTGTAAACAGAGTCGACGAGCGTGTCAGTTTCCTGGCATCCAACGCGCCGCCCGCACCGGTACGGTTTCAGCATGGCTGTCCACCTCACCCGCATCTACACACGGACCGGCGACGATGGGACCACCGGGCTGAGCGATTTCAGCAGGGTCTCGAAGAACGACGCACGGTTGGCGGCGTACGCCGACTGTGACGAGACCAACGCCGCGCTCGGTGTCGCCGTGTCTCTCGGGCAGCCCGAGGGGCGACTTCTCGACGTGCTGCGGCAAATTCAGAACGACCTCTTCGACGCAGGCGCCGATCTGTCGACCCCGGTGGTCGAGAATCCGGAGTACCCGCCGCTGCGCATCAAGCAGGACTACATCGATCGCCTGGAATCGTGGTGCGACGAGTTCAACGAGGGGTTGCCGGCGCTCAATTCGTTTGTGCTGCCGGGCGGCACGGCGCTGTCCGCGTTGCTGCACGTGGCGCGCACCGTGGCGCGGCGAGCCGAGCGGTCCGCGTGGCATGCGGTCGACACCGAAGGCGAGTCGGTGAGCGTGTTGCCCGCCAAGTACCTCAACCGGCTCTCGGACCTGCTTTTCATCCTGTCCCGCGTGGCGAACCCGCAGGGCGACGTGCTCTGGCGGCCGGGCGAGCAGTCTCAGTAGCTTCGGCGCCGCGCCCGCGGCGACGGCCGTGATTCCAGCCACGAGGTGAACGCTGTCAACGCACCGCGATCCAGCGCGATCTCATAGCCTCGTCCGGGTTCGGGTCCGACGTCACGCAATTCCAGGATGACGATCTCCTCGGTCATGATGTCGAACTCGTCACCGCGGGGCGCTCGCCTCGACACGACCTCCAGACCCCGCCGGCTCAGCGTCCGGTCCGGCCACCACCGCATGCTCGACAGCCGGTAGAAGCCGGCCTCCCCGCCGCGGTACCGCATCACCCCGTGCCGCCAGCCGTGACCGCCGACGGCGGGCACGTCCCGCAGGATCGCCGCGGTGCCCCCGACCTGCCTCAGCTTCCACAACCGGTAGGAGAGCGCGACGACGACGGTCAGCAGCACGCCGACCAGCGCGACCATGAATAGCATGGACGCGCTCACCGGCTCGCCTGCTAGTCGATCTGACCGAGGGCGCGAAGCCGCGCCCTGCCCCATGCCGCGGTGTGCTCGTCATCGGACTCGGAGTCCTGCTTCGCCTCGTCGGCATTGATCTCCGACTCGAACTCGGCCCGCTCCACCAGAATCCGCACTGCCTCTTCGGTGACGGACAAGAACCCGCCGTCGACCGCGATGCGCAGGTCGTCCTCGCCCTCGCGCTCGACACGCACCATCGCGTCATCGACGAGCTCGGCCACCAGCGGGATGTGCCGCGGCAGGATGCCGATCTCGCCGGCGGTGGTGCGGGTGAACACGAACGTTGCCTCACCCGACCAGAGTTCGCGCTCCACGGCGACGATCTCGACGTTGATTTCGGCCACGTCACACCACCTTTCGCAGCAGAGCGCTCAGTGCTCGTCGGTTCTTCGCGCGAGCGCTCATCACAGCTTGGCGCCGAGGCTTTCGGCCTTCTTCGCCAGGTCGTCGAGCCCACCGATCAGGAAGAACGCCTGCTCGGGCAGGTGGTCGAAATCGCCCTTGCTCAGCTTGTCGAACGCCTCGATGGTCTCCTTGAGCGGCACCGTCGAGCCGGGCTGGCCGGTGAACTGCTCGGCCGCCATCATGTTCTGGCTCAGGAAACGCTCGATCCGCCGCGCCCGGTTAACCAGCTGCTTGTCCTCTTCGGACAGCTCGTCGACACCGAGAATGGCGATGATGTCCTGAAGGTCCTTGTAGCGCTGCAGGATCCGGATGACTTCCTGTGCCACCCGGTAGTGCTCGTCACCGACGACCGAGGGATCCAGGATCGTCGAGGACGACGCCAGCGGGTCCACGGCCGGGAAGATGCCCTTGGAGAACACGTTTCGGCTGAGCTCGGTGGTCGCGTCGAGGTGCGCGAACGTCGTGGCCGGCGCCGGGTCGGTGTAGTCGTCGGCGGGCACGTACACGGCCTGCATCGAGGTGATGGAGCGGCCCCGGGTCGAGGTGATGCGCTCCTGCAGCTCACCCATCTCGTCGGCCAGGGTGGGCTGGTAACCCACCGCGGACGGCATACGGCCGAGCAGCGTCGACACCTCGGAACCGGCCTGGGTGAACCGGAAGATGTTGTCGATGAACAGAAGCACGTCCTGCTGCTTCTCGTCGCGGAAGTACTCTGCCATCGTCAGCGCCGAGAGCGCCACCCGCATACGGGTGCCGGGCGGCTCGTCCATCTGGCCGAACACCAGCGCGGTGTCCTTGAGCACGTCGGCATCGGCGAGCTCGACCCACAGGTCGTTGCCCTCACGGGTGCGCTCCCCCACGCCGGCGAACACCGAGGTGCCACCGAAGTTGCGGGCGATGCGGTTGATCATCTCCTGGATCAGCACGGTCTTGCCCACGCCGGCGCCGCCGAACAGGGCGATCTTGCCGCCACGCACGTACGGGGTGAGCAGGTCGACGACCTTGAGGCCGGTCTCCAGCATCTCGGTGCGAGGCTCGAGTTCGGCGAACGGCGGCGGCTTGCGGTGGATGGACCAGTGGTCGAAGTCCTCGCCGTAGCCGGGCTCGTCCAGGCAGTCGCCCAGGGCGTTGAACACGTGGCCCTTGACGCCGTCACCGACGGGCACCTCGATCGAACGGCCGGAGTTGGTCACCGCGACGCCGCGCACCAGACCGTCGGTGGGCTGCATGGAGATGGTGCGCACCAGGTTGTCGCCTAGGTGCTGCGCCACCTCGAGGGTCAGCGTCTTGGCCAGGTCCCCGTAGGTGATCTCGGTGTGCAGCGCGTTGAACAGCTCGGGCACCGCTCCCCGCGGGAACTCGACGTCCACGACCGGCCCGGTGATACGAACGACGCGACCGGCGGAACCGCTCTTGCTGTCGCTCTTGGTCTCTTCTGCGGTAGCAGTCATTTCCTCTTCGCTTCCTACGGGGGCTTACTTCGCGTCGGCCAGCGCGTTGGCGCCGCCGACGATTTCGCTGATTTCCTGGGTGATCTGGGCCTGACGTTCGCGGTTGGCCATCAGCGTCAGATCCTTGATGAGGTCGTCGGCATTGTCGGAGGCCGACTTCATGGCGCGTCGCCGCGACGCCGACTCCGAGGCCGCCGCTTCCAGCAGCGCGGCGTAGACGCGGGTTGCGACGTACCGCGGCAGCAGCGCATCGAACAGCGTCTCCGGGTCCGGCTCGAACGAGAACAGCGTCCGGGGCCCTTCGTCTTCGGGCTCGTCCTCGACGTACTCGACCACCATCGGCGCGATCCGGCGGGCCGCTGCGGTCTGCGACAGCATCGACCTGAACTCGGTGAACACGATGTGCAACTCGTCGACGCCGAGAATGCCGTCGTCGCCGGGTTCGTCACCTTCGTCGTCGACCCCGGACATGAACGCGTTCACCAGCGTGCCGGCGATCTCCCGCGCGTTCTCGTAGGTCGGCCGCTCGGAGAACCCGGTCCACGACTCGGTCACCTCACGCTGGCGGAAGTTGTAGTAGCCCAGGGCCTTGCGGCCGACGACGTACAGCTCCGGTGTCTTACCCTCTTCCCGTAGCAACGCGAACAGTTCCTCTGCCTGCCGCAGCACGTTGGCGTTGTAGGCGCCGCACAGTCCGCGGTCCGAGGACACCACCAACACGCCCGCCCGCTTGGGGTTCTCCCGCTGAACGAGCAGCGGGTGGTCCAGCGCGCTGGCACTGGCGAGCTCGGTGAGCATGTTGGTGATCTCGTTGGCGAACGGCCGAGCCGCCAGGACTCGGGCCTGCGCCTTGGCGATTCGCGACGTCGCAATGAGTTCCTGGGCCTTGGTGATCTTCTTGATCGACCCGGCGGAACGGATGCGCCCGCGAAGTTCGCGCAGTGTTGCAGCCATCTAGCTCTCCAGACCCTTTCCAGATCCTATGATTTCGGGTCCGCTCTACTTCTTGGGCGCCGGCTTGCGGACCTTCACGGATTCCTTCTCGACGTCTTCCTCGTCCATGGCCTCGGTCTCGGCCTCGTTGACGACCACCGAGCTGCCGTCGCTGGCCGAGAAGCCCTTCTTGAACTCGTTGATGACGTCGGTCAGCTTCTTCTCGGTCTCCTCGGAGAGCTTCTTGCTCTCCCGGATCTCCTTGAGGATCTCCTCGTGGGAGGCCCGGACGTGCTCCAGAACCTCGGATTCGAAGCGCGCGACGTCTTCCACCGGAACCGAGTCGAGGTGGCCCTTGGTACCGAGGAAGATGGCGACGACCTGGTCTTCCACCGAGTACGGCGTGTACTGCGGCTGCTTGAGCAGCTCGACCAGACGGGCGCCACGCTCCAGCTGGGCCTTCGACGCCGCATCCAGATCCGAGGCGAACGCGGCGAACGCCTCGAGTTCGCGGTACTGGGACAGCTCGAGGCGCAGACTTCCCGCGACTTCTTTCATGGCCTTGATCTGTGCGGCGCCACCGACGCGGGACACCGACACACCGACGTTGATGGCCGGTCGCACACCCTGGTTGAACAGGTCGGACTCCAGGAAGCACTGGCCGTCGGTGATCGAGATGACGTTGGTCGGGATGAATGCCGAGATGTCGCTGGCCTTGGTCTCGATGATCGGCAGTCCGGTCATCGAGCCGCCGCCGAGTTCGTCGGACAACTTCGCGCACCGCTCCAGGAGCCGCGAATGCAGGTAGAAAACGTCGCCGGGGAAGGCCTCGCGACCCGGGGGGCGGCGCAGCAGCAGCGAGATCGCGCGGTAGGCGTCGGCCTGTTTGGACAGGTCGTCGAACACGATCAGCACGTGCTTGCCGTCGTACATCCAGTGCTGGCCGATGGCCGAACCGGTGTAGGGCGCCAGCCATTTGAAGCCTGCGGCATCGGATGCGGGTGCGGCGACGATGGTGGTGTACTCCATCGCGCCACCCTCTTCGAGGGCCCGCTTCACGCTGGCGATCGTGGTGCCCTTCTGGCCGATCGCGACGTACACGCAGCGCACCTGCTGCTTGGGGTCACCGGTCTCCCAGGCTTGGCGCTGGTTGAGGATCGTGTCCACGCAGACGGCCGTCTTGCCGGTCTTGCGGTCGCCGATGATGAGCTGGCGCTGGCCGCGGCCGATCGGGGTCTGCGAGTCGATGGCCTTGATGCCGGTCTGCAGTGGCTCCGACACACCCTGGCGCTGAATCACCGACGGCGCCTGGAGTTCCAGCGCGCGGCGGGTGTTCGACTCGATGTCGCCCTGACCGTCGATCGGCTGCCCCAGCGGGTTGATGACACGCCCGAGGAACGCGTCGCCGACCGGCACCGAGAGCACCTCACCGGTACGCTTGACCTGCTGGCCCTGCTCGATCTTCTCGAAGTCACCGAGGATCACCACGCCGACGCTGTGCTCGTCGAGGTTCAGCGCCACCCCGAGCACACCACCGGGGAACTCGAGGAGCTCCTGGGTCATGACCGAGGGCAGGCCTTCGACGTGCGCGATGCCGTCACCGGCGTCGATGACTGTGCCGATCTCCTCACGCTCGGTCTCGGCGGAGAAGTTGGCGACGTAGTCCTCGATCGCCCCTTGAATGTCAGAAGCCGAGATTGTCAACTCTGCCATGGCTTTTGGTTCCTGCCTTCGTGTCTGTCGTATCGAATTCTGTTAGTCGGGCAACTGGGTCTCGGCCGCTGCCAGCCGTGACGACAGCGAGCCGTCGATGACCTCTTCGCCGACAGCGATCTTCAGGCCGCCCAGCACGTCGGGGTCGAGGTGGAGCTGCAGCGACACCGGGTGCCCGTAAATGCGCGTCAGCACTTCCGTGAGACGGGTACGTTGCCCGTCGCTGAGATCGGCGGCCGCGGTGACGTGCGCGACGACCTCGCCGCGACGGGCCACCGCGAGTTCGGCGAGTTCCCGAACGGCCTCGTCGGCCCGCTCGCCTGCCAGCAGTTCGATCGTCTGGTTCAACAACGCCCGCGTCGTGGAGTTGGCGTTGTCGCCGAGCACGCCGTCGAGCAGACCGATCCGGCCCTCGGCGGGTGCGGTGTGATCGCTGAGCAACGAGTTGAGCTGCGACTCGGAGTCCAAGACCCGGCCGAACCGGAACAGTTCGTCCTCGACCTCGGTGGTCTCGTCGTTCCGCTCCGCCCGCACCAGCAGGGCCAGCCTGGCGACGTGCCGGACCGCGAAGGCCAGATCCGCTTCGCTCGACCAACGCTGGGACACCGCGGCTTTGACGATCTCGAGCGAGGTGTCGGAGATCTTGCCCGACAGCAGGGTTTCGGCCAGGCCGGCTTTCCCCTGTCCCTCGTCCGCAGGCTCGGCGAAGTGCTTGGCCAGCACCATCTCCGCGCGCAGCAGCTTCGCGAACGACGTCAGGTCGTCCGCCACAGTCGACAGGCCCTCGGCGTCGACGTCGGAGGTGAGTTCGTCGAACCGCGCGACCACGGCATCCAGCGAATCCCGGCTGGTGGCTCGCAGTTCGCTACCCGCGGTGTCCGCGATCACGGCCTCCGACGGGGCCATGGCGTCCAACTCGTCGAGGAACCGATCGACAGTGGCCGCCTGCCGGTCCGCGTCCGACACGTGCTGCCGAACGAGTTCGCCTGCGCGATGAATGGATTCGGTGCCGAGATTCTGACGAAGCTCCCGGATCAACTGCTGCCGCAGCAGTTGGACCTGCGCGGCGCCCTGCACCTTGATCCGCTCCACCTCTGCATCGGCTTGCGCCCGCAGCTGCTCGCCGATCTTCTGGGCATCGGCACGCGCCTCCTCGACCACCTTTGAGGCGTCGGCTTTTGCCGCTTCGACCGCCTTGGTGTGCTCGGAGTCGGCCTTCTCCACCTTCTCGGCGGCGACGGCGCTCTCCTCGAGCTGACGGCGCACCGTTTCCTGCTGTGCCGTCATCATCTTGCGTACCAGGGGCAGGATGTACCGCACCACAAGGAACACAATGAGCAAGAACCCGACGAACTGACCGATGAATGTCGACATTTGTTACCGTCCCTGACTGCTCGTCGGGGCGACGTCCACGCCGAGAACGCGGCTGGCCAGCTTCTCCGACAGAGCCTCGATCGACGACTGCAGTTCTGTGGTGGTCGCCCGGCCCTGTTCGGACAGCTGGTCGTTCGCTTGCTGCAGGGTCTCCCCGGCTTCGGCGCCGGCCCGACCGCGCATGTCCTCGACGATCTTGCGGCCTTCACCGCGCGCCTCGTCCCGGATCGCCGACGCCTCACGGCGAGCCTCGGTCATCACCTCTTGTGAGTCGGCCTGTGCTGCGGCCGACAACTCGGACGACTTGCGGAAGTCCTCGTTGGTCTTGGCGACCATTGCCTCACGTTCGTGCAGCACCTTGCTGATCGGCGGCACCACGAACTTGGCGATGACACCAAGCACGATCAGGAAGATGAGCAGCACGAAGATGAACGTGCCGTTGGGCAGCAGGAAGTTGCCTCCCCCGCCCTCTTCCTGGGCGAGGATGGTCGTGCTCAGGTCACCCATGACTCGAGACTCCAAGCCGACTACGCAACCGGGGTCGCGAAGACGAACAGCGCCATGAACGCCAGGTTGATGAAGTACATCGCCTCGACCAGACCGACTGTGATGAAGAACGGGACGAAGAGCCGGCCCTGAGCTTCGGGCTGCCGCGCGACGCCGTTGACCAGCGCGCTACCGACGACACCGTCGCCGATTGCCGCGCCGATGGCGCCGCCCCCCAACAGAAGTCCACCGCCGATGAGCGCGCCGGCAGCGATTGTGGGATCCATTTCTTTCCTCCTTGCTAGCTGGTAGGAGTCCTACCAGGTGTCGTGGGTCGAGCATGTCGGGATGGTCAGTTCAGTGTGCGTCGTGCTCTTCCAACTCCATCGACTGACCGAAGTACAAGATCGTCAGAAGCGCGAAGATGAACGCCTGGATGGCGCCGATGAAAAGTTCGAAGGACTTCCACAGCGCGTTGGGCGCCCACAGGATGTAGGCCGGGAACAGCGCGATGATCGTGACCATGATGCCGCCGGCGAACACGTTGCCAAAAAGACGGAGCGACAACGAAACCGGCTTGGCGATCTCTTCGACGAGGTTGATCGGCGCGAGGAACGCAACGTGGCCCTTGAGGAGCTTGATCGGGTGTCCGATCACGCCGCGGCGCCAGAAGCCGGCCGCGTGGTAGCAGACGAACACAAAGAGACCGAGGGCGAGGACGAAGTTGATGTCCGAGGCGGCCGGCTTGAGGAACTCGTGAATGCCGGTCTCGTCGGAGTACTGCCACGGGAACACCGACAGCCAGTTGGCTGCGAGGATGAACACGAACAGCGCCAGCGCCAGCGGGAGCACGAACGGCGCGATCCGCATACCGATGGCGCTTTCGATCTGGTTTCGCGTCTGGACGGTGATCGCCTCCCAGAACAGCTGCACACCACCGGGAACACCGGTGGACGTCACCTTGGCCCGGAGGAAGAATGCCAGCGCGAGCACGATCACCGCGGCGATCGTCGTCGAGAGCAGGGTGTCGGTGTTGACCGTCAAACCGAACCACTCGGCCTCGGTGTGCTGCCCGACGTGAATGCCGGACTCGGCGGCGAGAATCGTCCCGTTCATTGCTAGCTGACTTCCCCTTCGGCTCCGTGGCTTGCCGGGCTGCTCGCGTCGGCGGCGCCGGCCCGCAGTTTCTTTGCCACCGGTAGTGCGGTCGTAAACACCAGCAGAAGCTGGAACAAAGCCATCCCGAACACCACACCCAGTCCGTCAGGCCGGAACACGAATGCGATCGTCAAGCCGATGACCGTCATGATCATCAGGCGAGTCGCGGAATTGACCGCCATCTTGCTCTTGAGTGGATGCTCCTCGGCGGTGATCTTGCTGACCGATCGCCGGATGAGCAGCGCGTTGATCAGCCCCAGCCCCAGCCCGATGCCGAAGAACACCCCGATCATCACGCGCCCCAGAAGTCCGAGGCCCACGGTCGCCAGAGCGGCGAGCACGACACAGATCACCAGGAGGCGTACGGGCCTGAAAGCGACGGACGGAAACACCAACGGCGCATCTTGCGCTGGTGTCGTCACTTGTTCACCTCAATCCCGCGGTCGTCGAAACTGCTGAGCCTTCAAAGGAGCCGGTCCCGATGATCCGGTGCGTAATGCCCGTAGCGTATCGGAGGGCGGCGGGCGCGCTGGAATCACCCAAGAGGTAGCTCCTGTGATCGGTCATACTGTCGGTCAAAGTTCCGTTCCGATCGGTGTGAACCGATGGCCCGGTGCCGGCAACCCGCGAGGTAATTTCGGGTTCTCACCGAACCCTAACATATGGTGAGAGCCACAAAAGAGGGCCTACTACTTTCCGTCGTACAGCTGCTCGGCAGGGTCGTCGCGGCGCCGCAGCAGCGGGATCAGGGTCGCCACTACCGCGATCAGGATCGCCCCCGCCATCACCGCCGCGGTGTGTCGTGGGTCGAAGAAAATGGTGCTCGCGGCGCCGAGCGCGACGATGCCCACCCACAGATAGATCAGCAGCACCACCCGCCGGTGGGAGTGGCCGATCTCGAGCAGTCGGTGGTGCAGGTGCATCTTGTCGGGGCTGAAGGGGCTCAGCCCCGCGCGGGTGCGCCGGATGATGGCCAGCAACATGTCCAACGCGGGCACGAACATCACCGCCACCACGAGCAGGAACGGCGACAGCAGCGCGAACACGTCGCGGGCGCCGTACGCGGTCTGAGAGATCGGTCCCGCGGCGGTCGTCGACGCGGCGGCCAGCATCAGCCCGATCAACATCGAGCCCGAGTCGCCCATGAAGATCCTGGCCTTGTGGAAGTTGTGCGGGAGAAAGCCCAGACAGGCTCCGGCGAGGACGACGGAGATCACCGCCGGCGGGTAGAACAGCACGTCGCCTCCGTGGTCGCGCAGCAGCCCGATGGAGAAGATGCAGATCGCCGAGGCGGTGATCAGTCCCAGGCCCGCGGCCAGGCCGTCCAGGCCGTCGACGAAGTTCATCGCGTTGACGATGGCGACGGTCAATGCCAGCGTCAGCAGGATCGAGGAGACCTGGTCCAGCACGATGGTGCCGACCCCGCCGATCGGGATGTAGAGGACGCTCCACGCGACACCCATCGTGACGAGCACGCTGGCCGCGGTGATCTGACCGGCGAACTTGGTCAGCGCATCCAGTCCCCACCGGTCGTCGATCAGGCCGACGACCATGATGAGCCCGCCCGCGACCACCACCGCGGGCATGCCCGACGAATAGACGAAGCCGCGGGTCAACGCCGGCAGCTGGGACGCCAACAGGACCGCGGCCACGACCCCCAGGTACATCGCGAGCCCGCCCATACGCGGGGTGGGTTGCAGGTGGACGTCGCGCTCGCGCGGGTAGGCCACCGCTCCCCACCGGGTGGCCAGCATCCGGACCCAGCCGGTTGCCAGATAGGTGATGATCGCAGCGGTCAGGCCGACCAGCGCGAGTTCCCGCAGCGGGACGCCCGCGCCCCGGTCGGACAGCGCCAGCAGCGTCGAGGACAGTGGCTCCGTGGCGGGCACTGCCGTGATCATCGCTGAACCGTAAGGCACGAGGCTCCAGAGTCAATCCGTCTGGGCGGTCAGGGCCGCAGCGTCGACGCCCAGCACGCCGGCGATCGCCTCGGTCGTCACCGGACCCTGACGTAACACCCGCGGATGCGTCCCGGTCAGATCGACGATCGTCGACGCCGCCTGCTGCTCGGCGGGACCACCGTCGAGGTAGACCTCGACGAGATCGCCGAGTTGCTCGCGGGCCCGCGCTGCGGTCAGAGCAGCCGGCCGCCCGGAGATGTTCGCGCTCGACACGGCCATCGGCCCGACTTCCCGCAGCAGCTCGATGGCCACCGGATGCAACGGCATGCGCAGCATCACGGTGCCGTTCGCGTCGCCCAGATCCCATTGCAGCGACGGAGCCTGGCGGACCACCAGGCTCAGCGCGCCCGGCCAAAACGCCTGGATCAGCTCTTGTGCGCTCTTTGGGACAGTGTAGACGAGTCCCTTGATGGTGTGCCAGGACCCGACCAGCACGGGCACCGGCATGTCCCGGCCGCGCCCTTTGGCCGCCAGCAGCGCCGCGACCGCGGCACCGTCGAAGGCGTCGGCGCCGATGCCGTACACCGTGTCGGTGGGCATCACGACGAGGCGCCCGCCCTTGACCGCGCTGATCGCCGATGCGATGCCGGCCTCGCGCTGTGCGGGATCGGTGCAGTCGAACGCTTCACTCATGCGCGATCCGCTTCGCTTCTCGCTGGGACGTCATGCGCGATCCCGCTTCGCTTCTCGCTCGCCAGTCACAAGGTCAGCCTCTCACCCACCGCGAACCGCGGTCACGAAGCGGGGTCGACCGGTGAGGTCGTGTCGTGCGGTGACCTCGACGAATCGTGCTGCGTGGGTGAAGGCTTCGACGGTGAGCGCGGACGTGGTGTCGTCGTGCTCGACGGCGCAGAAACCCCCCGGCCGCAGCAGCCGCGCCGCCAGTGCGACCAGGTGGGTGACCACCCCCATCCCGTCCTCCCCGCCGAACAGTGCATGTGGCGGATCGTGGTCGGCCACTTCGGGTTCCAGCCGTGCGCCGGTGGGGATGTAGGGCGGGTTGGCGACCAGCACGTCGACGGTGCCGTCGAGATCGGTCAGCAGATCCGCACCGGTGACGTCGGCACGCAGCAGTTCCACAGACGTGCCGCAGATGTTGCGTCGCGCGTACGCCAGTGCCTCCTCGGAGTCGTCGACGGCGATCACCCGGGCCGCCGGACGGTGGTGCCACAGCGCCAGCGCCAGTGCGCCCGAACCGGTACACAGATCCACGATCGTCGGGTGCTGCGGCACCGGTTGGGCCAGCACCCAGGCCAGCAGCGACTCGGTCTCCGGCCGCGGAACGAACACGCCGGGGCCCACCTGCACGGTGACCGGGCCGAATGCGGCGGTTCCGGTGAGGTGTTGCAGCGGCACCCGCTCGGCTCTCCTGGCGACGAGCCGTTCGTACTGCTCGACGAAATCGGGGCCGGGGTCGACCAGACCGAGTCGGCCCCGGTCGGTCCCGGCCACGTGCGCGGCCAGCAGTTCGGCGTCCACCCGTGGGGATCCGATGCCGGCGCGGGACAGTGCCTCCGTCGCGGCACCGATCGCGTGATGCAGCTGACGGGTCCTCATCGTCGAACCGTCACGTGTTCTGCAACCTGGACTGCCTGTCGGCGACGGCCAGCGCGTCGAGCAGTGAATCCATGTCGCCGTCGAGCACCTGGTCGAGGTTGTGCGCCTTGAAGTTGATGCGGTGATCGGCGATCCGGTTCTCCGGGAAGTTGTAGGTCCGGATCCGTTCGCTGCGGTCGACGGTGCGGATCTGGCTGGCGCGGTCGGCCGACGCGTCGGCGGACGCCTGTTCCTCGGCCAGCAGCTGCAGCCGCGCGGCGAGCACCTGCATCGCCCGGGCCCGGTTCTGCAGCTGCGAGCGTTCGTTCTGACAGGTCACGACGATGCCGGTGGGCAGATGGGTGATGCGCACCGCGGAGTCGGTGGTGTTGACGCCCTGGCCGCCCTTGCCCGAGGACCGGTAGACGTCGATGCGCAGATCGGACTCGTCGATCTGGACCTGCTCGATCTCCTCGGGTTCGGGGTAGACGAGCACGCCGGCAGCCGACGTGTGCACCCGCCCCTGGGACTCGGTGACCGGCACCCGCTGCACCCGGTGCACGCCGCCCTCGAACTTGAGCCGCGCCCACACCCCGTCGGCGCTGTCGCCCTTGCTGGTGATCGACAGCGTCGCGTCCTTGTAGCCCCCGAGGTCGGAGAACGTCTCGTCGAGCACCGTCACGGTCCAGCCGTGTCGCTCGGCGTAACGGATGTACATCCGTGCCAGGTCCGCGGCGAACAGCGCGGACTCCTCGCCGCCCTCTCCCGACTTCACCTCCAACACGATGTCGTCGGCGTCATGGGGGTCGCGGGGGGCGAGCAGATCGGCCAGCTGGGTTTCGAGCTGCTGCACGGTCGCGGTGAGCTCCTCGACCTCGGCGACGAACGAATCGTCGGCGGCGGCCAGTTCCCGGGCGGCCTCGAGGTCACCGCGGGCGGTTTCCAGTTTGCGGTGGGTGGAGACCACGGGCGCGAGCTGCGCGAACCGCCGGCCCGCCTTGCGCGCGGCTCCCGGGTCGGCGTGCAGCTCGGGATCGGATAGGCGCCGTTCCAGGTCAGCGTGCTCGGCGAGCATCGCGTCGACCGCCGGTGCCGTGTCGGTCACCTCGCCTCCTCTGCGCGCCGTCTGCTGCTAACTACCCCTTCTCATGAAGCGGCGCCCGGCCTGCGCGGACAGCGCAGAGCGGGCGCCGATCTCCAGAGCTACTTGTCGTCGGCAGCCTTGGCGGCTTCGGTATTTCCCGTCGCTGCGCTCGCCCCGGCGCGCTTGCCGTAGCGCTTCTCGAAGCGCGCGACACGGCCGCCGCTGTCGAGGATCTTCTGCTTGCCGGTGTAGAACGGGTGGCACTTCGAGCAGACCTCGACGGTGATCTGTCCGCTCTGCTTGGTGCTGCGGGTGGTGAAGCTGGCGCCGCAGCCACACAGCACGCTGGTCTCGACATAGTCAGGGTGAATGCCCGATTTCATGGTTTCCTCTTCGATAGTGGGCCCCGGGTCGCCCCTCCCGTTCTGGGAGGCGTGCGGCGTGAACCGGAACCGAGGTGTCGGCGATGAATTATGCCAGGTCAACCGCCAGTGTCCTAAACGCCCGCGCAGGAGGGCCTATTCCCCGCCGACAGTCCGGTAGGTGTCCCCGGCACGCTTCCACAGCAACCGGCCTGCGGGCTGCACACCCATCGCGACCAATTCCCGTTTGACGACCTTGTTGGTGGCGGTGCTCGGCAGTTCGTCGGCGATCCAGACGTGGCGGGGCCACGCCTTGGGCGACAGGTCCGGCTGCGCGGCGAGGAACTCACCGAATTCAGTCGGGGTCAGGGTCGCGTGGTCCTGCAGCACGATCGCGGCCATCACCTGGTCGCCGACGTGTTCGTCGGGCACCGGGTAGACCGCCACCTGGCTGATCACGGGTTCCCGGATCAGGATGCGTTCGATCGGCGCCGCTGTCATGTTCTCGCCGTCCACCCGCATCCAGTCCGCGGTGCGACCGGCGAGATAGATCCAGCCGTCGGCGTCGCGGTAGGCCAGGTCGCCGGACCAGAACATGCCGTGACGCATGCGCTCGTCGGTCGCCCCCGGGTCGTTGTAGTAGCCGGCGAACATCCCGGCACCCTCGGTGTTGACCAGCTCACCGATCGCTTCGTCCCCGTTGGCCAGCGCGCCGTGCTCGTCGAACCGTGCGACGGCGCACTCGGTCAGTGTCTCGGAGTCGTAGATGGCCACCCCGGGGAAACCTTTGCCGATGGACCCGGCAGGGCAACCGTCGTCACGCGTCACCGTGACCGCGTTTTCGGTCGAACCGAAACCGTCCCACACCTCACAGCCGAAGCGCCTGGCGAACTGCTCGATGTCACGGTCACTGGCCTCGTTGCCGAACGCCACCCGCAACGGGTTGTCCAGATCGTCCGGCCGTTCGGGACTGGCCAGGATGTAGGCCAGCGGCTTGCCGACGTAGTTCATGTAGGTGACGCCGTAGCGGCGGACGTCGTCGATGAACCCGGAGGCGGTGAACTGTGCCGGGGCCATCGCGGCGCCCGCGTTGAGCGCCACCGACCACCCGGCGAGCACCGCGTTGCTGTGGAACAGCGGCATCGACAGGTAGCAGACGTCGTCGCGGGTCAGTTCGTAGCGGCCGGCCAGCGCCGCGCCGGCCAGCAGCACCATCGCGTGCATGACCCGGACCGCCTTCGGGTCGCCGCTGGTACCGGACGTGAAGATCAACATGTAGGTGTCGGCGGCCGTCGCTTCGCGGTGCGGCCTCAGCTCCCCCGCCTGCCCCGCCAGGTCCTGCCACTCGGGGCTACCGACCACCAGCACCCGAATGCCTGCCAGGTCCAGGCCGTCGAGAAGCGCGAAATGACGGTCGTCGGTCACCAGGATCTGGCAGTCGGCGCGCCGGACGTCGCGGGCCAGCGCCTCACCCCGACGGGTGTTGTTGATCCCGCACAGCACGTATCCCCCGAGCCCGGCGGCGGCCATCGCGGTCAGCATGTCCGGCGTGTTGTCGAGCAGAACGCCCACGTGGAGCGGTCTGCCCGGGTCGGCGATGCCGATCAGCGCCGCGGCCTGCCGTGCCGCGGCGTCGAGGTGCTCTCGCCAGGTCCAGGTCCGGCCCTCGTACTCGACCGCCACGCCGTCGTCATCCGCGAGTTCCCGGAGTAGCTGTTGAACTGTCTCTGCCACCTGCCTGCCCTTCGAAGTCGGTGAACAGATTGCCCTACGTGTCTACTCGATCCGCTGCGGGCCTGGCGCATCGCCCCACCGATGTCCGCTCATTTGCGAAGATAGGGGCGTGAGTGTCGGCACAGCGGCGAAACCCGAAACCAGATCCGTTCGTGATCGCCTGATCGAGGCTGCCGAACAATGCCTGACCGCCAAGGGCATTCGCGCAACGACGGTCTCCGAAGTCGCCGAGGTGGCCGGGGTCAGCCGAGGCTGGCTGTATCGGCACTTTCCCGACAAGGCCGAACTGCTCGGTGCGGCGATCGTGCGACTCAACGATGCGTTCTGGACCGAGGCGAGCACCCGACTTGACGCCGTCAGCGGTCTCGACCGTCAGATCGTCGCCGGGGTGGCGCTGGCGCACACCACCTCAGAAGCCCCCGGTGCCCTGGTGCTGAAACTCCGTCAGGAGGAGCCGGAGGCGTTCGCCGCGTGTGTCGGGCTCGGGGTGCGCGGGCTCATCCCCGAGATCGCCGCGTTCTGGGAGCCCTACCTTCGTGCCGCCGTCGACAACGGAGAGATCCACCCCGACACCGACTGCGCGGAGTCGGCCGAATGGATCGGCCGGATCACGATGAGCCTGGCGACGGTACCGAGCGAGCATTTCGACCCGGAGAACCCGGACTCGGTGCTGCGCCACGCCCGCCGGTACATCGTGGCGGCGCTGCGCTGCGACCCGGCCGAGGTGTGACTTCGGCGTGCCGAGTCGCGCTGAGCGCGACCGGCCACGCCGAGATCACTCAGTCGCCGTCGTTGCCGCCGGGGGTGTTCTTCGAGACCTGAACCAGGAACTCGTAGTTGTTCTTGGTCTTGCGCAGCTGGCTCATCAACAGGTCGATGGCCTGATGGGGGTCCAGCCCGGACAGCACCCGACGCAGCTTGTGCACGACCGCGAACTCGTCGCTGGAAAGCAGCAGCTCGTCCTTACGGGTGCCTGACGGGTTGACGTCGACGGCCGGGAACACCCGACGCTCGGAGATCTTGCGGTCGAGCTTGAGCTCCGCGTTACCGGTGCCCTTGAACTCCTCGAAGATCACCGTGTCGCCGGTGGAACCGGTCTCGACCATGGCCGTGGCGATGATCGTCAGCGAGCCGCCCTCTTCGATGTTGCGTGCCGCGCCCAGGAACCTCTTGGGCGGATACAGCGCCGTCGAATCGACGCCGCCGGAGAGGATTCGGCCCGACGCCGGGGACGCGTTGTTGTAGGCGCGACCGAGGCGGGTGATGGAATCCAGCAACACCACGACGTCCTTGCCCTGCTCGACCAAGCGCTTGGCCCGCTCGATGGCCAGCTCGGCGGCCTGGGTGTGGTCGGACGGCGGCCGGTCGAAGGTCGAGGCGATCACCTCGCCCTTGACCGAGCGCTGCATGTCGGTGACCTCTTCGGGACGTTCGTCGACCAGCACGACCATGAGGTGGCACTCGGGGTTGTTCTTGGTGATCGCGTTCGCGATGTCCTGCATGATCGTGGTCTTACCGGCCTTCGGCGGTGACACGATCAGGGCGCGCTGCCCCTTGCCGATCGGCATGATCAGGTCGATGACGCGGGTGGTCAGCTTGTCGGGGGTGGTCTCCAGGCGCAGCCGCGTGTTGGGGTACAGCGGGGTGAGCTTCTGGAACTCGGGCCGTTTTCTGGCCTCCTCCACCGGCTTGCCGTTGACCGTGTCCAGCCGCACCAGCGGGTTGAACTTCTGCCGGGAGTTCTGCCCGCTGTTGTCGCCGTCGCGGGGCACCCGCACCGCGCCGGTGACAGCGTCACCGCGGCGCAGACCGTTCTTCCGCACCATGTTCATCGAGACATAGACGTCGTTCGGCCCCGCCAGATATCCGGAGGTACGCACGAACGCGTAGTTGTCGAGAACGTCGAGAATGCCTGCGACTGGCTGGACGACGTCGTCCTCGCGAAGCTCGGTGTCGCGCTCGCCGCCACCGGCACCGCCGCCCTCACCACCGCCCCGGTCCCGCCGCCGCCGGTCGCGGAACCGGCGGCCGCGCCTGCCCTGACGGCCTTCGCCGTCGTCGTCGGCGTTGCCGCCGCCCCGGTTCTGACCGCCCTGCTGGTCGGACTTGTAGCCCCGGTTGTCGTTGCGGTTGTCGGAGTCCCGGTTATCCCTGGAGTCCCGGTTGTCTGACTTGTTGCCGTCGGCCTTTTCGGCCCTGTTGCCTTCGGTCTTGTTGCCGTCGGCCTTTTCGGCCCTGTTGCCCTCGGACTTGGGGGCCTGATTCTGGCCGCCCTGATTCTGGCCGCCGTCGCGCTTGTCCTGGTCCTTGGCCTGATCCTTGTTGCTGGGCCCGCCGGCACCGCGGGAGGCCGAGCGGCGCTCGCGGCGCTGCTGGGGCTGGGCCTCGGAATCGGTCTGTTCCGGCGAGCCGTCGCCGGAGTCTGCGGCAGGTGCACTCGCAGCGGCGCTCTCGGCAGGCGCGGACGCGGCGGCGGACTCGCCGGCGGCGCTGCTCTCCGCTTTGCCCGCGGAGCGGCCGTTGGACTCGCCGCGGCGCTCACGGATGGCGGCGATCAGTTCGCTCTTGCGCATGCCGGTGGCGCCGTCTACGCCGATCTCCTTGGCCAGGGCGCGCAGCTCAGGCAGCACCATGCTGGTCAGAGCGCCGCGCCGGGTGCCCGAGCCGGCCGAGCTCTCGGGGGCGGCTGCCGTCTGAGCAGTCTCCGCAGCCGGAGCCTTGGGCTCCGCCGAAGAAGTGCTGTCCGCAGTCACGGTTTTCGGCAGCTCATTGCTTTCAGCGCTGCCACCAGCCGTGATGAGGTCCGTATCAGTCACGGATTTCCTTTCTTCCCTCGCTGATCGAGTCACGCGGGGGTTCGGTGCGCTCAGCCAAACTGCTGAACGCGAAGGTCACACCATTGCCACTGCAACGGTGATCGCCGGGTTTCGCCGAAACGGCAAACCGTCAGTCCACTAATTTGAACACCTGAAAGAAGAGTGGTCGTCCTAGTGTCGGCGCAGCTTCAGACGCTGCGATTGCTGGACGAAAGCGAGAATAACCCGCATTCGGGCCGGAAGCAAGAAACGCCGTGATTCGCATGATACGGGTGTTGCTTGCGCGTCGCGGTCGAGCTACGGCCGGGCCGCGACGCCGGATGTCCAGGTCACCCCGTTGCCGACGGACGTCTTGCTGACGGCAAAGCCGTGATCGCGTCCGTAATCCAGAACTTCAGCCGGCAATTCCGGCCCGGTGCTCAATGCCAGCACTGCAGGTCCAGCGCCGGAGAGCACTGCAGCTATCCCACAACGGCGGAACACCGACAGGTATTCCGCCGAGGCGGGCATGGCGGGCGCCCGCTGCGGTTGGTGCAGGACGTCTTCGGTCGCAGCCATGAGCAGGTCGGGCCGCTGGGTGAGCGCGACGACCAGCAGCGCGGCCCGGCTGAGGTTGAAGCGTGCGTCGGTGTGGCTGATCTGCTCGGGAAGCAGCACCCGGGTCTCGGCGGTCGATGAACGCTCCTGCGGCACTGCGGTGAACACGTTGATGTCGGAATGCAGAACGATCGGGGCGGCCGAGTACCGCGGGCGTTCGGTGCCGGCCTCCGTCCAGGACACCACCGCCCCGCCGAGGACCGCCGCTGCCGCGTTGTCGGGGTGTCCCTCGAACTCGGCCGACAGCTGGACCAGCTGCTCCGGTGTCAGCGAGGTCGAACCATTCTGCGCGGCAAGGCCACTGGCGGCCGCGAGACCGCCGACGACAGCCGCGGCCGAGGACCCCAGCCCGCGGGAATGCGGAATGTCGTTG
This sequence comes from Mycobacterium sp., assembly GCF_049683355.1. Taxonomy (GTDB): domain Bacteria; phylum Actinomycetota; class Actinomycetes; order Mycobacteriales; family Mycobacteriaceae; genus Mycobacterium. Next base: position 20,653 of record NZ_JBAUJB010000183.1, read on the forward strand.
CGACAGCGAACGATCAGACCTGAGGCAGTCGCGCCGACTTCACGCAGTCCACGCTCGATCGCGCGCACCACCAGATGGGAACCGTCGAGCGGGACCTGTCCGGCCCCTTCGCCATCGACTTCGACGACTAGACCGGATTCGGTTGTCTCGACCACGATCTCGTCATACAGACTCAGAGCGAGCCCCATGCTGTCGAAACCGGGCCCGAGGTTGGCACTCGAGGCCGCGACCACAGAGGTGGCCGTCAGCCCGGGTGGCAGGTTGCGTGTCACTGGAGTCCGTTCTAGACCAGGCCGAGCTTGGCGAACACGGCCACGGGATCGACGGGTACCGGGATCACGGCGGGCATCCCCTTCAGTGCGGTGTCGGGATCCTTGAGCCCGTTGCCGGTCACCGTGCACACAACGGTGGAACCCTTGGCGACCCAACCGTCTTCGATCGACTTCAGCAGCCCCGCGATACTCGCGGCCGAAGCGGGTTCGACGAAGACGCCCTCCGCCCGTGCCACCAGATGGTAGGCGGCGAGGATCTCCTCGTCGGTGGCGGCGAGGAAGCGACCCTTGGACTCCTGCTGCGCTTCCACTGCCGAGGTCCACGATGCGGGCGAACCGATCCGGATGGCGGTGGCGATGGTCTCGGGGTCACTGACCGGCTCACCGAGGACCAGCGGCGCGGCTCCGGCCGCCTGCGTGCCCAGCATCTTCGGCAACCGGGCGGCCAGACCGTCGCGGTGATACTCGGTGTAGCCCTTCCAGTACGCCGTGATGTTGCCGGCGTTGCCGACGGGCAACGCGTGCACGTCGGGTGCGTCGCCGAGCGCGTCGACGATCTCGAACGCCGCGGTCTTCTGCCCTTCGATACGAAACGGGTTGACCGAATTGACAAGTGACACGCTCGGGAAGTCAGAGGTGAGCTTGCGGGCCAGCTCGAGGCAGTCGTCGAAGTTGCCGTCGATCTGGATGATCTTCGCGCCGTGCATCACCGCCTGGGCCAGCTTGCCCATGGCGATCTTGCCCTGCGGCACCAGCACTGCACAGGTGATGCCCGCGCGCGCCGCATACGCCGCCGCCGATGCGGAGGTGTTGCCCGTGGAGGCGCACAGCACCGCCTGCTGCCCGCGGGCGACCGCCTCGGTCACCGCCATCGTCATGCCGCGGTCCTTGAACG
>NZ_JBAUJB010000184.1:0-5370 GCF_049683355.1 Mycobacterium sp.
CGAGCAGCTGCTTGTAGGCGGCGGCCAGGTCCTCGGCGGTCAGGGTGAGGTCGGAGGTGCGCAGCAGCCACTTGCCGTCATAGTGGGCTTCGCGTGCGGCTGCGGCGCGGTCGATGCGCAACAGCCCGGTCTTGGTGCGCCGCAACAGCCTGCGCAGCCCGGGCTTGCCCTTCAGGGAGCCGACCAGCTCGTCGCGGCGGCGGGCGGACCAGGCGTCGGAGCCGTCGATCAGCCCGGATAGGTGCTCGATGAGCCGTTCGCGCACCGCTGCGTCACGGGCGGCGGCATCCGGGTTGTGGCACACCACGAACCGCTCCGCGCGCGCCCCCTCGTTGTTGCCACCGCCGGGTGCCACCCGGACTTCTTTGACCTGCAGGTTGTCGGCGACGTCGTGGTAGCGGCCGGGGCGGGCCAGCGCGGCGGCGGCCTCGGCGTTGGTGTGGCGCAGCTTCTCGGCGTGGATGTAGTGCCCGCCGCCGCGGGTCAGGTAGGCGCGGTTGGCCGCCGAGGCGAACCCTCGGTCGGCGACCCACACCAGCCGGTGCAGGTTCCAGGCCCCCAGATCATCGTTGACCGTGCGGATGATCTTCTGGTCGCCGGTGTTGCCGGGGAAGCTCCAGCAGCGCACCGGGATCCCGTCGCGGGTGACCGCCATCGCGATCACCACCTGCGGCAGGTCATCACGATGGTCCTTGGACTTGCCGAACCGGCGCGCCCCGTTCTCGACCGGCTTGGCGGTGCCGTCGTCGGACTCGGGTTCGGGCGCCAGGTCGGCCAGCTCGTCGGCGCCGTCGACCTCCCAGTAGGTGGAGGTGGAATCGACGAAGACGATGTCGACGTCGAGGTTGAGCAGGTGCGCCACCGAGGCGAAGATCTGCGCCGCGATCTCGGGCAGTGCGTCGAGCAGGAAATCCATGGCCGCGTAGGCGGAGTCGTCGCTGAACTCAGGGCAGTCGAGGATCGCGGCCCGCTCGCCGACCCACCGGGTGGCGGCCACCTTGCTGCCCGGTTCCAGAGCACGCTGGGCCGCCAGCGCGAACAGCACCCGCTCGGCCACACTGCCCTCGACACGCCGGCCGGCGGCCACACGGCGCAGTGCCGCGCCGATGCCGAGCCGCTCCCACAACCACGCCCCGCCGAAACGCCGCGAGTCCAGCACCTCGATCTCGCCGGTGTGCCCGGCGGCGATCGCCTGCTGCGGGTCGAGGAACCGCGAGATCGACGCGACCAACCGGGCCAGCGCGTCGCGGTCCACGGCCTCGACGCGACCGAAGCTGTGGATCACCTTCGCCGAGGGCACCCCGGTGACCGGATGGCGTTCGCTGTGCGCCAGCTGCAGATACGACACCGTCGACCCGTCGCGGTTGCGCCGCTTCGTCTCCCGCAGCTACACACCTACACCACTAGCACGTATCCGCTGATCAGGTCCAGCGACACGCCCGAAATCGTGTGCCTACACAATCTGCAGTCCGCCCCGTCGGCCACCGCGGCCGCAAGACCGGCGAACCACCGCCCCGGGTGCGTGCGCCTACGGTAGGTGTGGTGTCCGCCGCCAAGGCGGTGGTGACCTGCGCCGATAAACGTGTACGGTCGGCGAGCTCACGCAGCATCCCCATCCCGGCATGTGACACGACGCCATGGCCGTCGGCGGATACTTTCACCCGTGATGCGACCGCGATATTCTTCACTCGCAAGATGCCTTCCCGTAGGAACGATTGACCTTCGAGAAGTCCAATATCCCTTGCAGGACAGGCGCTTTCGCATATCTACACACCACCGAAGGCAACATTCCACGGAAGAGATACGGGATAACCAGGTGTGCATCAAACATCAAACCCGGAGCGATTCAAGTGTTGCCAGAGCGGATTGACGGCATCCACTTTATCCGGTTAGGTTAACTATCTAACCGGGCCACTGTGGCCTCACTTTCGACCCTTAAGGAAGGGGTGTTGGCGTGATCACAGTGGTCAAACGCGTGTGGTTACCTTTGCTGATCGTGGCGGCATTGGCGATTGGCTTCGTCAGCATTTCCTACTTGCGGTCGGTCTTCGGATCGAATGGGGCCGTGGTGACGCCGGTGGGATCGGACACCGCCGAGGACTTCAACCCCACAGTCGTCACGTACGAGGTGTTCGGCACCGGCACCTTCGCGGTCATCAACTACACCGACCTCGACGGGTTGCCGCAACGGACGGGGGAGGTGAGCCTGCCGTGGACCCTGACGCTCGAGACGACCATCCCGTCGGTCAGGCCGGATCTCCTCGCACAGGGCGATGGCCAGTTCATCGGTTGCCGGGTCACCGTCGACGGCGAGGTGGAGGACGAAAGGACGGCTGAGGGCGTGAACGCGGCGACGTACTGCTTGGTGAAGGCGGCATGACGACTCATATCGGCGACACCGTAACCGGCGCCCTTCCTTCTGGTCATAAACCGCATCGGTCGCCGCTGGCCCGATTTATCCGGATTTTCGCCATTCCCATCGTCCTGGCGTGGATCGCGATCGTGGCCTTCCTCAATGTCGCCGTGCCGCAGCTCGAGGACGTCGGCGAGATGCGCGCGGTCTCGATGAGCCCCGATGACGCGCCCGCACTCATCGCCACCAAGCGTGTCGGCGCGGTCTTTGAGGAGTACACCACCAGCAGCTCGGTGATGATCGTGCTCGAGGGTGACGAACCCCTGGGCGCCGACGCGCACACGTTCTACGACGAAATCGTGCGCCAGTTGCGCGCCGACGCCGCCCACGTTCAGCACGTCCAGGACTTCTGGGGCGATCCTTTGACCTCGTCAGGCGCCCAGAGCATGGATGGCAAGGCTGCCTACGTGCAGGTGTACATCGCCGGTGACCAAGGCGAGTCACTGGCCAATGAGTCGGTCCAGGCGGTGCGCGATATCATCGCCGGAATCGAGCCGCCCGCCGGTGTGCAGGCCTACGTGACCGGGCCTGCGGCGTCGACGGCGGATCAGCGCGCCGTCGGCGACGCCAGCATGCGGACGATCGAGGCTCTGACGTTCGCCGTCATCATCACCATGTTGCTGCTGGTCTATCGCTCGATCGTCACGATGGTGATCACGATAGGGATGGTGGTCATCGGACTGCTCTCCGCGCGGGGGAGCGTCGCGTTCCTGGGCTATCACGAGGTCTTCGGGCTCACGACGTTCGCCACCAACTTGCTGGTGACGCTGGCCATCGCCGCCTCCACCGACTACGCCATCTTCCTCATTGGGCGCTATCAGGAGGCGAGAAGGGCAGGCGAGGATCGAGAGTCGGCCTACTACACCATGTTTCACGGCACCGCGCACGTGGTGCTGGCATCGGGGATGACGATAGCGGGCGCGGCGGCGTGCCTGCACTTCACCCGCCTGCCGTACTTCAACACCATGGGCTTCCCGTTGTCCATCGGCATGGTGGTCGTGGTGGCCGCTGCGCTGACGCTGGGTCCAGCGGTGATCTCGATCGTGACTCGGTTCGGGCGAGTCCTGGAGCCCAAGGGCATGAAGCGGGCCCGTGGGTGGCGGCGCATCGGAGCGGCCACGGTGCGTTGGCCTGGCGCGGTGCTCGTCATGGCGGTGGTTTTGGCTTTGGTGGGCCTGTTGACGTTGCCCGGCTACCACACCACGTATAACGACCGCCTCTTCCAGCCCCCCGACGTGCCGGCCAACGTCGGCTACGCGGCCGCCAATCGGCATTTCTCCGAGGCCAAGATGAATCCGGAACTGGTCATGGTGGAGGCCGATCACGACCTACGCAACCCCGCCGACTTCCTGGTGATCGACAAGATCGCCAAGGCGATGGTCCGCGTGCACGGCATCGCCCAGGTGCAGACGATCACACGGCCCGACGGCAAGCCGATCGAGCACGCGTCGCTGGCCTACACCGTCAGCCAGAGCGGCACGGGCCAGATCATGACCAACGATTATCAGCAGAAGGTGCTGGATAACACGCTCAAGCAGGCCGACGACCTGCAGGTCAGCATCGATTCGATGACGCGGATGCACAGTCTCACTTTGCAGATGGCCGACGTCTCGCGGCGAATGGCCGACAAGATGAGGACGACCTCCGAGCACACCAGCGAGGTCCGCGACCATCTGGCCGATTTCGACGACTTCTTCCGGCCGATCCGCAACTACTTCTACTGGGAGCCGCACTGCTACGACATCCCGGTCTGTTGGGCGTTGCGGTCGGTCTTCGACAGCCTCGACGGCATCAACACGTTGTCCGACGACTTCCAGGACCTGGTGCCCGACGTCGAAGAGTTGGCAACTTTGACGCCACAGCTGGCCGCCTTGCTGCCTGCGCAGATCCAGACGCTGCAGAACCAGAAACAGCTGCTGCTCAACCAGTACCAGGCACAGAAGGCGCAGCAGGACCACACCATGGCGGCGCAGGAGAACGCCACCGCGATGGGTGAGGCGTTCGACGCCGCCATGAACGACGACACCTTCTACCTGCCGCCGGAGGCATTCGAGACGGCGGACTTCCAGCGCGGCATCAAGCTGTTCCTCTCGCCCGACGGTCACGCCGTCCGGTTCACGGTGATCCACCAGGGCGACCCATTGACCGAGGAGGGTACCGAGCACATCGAACCGTTGCAGATCGCCGCCGTCGATGCCATAAAGGGCACGCCACTGGAAGGCTCTACGGTCTACGTAGGTGGCAGCGCCGCCACCTACCAGGACATGCAACAGGGCGCGGACTACGATCTGCTCATTGCAGGGGTCGCATCGCTGCTCCTCATCTTCCTCATCATGGTTGTGCTCACCCGGGCGATCGTCGCCGCAGCAGTCATCGTCGGCACCGTGGTGCTGAGTCTTGGTGCGTCCTTCGGCCTTTCGGTTCTGCTCTGGCAGCACCTCATCGGGATTCCGCTGCACTGGATGGTGCTGCCGATGGCGGTCATCGTCCTGCTCGCCGTCGGCGCGGACTACAACCTGCTTTTGGTCTCGCGGATGAAGGAGGAGATCTACGCTGGCCTGAACACCGGCATTATCCGGTCGATGGCGGGCAGCGGATCGGTGGTCACTGCGGCCGGCATGGTCTTCGCATTCACGATGATCTCCATGGCGATCAGCGATCTGACCGTCATCGGACAGGTCGGTACCACCATCGGTTTGGGCCTCCTGTTCGACACGTTCGTGGTGCGCTCACTCATGACGCCATCGCTGGCGGCCCTGTTCGGAAAGTGGTTCTGGTGGCCCATGCACGTACGTCAGCGCCCGCGTTCGCAGCCGTGGCCTACGCCTCGATCCTCCGATGCCATGGGGTCGATTGGACACCCCGCCAGCTGACTTCGTACCGGTAGACAACGTTCTCATCGCGGTTCGGAGCCGGTGGATGTGTGTTAGCTCGGCGTTGGCTCCATGCAGCCCAAG
>NZ_JBAUJB010000185.1:0-3667 GCF_049683355.1 Mycobacterium sp.
AACCTGGTGCGCAACGCCATCACCCACGGCGACGCCACCCGGATCCTGCTCGCCGCGCACCGCCACGACGGAACGATGACCATCGTCGTCGACGACAACGGCCGCGGGCTGCCTGCCGAGGAGCACGAGTCGGTCCTGGGCCGCTTCTCCCGTGGAAGCAACGCCGCGCCGGGCGGCTCCGGGCTGGGTCTGGCCCTGGTCGCCCAGCAGGCGACGCTGCACGGCGGCACGATCGAGCTCTCGGACGGCCCCCTCGGTGGGCTCAGGGCGACGTTCACGATGCTGATATCCCCGCAGCTGCACGAGGATGCTGAGGAGTAGTCGGCTCCGGCCCTCGCCTACCGCTTCTGCCTACCGTTTCTTCAGCGCCTCGAGCAACCGATGTTCGGTGTCCTCACCCGGCTTGATACCCGTCGGGATGCGGAGCAGGAAGAAAGCGCCGATCGCCCACCACACACCGAACAGGATCCACGGCGGCATGTCGAGGAACGCGGGCATCCCCGGCAGGTAGAGGCTCAGCAGTCCGAAGCAGAGCACCACCGCGGCGCCACCGATCAGCAGGCCGCCCTTGCCCTGCCCGCCGACCCGAAGCGGCCGATCCATCAGCGGCTCCCGCCGGCGCAGGACCAGGAAGACGATGGACACCAGCAGGTAGGCGATCACGATGCTGGGAGAACCGGAGTCGACCAGCCAGACCAGCATCGCCTCACCGAGGAACGGGGCGATAAACGACAGCCCGCCGATGAACAGCAGCGCGTTGACCGGGGTGCGGAATTTCGGGTGCAGTCTGCCGAACCAGGCGGGCAGCATCCCGGAGCGCGCCATCGAGTACATCAGTCGAGATGCACCGAGCAGCAGTGAGTTCCACGAGGTGAGGATTCCGGCGATGCCGCCGGCAATCAACACCTTCGCCATGAAGTCGCTGCTGAACATGGCGCCGAACGCGTCCGCGGTGGCGATGTCGGCGTCGGCCAGCTCGCTCACCGGCATCGCCGACGAGGTCGTCACGATGACCAGGAGATAGAAGATCGTCGCCAGCACCACGGCGATGACCACCAACCGTCCGATCTGCCGGGCGGGCACGTTCACCTCCTCCGCGGACTGCGGGATGACGTCGAAACCGACGAACAGGAACGGCACCACCACCAGCACGGCGAAGAATCCGGCCGCGCCGCCAGTGAAGAGCGGTGCCATGTTGCCGGTCTCCCCGCCGGTGAAGGCACCGACCACCAGCATCAGCACGATGACCAGCAACAGCACGACGACAAAGGTCTGCACCACACTCGCGAACTTGACGCCGAGGATGTTGATGGCGGTGATCACGACCGCAGCGATCGCGCCGACCAGCGCCCAGGTGAGATACACCTCGCTGCCCGCGACGTCCCACAGCCGAACGTGGTTGAGGCCCGGGAAGAGGTACAACGCGGTCCTGGGCAGGGCGACGGCCTCGAACGCCACGATCGTCACGTATCCGCCGACGATGCCCCAGGATCCGATGAACGACCATCGCGGCCCCATCCCCCGGAGCAGGAGTTGTGCTCGCCGCCGGCTTTCGGCATGGCCGCGGTCAGCTCGGCGTAGGTCAGGCCGACCACGGCCATGATCACTCCGCCCGCGGCCATGGCCAGCACGGCTCCCAGCGTGCCCGCGGACCCGATCCAGTCACCGGTGAGCACCACCCAGCCGAAACCGATCATGGCACCGAAGCCCAGCGCGAGGACGTCCCAGTTGCCGAGGACTTTCAGAAACGACGTGTCTTCGGCTTCGACCGCTTTTCGCTTCATTGTGGGACCCACCCTTCCGGTGTTCGACGACGGGCACCGGCCAGTGCCCGCCACCCCAACAGCAGCACCGCGGTCGTCACCGAGGCGACCACGATGAAGCTGACGGCGGTGCCCTGAGAGGTGGCCTTGCGCAACAGCATCGCGACCACCACGGTGCACACCCAGACGACCAAGCCGGTGGGGGCGAGTGAGGCCGGGCGCTGCCAGCCGCGCGCGAGCATCCAGCCCAGAGCTGTTCCGGTGAGGAAAGGCCATGCGGTCTCGGCGATTCCGCTGACGGTCAGTCCCTCGGCGTGGCTGCGCCGCCCGATCGAGCAGAACAGCACGACGCACACGACGTCGGCGGCCAGTGCCCCCGCCGCCACACGCGCCGACGGGCGGTCACCGTTGCGCATAGGTCATCACATCGTAAACAAGTGGACTGGTGTCGTTCTCGCCGCGTGGAGCGAATCCTGGTTGCAGCTCGGCAGGGCGGCCATCGAGGAGCGCGCCGAGCGCTTCGGGACCGCCGGTGAGCCGCGAGTCCAGCTGGAATGACGACAGCACAAACGGCAGACCGTCGGACCGAAGCGGGTCGGGTGAGTTCATCACGTGGAAGTGCAGGTGGGGTGCATCGGTGTTGCCGCTGTTGCCCAATGAACCGATCACCTGGCCAGCGGTCAGTTGGTCGGCGGGCTTGACCTTGACCGTCCCGGTCTGGAGGTGGGCGTAGAACGCGTAGGTGCCGTCACCGAGGTCCTGCACGACGTGGTTGCCGCCGTACTGCTCGAGGGTCAACCCTGTCGTTGCTGTCCCGGGGACCTGTTCGACCAAGCCGTCCAGCGTCGACACCACGGGGCCGTCGCCGACCGCCAGAATGTCGGCGCCGAAGTACGGGTAGCTGTTCACATCCGTCGGTTCACCGGTGGAAATCCGGCCGTCGGGGCCCAGTTGGAGGTAGTCGATCGCGAACCGCTCGGCCGCCCAGATCTGGCCGTCGATCGGATTGAGCGCAGTGCGGTGCGGGGTCATGTCGCAGCAACTGTTGGCGTTGAGCCAGTTCGGTCCGGCCAGTGGCGGCGAGAGGACGACCGGTTCCCGCTTCGCCACGGTGACCGGAGCGACGTTCTCGGTCATGGCGGCTTCGAACAGTGGCGGCATCGGCTGCGGCACCGAGATGCCGACGGCGTGGGTCAGCTGGTCCGGAACGACCTCGTCCGGGGCCAGTGCCACGTCCAGCCACACGAACGCGCTCTGTCCCGCACCGATTGTTGTTGTCGGCGTGGGGGTTCCGATGATGCGCGTCCAGTAGGCGAGGCGGTCGCCCGGCATGCTGAGCAGCGTTCGGTTCCCGGCGCGGACATCAACGGATGTGACCGTCACGTCCTGGGCGAGGGCGTTCGTCAGCTGCAGTTCGTAGGCAACGTGTACCTTGCCGTCGGTGCCGGGCACCGGTATCGGCGCCGCGAGCACCTGCGCCACCAACGGCGTCGCCACGGACGGCGCGGGCGGTGTGGCCGTGGGGGCCACCGAGGCCGAAGCCGCGCTGGTGCCGACGGGCGTGGTCTCGGGCGCAGCGGAGCAGCCTGCCGTCAGCAATAGCGAAGCGACCGAACCGGCGCCGATCAATGAACGAATGTGTCTAGGGCTCACTTTCTTCGCTACCTGCCGGGATCTTCGGGCGCCGGCCCGGAGGGGGCGGCGCCGGGTGGGTGGGGGGCCTCCGGGTCGGGACTGAACTGTGCTGCCTTCGTGGTTTCGACGACCGCCACCGGAACGACGACCGGACCGGTGTCGGGATCGATGTCCTTTTCGGTGCGGAACATGAAGAAGAAGATCACCCAGCCGATCACGGCGATGAAGATCCAGCTGATCAACCGGTAGACCAGCATCGCGGATATCGC
>NZ_JBAUJB010000186.1:0-14238 GCF_049683355.1 Mycobacterium sp.
CTTCATCTGCGAGGTTCTCGGTAAACGCCACCGCGGTATATTGGGCCCCCGCATCACTATGATGTATAATCCCCGTTAAATCGACTGTGCCAGAACGCTTCCGAACGTCGATGCCTGATTGATGGCATCGATCACCAGCTGCCGAGTCATCTCGGAAGCAGCTTTCCAGCCCACGACCTTGCGGGCGTACACATCAGTGACGAACGCCGTATACGCCCACCCCGCCCGGGTACGGCAATACGTGAAATCGGCTACCCAAAGCCGATTTGGCGCTGCCGCAGTGAACCGACGCTTGACCCGGTCCGGGGCCCTGGCCGCTGCAGGATCAGCGACGGTGGTCTTGACCCGGCGGCGTTTGAGGGCGCCCTGCCAGCCCATCTCGGCCATCAACCGCTCGACCTTGCAACGTGAAACGTCAACACCGGTGCTGCGCAACACAACCCACATCTTTCGGGCACCCAGAACCTTCATGAAGCGCGACCGACAGCGCAGCCGGTAGATCGCATCGATGCCTGCCAGCGCGTCGGCCTGATCCTGGCGCGAGGGACCGTTGCGGTGAACATGGTCGTAATACGTGGACGGGGCGATGGAAATGCCGTGCTCAGAAAGCACGGCACACATAGGCTCGACACCCCAGATAAGGCCATCCGCGCCTACCCGAAACCCCTGGTAGGCGCGGATGAACCGAACAACTACTGGTGTGGCCGGTCGAGCTCGGCCGCAAAAAAAGTCGACGCCGCCTTCAATATGAAATTGGCCCCGTTTAAGCTCAGCGTTCTCGCGCCGCAACTTGCGAACCACCTCGGATTCCTAGGTGGTCTGCCCGGCACGTTGACCTCGATTTACCTCGGCTTGGCGCACCCACTTGCGGACCGTCTCCGCACTACCGGTACCCAGGAGGTCAGCAACCCTGCGCATCGCTGCCCACTCGGTGCCGGCCTCGTCTCTCGAATCAAAAACCATCTGTACGGCGCGATCCTTCAACTCCTGCGGATACCGCCTTGACGTCCCTGCCACGGAAAACATCCTTCCCACAAAGGGAACTCTCCGGACACGCCGGGGTGGATCATCGAGGCTTAGTCCTCGACGATCGAGATGGCCTGCCGGGGACACTGTCGGACTGCTTCGCAGATGTGGTGTTCGTTCTCGGGTGTGACCTGGTTTTGAAGAATGTGTAGGTAATCATCGTCATCGAGATGGAAAACCTCCGGGATGATGCCCATACAGACCGCGTTGCCCTCACAGAGCGCTGGATCGACTACCACCGTCTTCATCGCAACACCCTAACGGGAACGTTGGACCACCCGGCCACATTTTGCATATGGACTCGTTTGCAGCCATCCCAGTCCACTTCATACCGAGGCATGAAGTCGAGGATCTTCTCCAACGCGATCGCGCTCTCCATGCGGGCAAGCGCGGCGCCGAGGCAACTGTGAATCCCGTACCCCAGGCCGAGGTTCTGTGCTTCGGTGCGGTCTCGGTCGATGTCGAACTTGTCGGGATCCGTCCATGCGTCCGGATCGCGATTGGCTGACCCGCCTATCAGGAAGACCGGCTTTCCCTCGGGGATCGTGGTTCCGTGCAGATCGATATCTCTCATCGACCGGCGCACGGTGTACTGTGCCGGAGCTTCCCAGCGCAGACACTCCTCCACCGCTGCCGGAATCTTGCTGCGATCGTCGAGTAGCTTCTGCCATTGGTCTGGATTACGAGCGAACAGCACTATGGCGTTGGCAACGAGTTTGGTCACCGTTTCGGCGCCCGCACCCCCGAGAAGCACAGCGAATCCAGCGATCTCGACGTCATTGAGTTGATCCATCGAACCATCGTCGCGCGTGATCTCGGCGGCGATGAGCTTACTGAACAAGTCGTCCCGTGGGTCGGCGCGCCGCTTCACCACCAGGTCGTAGTAATACATCAGGGCTTCAACGTTGATCTGCATCGCACGCTCGCTCATCTCCACCTGGCCGGGTTCGCGAGTAAGAGACTCGTCGATCCAGTGCCGGATCTGCTGGGCATCCTCCTCTGGTACGCCGAGCATGGTGGTGATCACCTCGACGGGGAAGGGGCCGGTGAACTCCTGCACCACATCGAACCCATACGGGTCGACGCCGTTGAGATACTTGTCGATCTTCTCGACCACCATTGGCTGCTGCGACTGGATCGCGCGGGGCGTGAACACCTTGTTCAACAAGCTCCGCATTTGACGATGGTCTGGCGGATCCATGAAGATGATCGACCTCAAACCTTCCGGGGCCCCGCCCCCCTTGACCATCGCCAGGTCGATGCCATACGCGGACGAGTAGGTCGCAAAGTCCGTGTACGCTGCCGCCACGTCCCGGTGGCGGGTGAGCGCGTAGAAGTCATGTTTCTCGTCGTAATACACCGGCGCTTCCTCGCGCATCCGGCGGTATGTGTTATATGCCCCGTTGAAAAATTCGTCGGAGAACGGATCGAACACTAACTTGGACTTTGTCACGGCGTCTTCCTTGTGGTTGGAAAAAACAGAAATTAATTTCGCATCGGATCCCTGGTGCCACATGCAGGCTGTGGGTCTCGGGCCCACGCATAAGGTCTCCAGCACCATCGCCGTAGCGCGCGGCGCGTCCACCCGGCCCGCCCCGATCATGCCGGCTCGGTCGGGCACCGGGTCGCGATCGGCCGTGGTTTCGGCACACGTTCGAAACTCCTACGCCGTGCCGGTCGATGGGTACGAGCTGAGCCGTGCCGCCCATCGCCAGTTCCGCTACGCATCAGTCGCCGCACGAAGGGCAACCTGACACAGCGCACGTTCTGAGTGTAAAGCCTCGTACTGGAGAAGCAAGAGCAGGTGTCGGCTCTACCGGCTGGGCACGGTTGTTTGCTGGGCGAGGGGCTGCGTCTGACCCGCCCGAGCGAAACCTGCTGTTGTGGGTGGACGAAAAGACGTAGATCCAAGCGCTCGACCGCACCCAGCCGATGTCCGCCTGCTGTCGACGACGCTGGCTCGGCCAAGCTGTCAAAACTCACCTCACGCAAGTGGTGCATGCCCCGCCGTGACGCCGCCGTCGATGACGAATTCCGAGCCCGTGCAGTATGCCGAGGCGTCGGAGGCGAGATAGGTCACTAGCTCGGCGATCTCATGCGACGTCCCGAGCCGCCGCAGCGGTACCGTCTTGGCGAGCGACTCGGCGAGTTCGTCGCCCATCGGCTCGCGCACCATCGCCGTGTCGATGTAGCCAGGATGGATCGAGTTCGCTCTAATGCCGTGTCGGGCGAGCTCGATCGCCGCCACCTTGGTCATGCCACGGACCGCGAATTTACTGGCCACATAGGCCGCCACGTAGGGCATGCCGATGAGTCCGTCGATCGAGGAGATGTTGATGATCGATCCGCCGCCGCGCGATTTCATCAACGGCGCTGCGCTGCACATACCGAGATAGACGCCGACCTGATTTACATCGATCACCTTCCTGTACTCATCGATGTCCCCGCCGATGATGGGGGTATACGCGGCGATTCCGGCATTGTTCACGAGCACATCGAGGCCGCCAAAAGCGCTAGTGGTGACGGCAATCGCAGCGTCCCAACTTGCGGGATTGGTGACATCGAGTTCGACGAACCGGCACGCGTCGCCAATCTCAGCGGCAAGTTCTTCCCCGGTATCTCGGCGGACATCGCCGATCACCACTTGTGCCCCCTCTGCAGCCAGCAAGCGCGCCTCCGCGGCTCCCTGCCCTCGGGAGCCGCCGGTGATCAGCACGACCTTGTCCTTGGCTCTAGCGTTCAATATGTGCTCCTTCCGTAAACGGCTGCATCGGGCAGCCGTGCCATCTCAATCATCAGTTGAACGCCGTCTTCAGGGAATTACAGGCGACAGCGATCGCCTCGTCCGCAGCTGGCAGCAAATCCAGCATCGACACAAAGCCATGGAACATGCCGTCGAACCGGCGAACGGTCGTCGGTACGCCGGCGTCGGCCAACTTGGCGCCGTATTCTTCACCCTCGTCTCGGAGAGGGTCGTGCTCGGCGGTGATGACGACGCATGGCGCCAGGCCGGAGAGATCACTCACTGCGAGCGGCACAGCCCGGGCGTCGCATCTTGCAATTCCCTTGGGATCGTAAAGATTCCAGAACCACTCCATGTCGGCCCGCTCCAGAACGAAGCCGGCGGCGTTATCGATCATCGATGGCCGATCGAGGCGGCGGTCGATGATCGGATAGATGAGAATCTGTTGGCGTAGCTCCACGCCGTGATCGCGGCACAGACGCGCTACCACGGCAGCGAGGTTGCCGCCTGCGCTATCGCCGGCAACGGCCAGCTGGCTGTGGTCAAGACCCCATTCGCTGATGCGATCGAAGACCCAGCGGGTGGCCGCCCACGCATCGTCGATGGCGGCCGGAAACGGGTGCTCAGGCGCCAGCCGGTAGTCGACGGCGACAACTGCCGCGCCGGTGTCGGCTGCCACGCGTCGGCACACCGAATCGTGGCTCTTCAACGAGCCGAGCGCCCAACCACCGCCGTGGAAGAACACGACCACCGGAAGGGATCCAGCCGCCGGACGATAGATGCGGACCGGCACGTCGCCAATGGGACACCGGGCGTCCTCGACGCTGTGCAACTTGGGCCCAAATCCCGGTGGCGCGGTGTTGTCCACCATCTGCCGCGCGCCTTCCAGCCCAATCTTTGCGAAGCCGGTGTAGCCATGCGCATTCATGGCTTCCACTAACTTTGCTGCATCCGGGGCGAGCGCCATCCCTGTTTCTCCCTCCGTATCACCGCCATGTTTGACGGCGAGCCGACCCGATGATACAAACATGCTTGAATTTGTAAATCAACCACGCACAATCCGAAGGTAAGACGGGCGGAAGATGTTCGATCCTTATGACACGACCGTGCAGGACGATCCCTACCCCATTTACAAGCGGCTACGACGTGAGGCGCCCGTGTACTGGAGTGAGCGAGGATTCTGGGTGCTGTCCCGATACGACGACATCTGGGCGGCTGTCCACGACCATGCCAGGTTCTCCTCAGCCCAGGGGATCGTTGCCGGCCAGAAGAGTTTCGGCCAAGACGAAGTCCCGATGATGATCATGATGGATCCGCCTCGTCATGATGAACTACGTCGACTTGTTTCAGGCGCTTTCGTGCCGAGGTTGATAAGAATCATGGAAGAGTCAGTCCGCGATATCGCCCGCGAGCTACTTGACGCGATGGAACCGGGGCACATCGACCTCGTATCTACGTATGCCGGGCCGCTGCCCGTAACTGTCATCGCCCACATGATCGGGGTGCCGTCAGAGGATAGGGATAGGTTCCGCGAATGGTCCGACGCGCTGGTGCGGACAAACCCTGACGACCCTTCCTCAACCAAGCGGGCGGTGAAGGGCTCGATGGAACTGCTCTCGTACTTCCCGCCGCTGATCGCCGAGCGCCGAAAGAAACCCGCCAACGACTTGATTTCTTTGATGGTGGCCGTTAATGAAGACGGCGCCCAACTTTCCGACGGCGAAATAACCGGGACCTGCTTTCTGTTGCTGACCGCGGGGAACGAGACGACCACGAACCTCATCGCCAACTTCGCCAACCTGCTCGGCACGCGGCCTGACCTCCGCAAGAAGATATCGGACGACCCCGAACTGATCGCCGCGGCAACTGAGGAGGTTCTGCGGCTGGAGTCACCGGTGCAGGGTCTCGCGCGCACTCTCACCGAGGATGTGACATTCGGCGGCGAGCGGTTTGAGGAAGGCCAGCAGGTATTGATGTTGTTCGCGTCAGCGAACCGGGACGAAGAAAAGTTCACCGACCCAGACGATTTCATCCTCGGGCGAAAAGAGCCGAACCTCGCGTTCGGGCACGGGGTGCACTACTGCCTCGGGGCGCACCTGGCTCGACTGGAATGCCGTATCGCGTTTGAGGAGCTGTTGGCCCGAGCCCCGGACTTTTCGGTGCTCGATGGGGCGCAGCGTGTGCCCTCGGCGCTGGTCAGGGGTTTTGAAGAGCTGCCGGTCGACTACCAGCCTGTAGGGACCAGTGCCGCTGCAAGGAGGACAAAATGACAAGAAAGCTGCGCTGCGCGGTTATCGGGGCCGGGATGGCCGGCATCTTGGCCGCCATCAAGTTGCGGGAAGATGATGTCGGCGATGTGGTCATCTTCGAAAAGGGTCAGACTTATGGAGGCACCTGGCGGGAAAACCACTATCCCGGGCTCGCGTGCGATGTTCCGTCGCACCTGTACAGCTACTCTTTTGCACCTAATCCAGAATGGAGTCGCCGCTTTTCGCCGGGACCCGAGATCAAGGAATACTTCGCGCGTGTAGCCCGGGATCACGGTCTGGACCCGATCACCCGTTTCGGCGAGGAGGTCGTGTCCTGTCGGTGGGAGGACGGCCGTTGGCACCTAGAGACACAGTTGGGTGACGCTGGCTACTTCGACCTCATCATGGCGGCTACCGGCGTGCTGCACCATCCCAACATTCCAGCGTTGCCGGGCCTCGAGACCTTCGAAGGCCAGTGGTTCCACTCGACCAAATGGAATCACGATGTACCCCTCGATGGCCGGAAAGTGGGCGTGATCGGAACCGGGTCGACCGCGATTCAAATCACTGGTGCGCTCGTCGACCGAGTGGAACACTATACGCTATTCCAGCGAACGCCACAGTGGATAGCGCCCCAGTCGAATGCGCCGTATAGCGACGAAGAGCGCGAGGCGTTCCGCAACGACCCGATGAAGATGCTGCGGAAGCGCGAAGAGTACGCCAAGATCTTCACCGAGGGTTTCGCGAATTCGCTGACCGATCCTGATTCGCCTGAGATGCACCTGATCGAGGACATGTGCCGTCAGCATCTCGAGAGTGCGGTCACCGATGAGGTTCTGAGAGAGCAGCTACGTCCCGATTACCGGGCGGGTTGCAAGCGGCTGGTGCTGTCCGGTGACTTCTACCCGGCGATTCAGCGACCCAACGCGTCTCTGGTTACGGCGAAGATCGACCACGTTGAGCCCGCGGGGGTGCGGACCGAGGACGGCGTCCTACATGAGCTCGATGTTCTTGTGCTGGCAACCGGCTTCCGGGTCGACCGATTCGTGCGCCCTATCCGCGTCTTGGGCGCCGATGGCTGCGACCTTGATGAGGTGTGGTCCAAGCATCCGACGGCATACGTTTCTGTGTCGGTTCCTGGTTTCCCGAACTTCTTCATGCTCAATGGTCCGAACGGGCCCGTCGGCAACTTTTCGCTCATCGACGTCGCAGAGATCCAGATGAGCTATGTGATGCAACTCGTCGACGAGATCCGCCGCCAGCCGAGCGGGGGACTGGCCGCGACGCGTACTTCGACCGACGAGTTTGAGCGAGCACGGCGGGAAGCGGCACGTACGACGATATGGATGACCGGCTGCAACAGCTGGTACCTCGACGACGAGGGCGTGCCGGCGACGTGGCCTTGGACATTCGACCACTTTCGCAAGACGCTCTCATCGCCCGACCTGGAGCACTACGAACATCCAGGTGCCTGATGGGGCTGACCGCGGACGCCGTCCCGTTACGTCGACTGGAGGGGCGGACCGTGCTCGTCACAGGCGCGGCAATGGGTATAGGCGCGGCGGTATGCCGACGCCTCCTGGACGAGGGGGCGCGGGTAGCTGCACTCGATCGCGACCAATCTGCCCTTGAGGACATGGCCAATCACGGGCGCGGCAACGACGATTCGATTGTGCTGTTGAATGCGGACGTAACATCCGAACCGGATGTCGCTGCGGCCGTCGGGGCGGCGGTTGGAAGGTTCGGTGACTTGCGAGGGGTTGTCCACTGCGCGGCGATCATGCCTCCAGAGGACCTAGTCCCCATTCACCGCGCGGACCTCGACACCTTCAATCGTGTGATCAGCGTCAACCTCGCCGGCACTTTTCTGGTGGTGAAGCACACAATCACCTCTCTTGCCCGGCAGGGTGGTTCGCTGGTCACGTTCAGCTCGATCGCAGCGCTGAGGAACGGAGGCGGTATTGGCTACGCGGCCAGTAAGGGGGGTGTCATAAGCCTCACTCGGACCGTGGCAGCCAACTGGGGACGCAAAGGTGTCCGGGCGAATGTGGTGTGTCCAGGTGGTGTTGAGACACCGATGACCGAGGAGATGTTCGCCCGTCCTGAAGTGCTGGAGGTGTTGAACCGATCCTCATCTCTCGGCAGGGTTGCGCAGCCGGAGGAGCTGGCGGCGACTGTTGCATTCCTTGTCAGCGACGACTCTTCGTATCTCACCGGAGCGACGTTGGTCGTGGACGGCGGCGGATCCGTTGTGTGAACCGCTCTCGAAGAGACATGGTGCCGGAAAGCGACGGCAGACGGCTGATACAACAAGCAGATTCGATGTTCCGGAGAATGGGGTTGACAAATGATTCAGGAACTGGGGGCTGCGGGTGCCGGCGGTATAACCACCCGCCGGTTGTCGGGATGGCCGGTCAGAGCTATGGCCGTCGTCGGCTTGACGGCTGCGGTTGCGGCCGTGTACCGCCTGCGACACACGTCCCGTCCCGGCTACACCAGCCCTGAGGCGAACGGCGCGGAACATTCTGATCCCGCGGTTGCGGTTTCCTTAGACCTGCGTACACGGGCGCTAATGCTTGCAGCTCGGGTCCTGCCGACGCCGGTGCTTGTCCGGCTCAGTGGTCTGGTGGCAAGGTTTTCGTCACCCCAACAGGACTCCACCACCCCCGCGGGTAGAGAGATTGCGCACGATGGCTGACGCTGCAGAGGTAAGTTTCGAGTCGCGGATGCTCATACGCGGCGAGCTGGTCGAGGGTCAGGCTGGGACCTTCCCCGTGATAAATCCGGCGACTGAGGAAGTGCTAGGTGAGGTTGCCGACGCCTCAAACCACGATATGCACCGCGCCATCGACGCGGCGCGGTGGGCCTTCGACGAGACGGACTGGTCGACCGATCAGACGTTGCGCAAACGTTGCCTGCAGCAACTCCAGGAGGCATTGGAGACTGAGCGGGAGGTTCTGCGTCGCGAGTTGGTACTCGAGGCGGGCTGCCCCCTGGCGGTCACATACGGCGCGCAGCTGGACGCTCCCTTGGCCGACGCGCTGCCCTACCCGGTCAAGCTGATCGATGAATACCCGTGGGAGCTTGACCTAGAAGACGAGTTCGTTTCCCTTACCGGTCAACTGACCTCTCGCAAGATCTGGCGTGAGCCGCTCGGTGTGGTGGGGGCGATCGTGCCGTGGAACTTCCCGTTCGAGGTGACCATCCACAAACTGGCCCAAGCGCTGGCGACGGGAAACACCGTTGTCCTAAAGCCTGCGCCGGACACTCCGTTCAACGCGACGCGGATTGGGCGGCTGGTCGCCGAGGCTACGGACATCCCGCCAGGTGTCCTCAATGTTGTCACGGCGGCTGATCACTTGGTCGGCGAAGAACTCACGCTCTCGCCGAAGGTGGATGCCATCTCATTCACGGGTTCGACGTTGGTCGGGAAGCGGATTATGGAGAAGGGCGCAGCCACGATGAAGCGCCTTTTTCTCGAGCTTGGCGGCAAGTCGGCGACGATTGTGTTGGAGGATGCGGACATGATCGGCGCCTGTGCGATGGGCATCGCCCCATGCCTGCACGCCGGTCAGGGCTGTGCAATGTCGACGCGGATGCTACTGCCTCGGTCTCGCTACTCGGAGGGCATCGGCTTCCTCAAGGGCATCTATGAGAACGTACATCCAGGTGACCCACAGGACCCGGCGACGCTATGCGGTCCGGTGATTTCGGAGAAGCAGCGAAACCGCATCCTGGGCTACATCGAGAAGGGTGTCGAGGAGGGTGCGACGCTACTCGTCGGCGGTACCGACGCGCCGGAGGGCTTCGACAAGGGATTCTGGGTCAGGCCCACGCTTTTCGTCGACGTCGACAACGCGATGACGATCGCTCAGGAGGAAATCTTCGGCCCAGTGCTGGTGGTCATCCCATACGACGACGAAGCCGATGCCATCCGAATCGCTAACGACAGCATGTACGGATTGGCCGGCAATGTGATGTCGGCCTCAGTGGAGCGTGCGCTTGCCGTGGCGCGTCAGCTGCGTGCAGGGTTCATCGGCGTGAATGGCACTGCACCATACGGTGCCGACACGCCGTTCGGCGGGTACAAGGCGAGCGGGATAGGCCGCCAAAATGGCGTAGCCGGGTTCGACCAATACACCCAGATCAAGTCCGTCGGGTACCCAGCCGGCTGAAGAACCTTCGCAATGCGGACGGGCATGCAAGATATGAGAGTCGAAAGAGGAGACGATATGGGAAGATTGGCGGGCAAGGTCGTACTGATCAGCGGTGCGGCACGCGGGCAGGGCAGATCGCACGCCCGAATGTTGGCGGCAGAGGGTGCCGACATCATCGCACTCGATCTGTGCGAAGACATCGAAACCAACGAGTACCCACTGGCGAGACCAGAGGATCTCGATGAGACGGCGCGGCTGGTCGAAAAGGAGGGGTGCAGCGCCTTTACCGCGATCGTCGACGTTCGCGACCGAGTCGCGCTTGCGGATGCGGTCGATCGGGGCGTAGCAGAACTCGGGCACCTCGACGTCGTGGTCGCCAACGCTGGGATCGCGCCGCTGACAGCCGGCTTACCGATGCAAGCGTTCGTCGACGCGGTCGATGTCGACCTAGTCGGTGTCCTTAACCTCGTGCATGTCAGCCTCAAGCACCTGCAGGAGGGAGCCTCGATAATCGCGACGGGATCGCTTGCAGCGTTCCTGGCCTCGCTGATGTCGTCGATGGATGCCGGCGGCATGCAAGCCGGTGCAGGCGGCGCTGGCTACGCATTTGCGAAGCAGGTCGTAGCACACTACGTCAACGATCTTGCGTTGCAGCTCGCACCAAAGAACATCCGGGTGAACGCGATTCATCCGAGCAACTGCAACACCGACATGCTGCACAGTCGGCCAATGTACAAGGCATTCCGGCCGGATCTGCAAGAGCCAACGCGTGAAGATGCCGAGTTGTCGTTCCCCGTCTTGCACGCGATGCCAATTCCTTACGTCGAACCGGAGGACGTCAGCGAGGTCGTGGTGTTTCTTGCTTCGGACGCTTCCCGGTACATCACCGGCCAGCAAATCCGTGTGGACGCTGGTGGCTTCCTGAAGGTCAAGCCCTGGTCAGGACCCTAAAAGCGGTGATTGGGGCAGGAACCGGCCGTGCGGTCTGATCAGTTGTCAATACCTAAATCAAGATCCGGTCAAGCGGACACCTTCGGCAGGTTGTCAGGGACCGGTTCGTCCAGGGTTCGATGAGCATGCCGGTTTGGAACCCGGCGCCGGCACGGACCCGGTGCGGCCAGTTGTGGTGCGGTACCGCGCGACTTGGATTGACTGTGGGCCATGGCGATGCTCTGGCGCGTGAGACCCGGCCTCTTAGTGATCTTGCTGCGATTCGTATGGTCGAGAAGGCCGACTCGATGGATTGTGTATCAGATGAGTCAATATGGGAGTCACCCGATACACATTGCCGCGCTGAAACACAAGCCAGGCGAGGTGTTCTCGCTGGAAGGGTCTGCGAGCCGACATGGATATGACAGGCCCGGCTGCTGAATCAAGAGGCGCCCGATGGGCCTGGGGCTTCGTCGATCCGCGGACAGCTGGGCGGCGTGCGTGCCAGCCACTTCGGGTGCCGGTCATAAGTCGTCAGCCGCACCACTCGGATAGGGGAAACCATGCTGGGTGATGTGACTGTCGACCGCAGACGGCGCCGTGCCAAGGCCACCGTGGCTCTGGAGCCACCGAGACTTGGCCTGCTCGCGTCATCCGTGATGTCCAAACAGGCACGCACACAAGACTTACCGTGCCTAGCTGTACGTCGCCGATGCGCCTGCAGCCGGTTGCTCCCCGACGCGCTGCAAAGGGCCTTTGGTGCGGATACCGCGATGTGCCGCGCGGACCCTGTGTCGGCTGCGCAGAAACGCCAAGCGCCGGCGCAATCCAATGGTCGAGCACCGCTGCGAGGGCTCCGCTATGGCAACAATCATCGGCTTAGCGGGACTCAACTCGTCGATTCAACTCTGTAGGAGGTCCACATTCATGGCTGAGTCCATCGTCACCGTCGCTAATGAGACTGCGGCCGAGGACATCTCATTCGGTCGACAGCTCACTTTGCGCGCGGTGTCCGACCCAAACGGCGTGGCGTTAACTGTGGTACGACGTGATGGCAGCGAGATATCGCTGACGTCCGCTGCCTTGGAATGCGCTTCCAATCAGTGGGGACGCACTCTGGCAGAGAATTCGTTGACCGCTGGAGGAAGGGTTGTGCTTGCCCTGCCCAACTCCGTGGAAGTCGTGCTGGCTACGCTAGCCTGCTGGAAGGTCGGCGCGATACCCATACCTATGCGATGGGACCTTCCTCATTGGGAGCGGGAGCGACTCCTGGAAGTCATCGAACCCACCCTCGTGATCGATGAAGTCAATTGCGCGACTTATGCCCAAGCGGCAGCGCATCAGTCTCATGATCCGCTGCCCGACGTGGTCTCGCCGGCCATCAATGGAATTTGCAGCAGTGGGTCGACCGGGCTTCCAAAGATAATCCTCACCGATCATCGCGCCCTGTTTACCCCCCGCCATAAGGAACCGTTTATCACACACTGGGTTGAAGTCCCGCGACCGCAGACGATTCTGGTGCCTGGGCCGATGTATCACACCAACGGATTCAATGCACTAAACTATCTGCTTGGCGGCGACCGCCTCGTTATCCTGGAGAAGTTTGACGCGTCGGTCGTGCTCGACACCATCGAGACACATCAAATCTCGACGTTCACCGCGACACCGACCATGCTTTCCCGCATCGCCGACATTCCCGAGGTCGACCAGCGGGATCTTTCCAGTATTCAATGGATACTCCAAGGAGCAGCGGTCATGCCAGAAACGCTGCTACGCCGGTGGTTTGAGTTGCTCAGTCCCGAAAAGATTGTCATGGCCTACGGGATGACGGAGAATCTAGGGCTTACCGCCCTGCGTGGCGATGATTGGCTCGATCATCCAGGAAGTGTCGGCAGGGGCTTCCGTGACACTGAGATCCGCATCCTGGACGACCGGGGCAAACCAGTTCCCGCCGGAGATCTGGGCGAAGTTTACATGCGGGCTCCCATGACGGACGGTTACCGCTATCTCGGTGGCGCCGCGCCGCTGCCGACCACCACCGAGGGATTCACTTCCGCCGGCGATATGGGGTACCTCGACGCCGACGGCTACCTTTACATTGTCGACCGGCGTACCGACATGATCGTCACTGGCGGCGCCAACGTCTTCCCCGCCGAGGTGGAATCGGCGCTAATTGATCACGAGAGCGTCGCCGATGTTGTGGTTATCGGCCTGTCAGACCCGAAATGGGGTCGTCGCGTGCATGCGGTAGTTCAGCCCACTGACACCGCCGACCCGCCGTCAGAACAGGCGGTGATCGAGTACGCCAAACGCAAGCTCGCCGGATACAAGGTGCCCAAGACCGTCGAATTTGTTGACCAGATTCCTCGAACCGCGGCGACCAAGGTCAACCGGTCGGCGATGGCACGGGCGCGCTGCGGCTAATCAGCCGCGGTTGGAAGGGTAAGGAATTGGTGCAGTGGTACGATCTGGGGAGAAGGAAAGTCGCGACGAATACTGATGAGATATTGTGTCGCCGCTCGGTTGGGTCCAGGCATAGGGCCGCAGTTGTAGTCCGGGCCAGATCAAATCTGTTGTCGCGGAGCGTGTCTGGGAGAGGGCTGAAACAAGACAACAGTCTCTCTCACGTGCTCACAGTCAACAATCCACCGGCCCCCGTACAACCACGGGCGCCCTCCAGGCACCAAGCTGCTCGCCGTACTCACTGGCAACACACACGCAACGGGTCACCGAACCACCCTTCAGCGTCGACACGGACCGGCCCGCGGCACAACCATCCACCCAGCCGAGCAGTCGGCTCAATTTTCATTCCCCACTCCAGAGCGCAGCTCCCCTGGCAGCTGCTCGCGGGAAGAAGTGTCGCCGCCCTCGACGAAATCCCTTGGCTTCAAACCTGACTGCATGAGTTCTTCTCGCCGGGCCTGCACATCGGAGGCTGTGCCGACCATGTTCGTCAGGATGTGACTCACCTGAAGGTGCACCCGCATGCCCATCAGCTCCCAGGCCCGGGTATGTGTGCTCAAACTGCGGCGACGTCGG
Source organism: Mycobacterium sp. (assembly GCF_049683355.1). GTDB lineage: Bacteria > Actinomycetota > Actinomycetes > Mycobacteriales > Mycobacteriaceae > Mycobacterium. The sequence continues at coordinate 14,145 of NZ_JBAUJB010000186.1, forward strand.
TTGCGCTGCCCCGAGCACGGTGTGCTGGCCGAGTCAGTGCCGTTCGCGCGGCCGGGATCGGGGTTCACCCGCGACTTCGAGGACCTTGCGGTCT
>NZ_JBAUJB010000187.1:0-19007 GCF_049683355.1 Mycobacterium sp.
CCGGCATCCGCCGAAGTATGCATCGGCACGGGCGCGGTGATCAAGACCGTTCGTCCTCGCTACGCTGCGGGCGCTCCGTCTTGACCCCGGCCCTTACCCGATGCCGCCCACACGGAGGCCGAAAATCAGCAAAACCCCAGGTCCGCCAAAGCCTTGACAGCACCCCGCCCCTTCAGGGATGACATGAGGCAACAGGGAGCATTGGCGCGCCCAGACCGAAGAGCTTGCCGAAGCAAAACCCACCCCCGCACGGCTTCGGCGTAGTTCGTCACCGTGAGCATGACGAACTACGCTGAAATCGTTTGCGACTAAGCCGTTTCGGTGATCGGGCGGTCCACCCAGCTCATCAGGTCGCGCAGCTTCTTGCCGGTCACCTCGATCGGGTGCTCGGCGTTCTCCTTACGCAGCTGCTCGAGTTCCTTGTTGCCGCCCTCGACATTGGCGACCAGCCGCTTGACGAAGGTCCCGTCCTGGATGTCGCCGAGAATCTGCTTCATCCGCTGCTTGGTATCGGCGTCGATCACCCGTGGGCCGGACAGATAGCCCCCGAACTCCGCGGTGTCGGACACCGAGTAGTTCATCCGGGCGATGCCACCCTCGTACATCAGGTCGACGATCAGCTTGAGCTCGTGCAACACCTCGAAGTAGGCGAGCTCGGGCGCGTAACCGGCCTCGACCATGACTTCGAAGCCGGTCTTGACCAGTTCCTCGGTGCCACCGCACAGCACGGCCTGCTCACCGAAGAGATCGGTTTCGGTCTCGTCCTTGAACGTGGTCTTGATGACGCCGGCGCGGGTGCCGCCGATGCCCTTGGCATAGGACAGCGCCAACGCCTGGCCCTCGCCCTTCGGGTCCTGGTCGACGGCGATCAGACAGGGCACGCCCTTGCCGTCGACGAACTGCCGGCGCACCAGGTGCCCCGGCCCCTTCGGGGCCACCATGCCGATGGTGACGTTCGCCGGGGGCTTGATCAGATCGAAGTGGATGTTCAGCCCGTGGCCGAAGAACAGCGCGTCACCGTCGTTGAGATTCGGCTCGATGTCGCTGGAGAAGATGTCGGCCTGTGCGGTATCGGGCGCGAGCAGCATGATCACGTCGGCCCACTTGGCCACCTCTGCCGGGGTGTCGACCTCGAGACCCTGCTCGGTGACCTTCTCGCGGGACTTCGACCCCTCCTTGAGGCCCACCTTCACCTGGACGCCGGAGTCGCGCAGGCTCAGCGAGTGCGCGTGCCCCTGGCTGCCGTAGCCGATGACGCCGACCTTGCGGGCCTGGATGATCGACAGGTCCGCGTCGTCGTCATAGAACATCTCAACTGCCATCTTCGTGAATCTTCTTTCTGTTCTTTGCTTTTCGAATCATTACTTGGTGCTGATACCGCGGGGGCCGCGGGACAGCGACACCACACCGGACTGGACGATCTCGCGCACCCCGTAGGGCTCGAGCACCCGCAACAGCGCCTCGATCTTTCCAGGCGTGCCGGTGGCCTCGACGGTCAGCGACTCGTTCGAGACGTCGACGACCTTGGCGCGGAACAGGTTGACCGCCTCGATGACCTGGCCACGGGTGGCGGCATCGGTGCGGACCTTGATCAGCGCGAGCTCGCGGGAGACGGTGGTCTCCTCGTCCTGCTCGACGATCTTGATCACGTTGATCAACTTGTTGAGCTGCTTGGTGATCTGCTCCAGCGGTGAATCCTCGACGTCGACCACGATGGTCATCCGGGAGAGGTTCTTCTGTTCGGTGGCCCCGACCGCCAGCGACTGGATGTTGTAGCCGCGCCGGGAGAACAGCGACGCCACCCGGGCGAGCACGCCGGGCTTGTCCTCGACGAGCACCGACAGCGTGTGTGTGCGCGGAGCAGCGGTCATCACGCGTGTCCCTCTTCCGGATCGCCGAACAACGGCCGGATTCCCTGCGCCGCCTGGATCTCGTCGTTGCTGGTGCCCGCGGCCACCATCGGCCACACCTGGGCGTCCGCGCCGACGGTGAAGTCGATGACCACCGGCCGGTCGTTGATCGCCCGCGCCTGGGCGATCACTTCCGCCACGTCTTCCTCACGCTCACAGCGCAATCCGACGCAGCCCAGCGCCTCGGCCAGCTTGACGAAGTCCGGGATGCGCCGCGAGTGCGTGGACAGATCCGTCTGGCTGTACCGCTCCTGGTAGAACAGCGTCTGCCACTGCCGCACCATGCCGAGGTTGCCGTTGTTGATCACGGCGACCTTGATGGGGATGCCCTCGATCGCGCAGGTGGCCAGCTCCTGGTTGGTCATCTGGAAGCAGCCGTCGCCGTCGATCGCCCACACCTCGGTGTCCGGGCAACCCATCTTGGCGCCCATCGCCGCGGGCACCGCGTAGCCCATGGTGCCCAGTCCACCCGAGTTCAGCCACGTCTTGGGCTTCTCGTAGGTGATGAACTGGGCGGCCCACATCTGGTGCTGGCCGACACCTGCCACGTAGATCGCGTCCGGCCCGGCGATCTTGCCGAGACTTTCGATGACGTACTCGGGCGACAGGCTGCCGTCACTCTGCGGTCCGTAGCTCAACGGGTAGGTCTCCTGCACGTTCTGCAGGTATTTCCACCACTGGTCGATCTCGATGGCGGCGGCGGTGTCGTCGCGTCGCAGCGCATCCAGCAGATCAGTGATGACCGCCTTGACGTCGCCCACGATCGGCACGTCGGCGTGCCTGTTCTTGCCGATCTCCGCCGGGTCGATGTCAGCGTGGATCACCTTGGCCTCGGGGGCGAACGACTCCAGCTTTCCGGTCACCCGGTCATCGAAGCGGGTCCCCAGGGCGATCAGCAGATCGCTGCGTTGCAGTGCGGCCACCGCGGACACGGTGCCGTGCATGCCGGGCATTCCGAGGTTCTGTCGGTGGCTGTCCGGGAACGCACCGCGCGCCATCAACGTGGTCACCACCGGGATGCCGGTCAGCTCGGCCAGCGCCGCCAGTTCCGCGGTGGCTTCACCGCGGATGACGCCGCCGCCGACGTAGAGCACGGGCTTGCGGGCCGCGGCGATCAGCTTGGCCGCCTCGCGGATCTGCCGGTTGTGCGGCTTGGTGTTCGGCTTGTAGCCCGGCAGATCCATCTGCGGTGGCCAGCTGAACGTGCACTCCCCCTGCAGGATGTCCTTCGGGATGTCGACGAGCACCGCGCCCGGGCGCCCGGTCGAGGCGATGTGAAACGCCTCGGCCAGCGCGCGCCCGATGTCGTCACCGTTGCGCACCAGGAAGTTGTGCTTGGTGATCGGCATCGTGATCCCGGAGATGTCGGCTTCCTGGAACGCGTCCGTGCCGATGAGCCCTCGTCCGACCTGACCGGTGATCGCCACGACGGGTATCGAGTCCATCTGAGCGTCTGCCAGCGGCGTCACCAGGTTGGTCGCGCCGGGGCCGGACGTCGCCATCATGACGCCCACCTTGCCGGTGGCGTGGGCGTAGCCGCTGGCTGCGTGGCCCGCACCCTGTTCGTGGCGGACCAGGACGTGCCGCAGCTTCTCCGAATCGAACAGCGGGTCGTACACCGGCAGGACCGCACCGCCGGGGATACCGAAGATCACCTCGACGTCGAGTTCCTCGAGCGCCCGGATGACCGCCTGTGCGCCGGTGAGTTGCTGCGGGGCAATGCGGTTCGGTTGACGGATGGCTTGCGCCGGGGCCATCGCGGAGTTGTGCTTCGCGGTAGCCGCTCTCCCGTGCGTCGGGGTCGCCGACTGCTCGGGTGGTCGCGTGGTGGGTGCGCTCACGGTGTCCTCTGGTCCTTTTCGGTCGGTGCGATCTTCTCAAGTCGGTGCTGGGAGCAAGAAAAAACCCCCGTCAGCCCGGCGGCTGTACGAGGGTTGCGCGTCGATGCTGAGTTGCTATGCCCGAATCGGGGCCAGCGCGGCATCAACGCGCAACCCGATTACTACGAGCATGGTGTGCATAACCGTCGACGGTAGCCGCCGAACTGGCCAAAGGTCAAATTCGGTCCGCGCCGCCGAGCACCGGACGACGCGCTGCCCGGCGATGGGATGATGGCGGCATGGGTTCCCCCTCAGCGGCGGCCTCGACACCGGTCGTCATCAGGATCTCGCCGATGGCGCATCTGGCCGTCGCGCTGTTCACGTTCGGCCTGCTGTCGGTGGTGCTGGCACTGCGCGGCTGGTCGGTGCTGCTGCTCCTCATCCCGGCACTGTTGTCGCTGGTGATCGTCCGGTACCGCACGACCGCAGATCGCGATCACGTGACCGCCCGCAGCCTGTTCGGCAGCCGAACCGTCCGCTGGGACGACATCGAGGGACTGCGGTTCGGCCGTCGGTCCTGGGCACTGGCGCGGCGCCACGACGGCAGTGAGATCTCACTTCCGGCGGTGACGTTCGCGACACTGCCGGTGTTGACGGCCGCCAGCGGCGGCCGGGTTCCCAACCCGTACGAATAGCGGTTACGCCAAGGGGTTTGCGCCGTTGAGCACAACCCAGATCGCCACCCCGACCCCCACGCCCAGGATGAGCGCGGCCGCCGACCCGACAAACGGCCTGCGCGTCCAGCCGCGGCCGGCGTCCAGACCGTAGCGGCCGGGACCGATCAGGATGATCGCCGCCACCGCACACAGCAGGATGACCTGATACTCGTGCCCGTCGGTGAGAAAGGCGGACAGCCGGGCCTCGTCGTGGGCGATCATCACCTCGGTCAGCATCGCGGTGACGAGGTAGGCCAGCGCACCGGCGGCGGCGACGGGAGTGAACAGTCCGAGGACCAACAGCACGCCGGCCGCGATCTGGCCACCTGAGGCGACGTAGGTCAGGATGTCGGCGCGCTGGAAGCCCCATTCGGTCAACGAGTCCCGGAACCCGTCGAGCCCGGGCCCGCCCCACAAGCCGAAGACCTTCTGCAGGCCGTGACCGATGAGAAGAGCGCCGACAGCGACCCTGAGCAAGAGCAGGCCGAGATCCTGGGTACCTCTGCGGTCGCGGGCCCCGTCCTGGTCGGCATCACCGGGGCCGACTTCGGCAGGTGCGGCCGTGGCGCCGTATGCGCCGGCCGCCAGACCGCCGCTGGGCTGCACATACGGCAGCGGCTCCGGATCGTTGATCAGTCCGAACGGGTTGTCACCGGCCGGTTTGCTGGCGTCGTAGCGCGGGATCGCAGTGGTTTCGAAGTCTCCGCCGTAGTTCGCGGAGGGAAGGTCGTCTTCGGGGTCCACCAGGCTCGCCGACGCAGGCCGCCCGCCCGAATCGTCGGGCCGCTGCCAGGGGCGTGGGTCATGTGGACTTGTCACGCCTGCCAGGGTAAGTGCAAGTCACTCCCGAATCGGGAATTGGCGCGGCGCGTTGGGCCTGTTTGTGCTGGGTCGCGCAGGTGCCAGGCGGGCGCGCGTGGCGCGCACCGCCCGACGATCCGTAACCTGGCGGGCATGAGTCAGCGTCGGCCGCCGGGGGCAATCGTCGTCCTGTTGTCCACGGCGTTGCTCGTCGGGTCCGGCTGCGCCAGATTCGACTCGGCGCAGTCCCAGCCGTTCACCACCCCTCCGCAGCTCGCGCCGGGACCGACGTCGACGCCACCCCCGCCGCCGCCGCTGCCCGCCAAACCCTTCCCCAAGGAATGCCCCGCACCCGGGGTGATGCAGGGCTGCCTGGAGAGCACCAGCGGCCTGATCATGCTGCCGGACAGCCAGTCCGCGCTGGTGGCCGAGCGCAACACCGGAGCTGTCAAGAAGGTGTCTGTGCGCGCCGAACCGGAGGTCGAGACGGTGATCCCCGTCGATCCCAGCGGCGACGGCGGCCTGATGGACATCGTGTTGTCCCCGACGTACTCCCAGGACCGGCTGATGTACGCCTACATCAGCACCCCCACCGACAACCGCGTCATCCGGATCGCAGACGGCGATGTCCCCAAGCCGATCCTGACCGGCATCCCCAAAGGTGCCACCGGCAACAGGGGCTCGCTGCTGTTCAGCAGCCCGACGACGTTGATGGTGCAGACCGGAGACGCCGGCGATCCGGCCCAGGCGTCGGATCCGGGTTCGATGGCGGGCAAACTGCTTCGCATCGAGCAGCCCACCACCGTGGACCAGGCCCCGACCACGACGGCGATGTCCGGCCTCGGCCCGGCAGGCGGCACGTGCACCGACCCGGCCGACGGGTCCCTCTACGTCACCGATCGGACGCCGACGGCGGACCGGTTGCAGCGCATCACCAAGGACTCGACGGTGTCGACGGTGTGGACCTGGCCGGACCGTCCCGGCGTGGCCGGCTGCGCAGCACTGGACGGCACGGTGCTGGTCAACCTCGTCGAGACCAAGCAGACAGTCGCCGTGCAGTTGGCCCCGGACACCGGTGCGGTGACCGGTGAGCCCGAGGTGGTCCGCCAGGACCGACACGGTCACGCATGGGCGCTGCAGGTGTCACCGGACGGCAATATCTGGGGCGCCACCGTCAACAAGACCGCCGGCGACGCGATGAACCTCGACGACGTCGTGTTCCCACTCTTCCCGCAGGGTGGCGGCTTCCCGCGCGCCAACGAGGAGAAGACCTGATCGACCGGCCGCCGGTCAGTGGGAGGGTCCCGACCCCTGCAGACGCAGGATCAGCCGTGTCCCGCCCATCGGGCTGACTTCCAGCGCGGCAGTGCCCCCGTGTATCTCGGCCTGCTGGGCGACCAGCGCCAGCCCCAGACCGGAACCCGATCGCGAGGCGGTGCTTCCGCGGTGGAAGCGCTGGAAGACCTCGGCCCGCTCCTCTGAGGGCACGCCCGATCCGTTGTCGTCGACGGCGATCTCCACGCCGGCAGACGAACTCACGACACTCAACCGAACCTGGGTCGCGCCGCCGTGCTTCACGGCATTGGCAATGGCGTTGTCGATGACCAGTCGTAATCCCGCCGGCATCCCGAGCATCAGCACCGTCGTCGAGGACGCCAGCGACACGTCGAGCCCGGGATAGTTGTGCATCGCGTCGTGGGCTGCGCGGTCCAGCAGTTCGGCGACATCGACGGGAACGAAGTCGTCCACCGTGGTCAACTCCCCCTGCGCGAGCCGCTCCAACGCGCTCAGCGTCGCCTCGATCCGGGTCTGGGTGCGCATCACGTCACTGATCACCTCCTTGCGCTGCTCGACGCCCATGTCGAGGGTCAGCAGCACCTCGAGGTTGGTGCGCATCGCCGTCAGCGGTGTGCGCAGTTCATGAGAGGCGACGGAGGCGAAATCGCGTGCCGACTCCAGCGCCGCCCGGGTGCGCTGCTGCTCGTCTCCGATCCGGGCGAGCATGCCTTCCACCGCCTCGGAGATCTCCACCGCTTCCCACACTCCCCGCACCTGCACTTCGTCCGGATTGGACTGCGCGTTGATCGCCCTGGCCTGTTGAGCGAGCAGCCGGAAGGGGTTGACCATGATCAGCGCGATCACCCAGCCGACGAGCAGGGTGGCGACGATCACCCCGAAGCAGATCCAGAACACCCGCCAGTGCAGCGAGTCGATGCGGGCCTGCGTCTCGGCCAGCGGCGCTCCCAGCGCGATCGCGGCGGTGCCGGTGGTGATCGTGCGGACCCGGTACTCGACACCTTGGATCGTGGTGTCGGAGTATCCGCTGGGAAGTTCGGGCAGCACCACGTCGGCGGGGATCGAGACTGTGGCGTCGCCGATGCGGGCGGTGCGCACCAGGCCGCCCTCGGTCGGCTCGGGCCCGATCCCGTCCTGCGCGCTGCGCAGCAGGGTGTTGACGTCACCGAAGCTCGACAGCGAGTCCAGTCGCCGGTCCAGCTGGTTGTACTGGTCGTTGGTGACCCCGACCCACACCCAGACGCCCAGCGTGAGCACCAGGATGATCACGCCCAGCTGAGCGAGGATGACGATCGACCGCAGCGACAGCAGCCGAAGCGGGTGCGCCAGCAGCCGGAACACCAGATCCTGGGGTCGCTTCATCGGCTCGACGTCCCCCGCACCAGCGTGTTGAGGGTCATGTCAGCTGCAGGCAGCCATGACCAGCTCGCGTACCCGCGTGGCGTCGGCCTGTCCCTTGGTGGCTTTCATCACCGCGCCGACGATGGCGCCGGCGGCCTGCACCTTGCCGCCGCGGATCTTCTCGGCGATGTCGGGGTGAGCCTCGAGAGCTTCATTGATGGCGGCCTGGATCAGTGAGTCGTCGCGCACCACAGCCAGCCCGCGGTCGGCCATCACCTGCTCGGGTTCACCCTCGCCGGCCAGCACCCCTTCGACGACCTGACGGGCCAGCTTGTTGGACAACTTGCCGTCGTCGACGAGCTTGACCACCGCGGCGACCTGAGCCGGGGTGATGGCCAGGGCTTCGAGCTCGACGCCGATCTCGTTGGCCTTCTGCACCAGGAAGTTTCCCCACCAGGCCTTCGCGGCGTCGCTGGAGGCACCGTGTTCGACGGTCGCGGCGATCAGGTCGATGGCGCCGATGTTGACCAGGTCGCGCATCACCTCGTCGGAGATACCCCATTCCTGCTGAATCCGGTTGCGGGTCAACCACGGAAGTTCGGGGATGGTCTGGCGCAGCTGGTCGACGTACTCGGCGCCGGGGGCCACCGGTTCCAGGTCGGGCTCAGGGAAGTACCGGTAGTCCTGCGCGGTCTCCTTGCTGCGCCCCGGCGAGGTGTAGCCGTCCTCGTGAAAGTGGCGGGTTTCCTGGACGATCGAGCCGCCGGACTTCAGAACTGCTGCCTGCCTGCGCATCTCGTAGCGGACCGCCACTTCCACGCTCTTGAGCGAGTTGACGTTCTTCGTCTCGGTGCGGGTGCCGAACTCCGCCTGACCTCTCGGCTTGAGCGAGACGTTCGAGTCGCAGCGCATCGATCCCTGGTCCATCCGGACATCGGAGACGCCGAGGGCGCGCAACAGGTCTCGAAGGGCGGTCACGTACGCGCGCGCGATCTCGGGAGCCCGGTCGCCGGCGCCCTCGATCGGGCGGGTGACGATCTCGATCAGCGGAACACCCGAACGGTTGTAGTCGATCAGCGAGGTGGTGGCCCCGGCGATCCGCCCGGTCTCGCTGCCCAGGTGGGTGAGCTTGCCGGTGTCCTCCTCCATGTGGGCCCGTTCGATCTCCACCCGCCAGGTGGTGCCGTCGTCGAGCGGTACCTCGAGATGACCGTTGACTGCGATGGGCTCGTCGTACTGCGAGATCTGGTAGTTCTTCGGCATGTCCGGGTAGAAGTAGTTCTTCCTGGCGAACCGGCACCACGGCACGATCTCGCAGTTCAGCGCCAGGCCGATGCGGATCGCCGACTCCACGGCCACCTGGTTGAGCACCGGAAGCGACCCGGGCAGGCCCAGACACACCGGACACACCTGGGTGTTGGGCTGATTTCCGAAACTGTTGGCACAGCCGCAGAACATCTTGGTCCTCGTCGAGAGTTCGACATGGACCTCCAGGCCGAGCACAGGCTCGAACTCGGCGATGACCTGGTCGTAATCCAGCAGGTCTGCACTTGCCGCAACACTCATGTACAGAATCCTATTCGTGCTTGAATTGTCCGATGCCGATGGATCGGCGCACGTTCCTTCGGGCGGGCACGATCGGAGCCCTGGCCGGCGGCACCCTGCTGGGCGGTTGTGCCCGCCCTCCCCGACCCGGTGCGGATGCCACGATGACCGCCACCGTCACCGATATCGACCTCGGAGCGGGCGTCGTCGTCTCGACCTGGGCCTGGAACGGGCGGGTGCCCGCCGATGAGATCCGCGTGGCACGCGGCCAGACCCTGCAGATCACGATGGCCAACGAGCTGCCGGAGCCCTCGACCATTCACTGGCACGGTCTGGCCATCCCCAACGACATGGACGGCGTACCCGTGCTCACACAGCAGGCCGTCGCCCCTGGTTCGACGTTCCGCTACGAGTTCGTGGTGCCGGACAGCGGCACCTACTGGGCGCATCCGCACTTCGGGTCGCAGCTGGACCGCGGCCTGTACGCCCCGGTGATCGTCGAGGATCCCGCCGACGGCGCCGACTACGACGACGAACTGACCCTGGTTCTCGACGACTGGCTCGACGGCACCGGCACCGATCCCGATGCGGTGTTCGACAATCTCCGCCGGACCGGGATGGCACCGATGGAACCGGGTGGGCCCGGGGTGAGCGCCACGATGCCGCTGGGCCGCGACGGCGGCGACGTCGCCTACCCGTACTACCTGATCAACGGCCGGGTGCCCGACGACCCGCGGGTCGTCGAGTACCCGCCGCGCCGCCGGATCAGGCTCCGGATCATCAACGCCGGCGGCGATACCGCGTTCCGGGTCGGCGTCCCGGGCATCCCGATGACGGTCACCCACACCGACGGCTATCCGGTGGTGCCCCAACAGACCGACTCGGTGTTGCTGGGGATGGGCGAGCGGGTGGACGCGATCCTCACCCTGGGCGACTCGTCGGTGCCGGTCGTTGCGGTGCCCTACGGCAAGGACGGGTGGGCCCAGCTGAACCTCCGGGTGGCCGGCGCCCCGGTTGCCGGTGACCAGGGAGCAGTCGGCCGGTTCGCCGCACAACTGACGCTGCAGGAGCCGCTGGACACCGCGACGCTGCGCCCCACCGAGGCCGACACCCTGCCGGAAGCACTGCCGACCCAGACGCTGGATCTCCGGTTGGGAGGCCCGATCACCCCGTACACCTGGGTCATCAACGACCAGGTCTACGACCCTCTACTACCCGGCCTGCCAGTGCGCCCCGCCCAGCGGACCAGGATCCGCTACATCAACGACTCCATGATGTTTCACCCGATGCATCTGCACGGGCACACCTTCCAGGTGCAGGGGCCCGACGGACCGCGCGCCCGCAAGGACACGGTGCTGGTGCCGCCGCTGGCAACTTTGGTGGCCGACTTCGATACCGACAACCCCGGGAAGTGGATCACCCACTGCCACAACGAATATCACCTCGAAGCGGGAATGGCGACCTACCTGCAGTACACGCCGTGACGTGGTGGGTTCTCAGCCGAAGAACTCGGCCGCGTCGTCGTAACGGCTCTGGGGCACCAGCTTGAGTTGACGGACCGCGTCGGCGAGCGGGACCCGTCCGATGTCCTGCCCACGCAGCGAGACCATCATCCCGTACTCACCGGCATGGGCGGCGTCTGCGGCGTTGACGCCGAAGCGGGTGGCCAGAACCCGGTCATAGGGTGTCGGCATGCCGCCACGCTGCACGTGGCCGAGCACCGTCACGCGCACTTCCCGGTTGATTCGCTTCTCGACTTCTACGGCGAGTTGTTGCGCCACCCCGGTGAACCGTTCGTGGCCGAACTCGTCGGTTCCGCCCTTGAGCAACTGCATCGAGCCCTCGGCAGGTTTCGCGCCCTCGGCCACCACACAGATGAAATGTGAATCGCCGCGGATGAACCGCTGTTTGACCAGCCGGCACACCTCTTCGACGTCGAACGGCTGTTCGGGGATCAGCGTCATGTGCGCACCGGAGGCCAGCCCGGAATTCAGCGCGATCCAGCCCGCGTGACGGCCCATCACCTCGACGAGCATCACGCGCTGGTGCGACTCGGCGGTGCTGTGCAGGCGGTCGATGGCATCGGTGGCGACGTGCAGCGCGGTGTCGTGGCCGAATGTCACGTCGGTGCAGTCGATGTCGTTGTCGATCGTCTTCGGCACGCCCACCACCGGGACGTTCTCCTCCGACAGCCAGTGCGCGGCCGTCAGGGTGCCCTCCCCGCCGATCGGGATCAGCACGTCGATCCCGTTGTCCTCCAACGTCTGCTTGATCTGATCCAGCCCGGCACGAAGCTTGTCCGGGTTGGTGCGCGCGGTGCCGAGGATGGTCCCGCCCTTGGTCAGCAGCCGGTCGTTGCGGTCGTCGTTTTTCAGTTGGATGCGGCGATCCTCGAGCAGGCCGCGCCACCCGTCCAGGAATCCGACGACAGAAGAGCCGTAACGGACGTCGCACGTACGAACCACGGCCCTGATGACCGCGTTCAAACCGGGGCAGTCGCCTCCACCGGTCAGCACTCCGATACGCATTCGCTAAGCCCTCCAGCTCCTCGGCGTCGGCACCATCCTCCCCCGTTACAGCGCAGTTGGCAGAGGACCGCGTGCCGCCTCGTAGGCCGCACCCACCCGGTAGAGCCGATCATCCGCCAGGGCCGGCGCCATGATCTGCAGCCCGACGGGCAGGTTGTCGTCCGCCGACAGACCTGACGGTACCGACATTCCGCAGTGCCCGGCGAGGTTCAGCGGCAATGTGCACAGATCGAACAGGTACATCGACAACGGATCATCGACCTTCTCGCCCAGCGCGAACGCGGTCGTCGGCGTGGTGGGTGACACCAGCACGTCCACGTTGCGGTACGCGTCGTCGAGGTCGCGCGCGATCAGCGTGCGCACCTTCTGCGCCTGGTTGTAGTACGCGTCGTAGTAGCCGGCGGACAACGCGTACGCACCGATCATGATCCGGCGCTTGACCTCGGGACCGAAACCGGCAGCGCGGGTCAGCGCCATCACCTCTTCGGCGCTGTGGGTGCCGTCGTCCCCGCTGCGCAAGCCGAAACGCATCCCGTCGAACTTCGCGAGGTTCGACGACACCTCCGACGGCAGGATCAGGTAGTAGGAGGGCAACGAGTAGTTGATGTGCGGGCAGTCGACCTCGCTGACCTGCGCGCCGAGCGCGGTGAGCTGCTCGAGGGCGGCGTCGAAGGAGGCGGAGACCCCCGGCTGGTAGCCCTCACCGCTGCGCAGTTGTCTGATCACCCCGACCCGCACGCCGGTGAGGTCACCGGTCGCGCCCGCCCTCGCGGCGCCGACGACGTCGGGCACTGCGGCGTCCACCGACGTGGAATCGCACGGGTCATGGCCCGCGATGACCGCGTGCAGCAGCGCCGTGTCCAGCACCGTGCGCGCGCACGGCCCACCCTGATCCAGCGATGAGGCGCAGGCGATCAGCCCGTACCGGGACACCGTGCCGTAGGTGGGTTTGACGCCGACCGTCGCGGTGAGAGCCGCCGGTTGCCGGATCGAGCCGCCGGTGTCGGATCCGATCGCCAGCGGCGCTTGGAAAGCGGCCAGCGCGGCGGCGCTGCCACCGCCCGACCCGCCGGGCACCCGGTCGACGTTCCACGGGTTGCGGGTCGGTCCGTACGCCGAGTTCTCGGTCGACGATCCCATCGCGAACTCGTCCATGTTGGTCTTGCCGAGTATCGGGATGCCTGCGGCGCGCAGCCGCGTGGTCACGGTGGCGTCGAACGGCGATGTCCATCCCTCGAGGATCTTCGATCCGCACGTCGTGGGCATATCGGTGGTGGTGAACACGTCCTTGAGGGCCAGCGGGACACCGGCCAGCGGGGACGGCAGCTGCTCGCCGGCGGCGAGAGCGGCGTCCACGGCGGCCGCGGTTTCGAGCGCCTGATCGGCCGCGACGTGCAGGAACGCGTGGTAGTCACCGTCGGTGGCGGCGATCTGATCCAGGCACGCCTGCGTCACCTCGGTGGAGGACACTTCCCCGGCGGCGATCTTGCTGCTCAGCGTCGCCGCATCCAGCCTGGTCAAAGTGCTCATTCGGCTTCTCCCAGAATCCGCGGAACCGCGAACCGTTCGTCGGCCGACTTCGGCGCCGCCGCCAGGACCTGTTCCTGTGTCAGCGACGGCCGGACCACGTCCGGACGAAAGACGTTGACGTCCTTCAAAGGATTGTCGGTGGCCTCCACCCCGGTGACGTCGACCGCCTGGATCTGACTGACGTGGCCGAGGATGGCGTCGAGCTGGCCGACGAAGCTGTCGAGTTCGTCATCGGTCAGGGCGAGCCGGGCAAGGCGTGCCAGGTGGGCAACTTCGTCTCGCGAGATCTGTGACACGACCGCCAAGCCTAGTTCAACGCCTTTCAGGCGATCGCGTCCGAGTCGCCTGCCAGCCACTCCCCGTGAAACAGTGTGCGCGTGCCTTCGTATCTGCTGCGGGTCCAGCTAGAGGACAGGCCGGGCAGCCTCGGCTCGCTGGCCGTCGCCCTCGGTTCGGTAGGCGCCGACATCCTGTCCCTCGACGTGGTCGAGCGGGCGGCCGGTTACGCGGTCGACGATCTGGTGGTCGACCTTCCCTCGGGCGCGATGGCTGACATGCTGATCACCGCCGCCGAGAAGCTCAAGGGTGTCTACGTCGACAGCATCCGGCCACACACCGGGCTGCTGGAAGCGCACCGGGAACTCGAGTTGATCGATCACGTCGCCGCGGCCGACGGCAGGCTCAAGAGGTTCCAGGTACTCGTCGACGAAGCCCCCAAAGTGCTGCGTGTCGGTTGGTGCACGGTCACCCAGCTGACCGATGAGGGTCCGCAGCGCCTGGTCGGCAGTTCCGGAGCCCCCGAAACCCAAGCCGCCGAGACGCCCTGGCTTCCGATCGATCAGGCCGAAGCCCTCGACGCCACCGCCGACTGGGTGCCCCAGGTGTGGCGGGACATGGACACCACGCTGGCCGCCGCGCCGCTGGGCGGTGCGCGCACCGCTGTGGTCCTCGGCCGTCCGGGCGGGCCGGTCTTCCGGCCGAGCGAGGTCGCGCGCCTGGGCTACCTGGCCGGGATCATCGCGACGATCCTGCGCTGAGCCCTACCGCTCCAACGCTTCCGGCCCGCCCTCGAGCAGGCGCCGGAAGCCGTCCTCGTCGAGCACCGGCACCCCGAGCTCGATTGCCTTGTCGTACTTGGATCCTGGCGCATCACCTGCCACCACATACGCTGTCTTCTTCGACACCGAACCGGCCGCCTTGCCGCCCCTGGCGACGATGGCTTCCTTGGCGTCGTCACGGGAGAAGCCGGGCAGCGACCCGGTCACGACGATCGACAGCCCCTCCAGCGTCCGTTCGATGCTGGTGTCACGCTCGTCGGCCATCCGCACGCCGGCCTCGCGCCACTTGTCGACGATGGCGCGGTGCCAGTCGACGGTGAACCAGTCGATGATCGCGGCGGCGATGGTCGGGCCGACCCCCTCGGTAGCTGCCAGTTGTTCTTCCGATGCCGCGGTGACCGCATCGAGGCTGCCGAACTCTGTTGCCAGTGCCCGCGCAGCAGTCGGCCCGACGTGCCGGATCGACAGCGCGACCAGAACCCGCCACAGCGGTTGGGACTTCGCCTTGCCCAGATTGGCCAACAGCCGCTTTCCATTGGCCGACACCTCTCCGGCCTTGGTGGTGAACAGGTCGGTCTTGAGCAGATCCTCGGCCGTGATGTCGAACAGATCGCCTTCGTCGGTGATGACGCCCGCCTGCAGCAGCGCAATCGCGGCCTCGTAGCCGAGGCCCTCGATGTCGAAGGCGCCGCGACCGGCCACGTGAAACACCCTCTCCCGCAACTGCGCCGGGCAGGTGCGGGAACTGGGGCAGCGGATGTCTGCATCGCCCTCTTTGGCGGGCGCCAATTCGGTCCCGCACTCCGGGCAGTGGGTGGGCATCACGAACTCCCGTTCGGAGCCGTCACGCAGGTCGACGACCGGACCTAGCACCTCGGGGATGACGTCGCCGGCCTTCCGGATCACCACGGTGTCACCGATCAGCACACCCTTGCGTTTGACCTCCGAGGCGTTGTGCAGCGTCGCCAGCCCGACCGTCGACCCTGCGACGGTGACCGGCTCCATGTACGCGAACGGCGTCACCCGTCCGGTGCGTCCCACGTTGACGCGGATGTCGAGAAGTTTTGTGGTGGCTTCCTCGGGCGGGTACTTGTACGCCACCGCCCAGCGCGGGGCGCGTGACGTCGAACCGAGGCGGCGCTGCAGCGCGACGTCGTCGACTTTCACCACAACCCCGTCGATCTCGTGGTCGACGTCGTGTCGGTGCTCTCCCCAGTAGGCGATCCGTTCGGTGACCGCGTCGAGGCCTTGGACCTGGGCGGTGTGATCGGACACCGGCAACCCCCACGCAGCCAGCGCCCGGTAGGCGTCGTGCAGCGATGTGAAGGGGAAGCCCGCGGGACCTTCGATGTGGCCCAGCCCGTGGCAGATCATCCGCAGCCGGCGCCGCGCGGTGACCGCGGGGTTCTTCTGCCGCAGCGACCCGGCCGCACTGTTGCGCGGGTTGGCGAAAGGCGGCTTGCCCTCGGCGACCAGACCCGCGTTCAGGTCCTCGAAATCGGCGATCCGGAAGAACACCTCACCGCGCACCTCCAGCACCGGCGGGACCGGGAATTCTTCTGTCCCGGTCAGCTTTTCCGGAATGTCGTCGATGGTGCGCGCATTGAGGGTGACATCCTCGCCGATACGCCCGTCGCCGCGGGTCGCCGCGCGGACGAGCCGTCCGTCACGGTAGACCAGCGCCAGCGCGACCCCGTCGATCTTCAATTCGCACAGATAGTCCACGTCGTGACCAATCTCCCCTTTGATCCGCTCGGCCCACGCGGCGAGCTCGTCGGGAGTGAACACGTTGTCCAGGCTCAGCATCCGCTCGAGGTGATCGGCCGAGGTGAAATCGGTGGAGAACCCCGCTCCACCGACGAGCTGGGTGGGCGAATCGGGTGTGCGCAACTCGGGGTGGGACTCTTCGAGTGCCTGGAGTTCGCGCAGCAGCGTGTCGAACTCGGCGTCCGAGATCACCGGCGCGTCGCGTACGTAGTAGCGGAACTGGTGGCCACGCACCTCGTCGGCGAGTTCCTGCCACCGGCGCCGCACGTCGGCGGCGGGAGCATCGTCAGCCTGCTCTGCCAGCGCCGCCTCAGGATCGGGGACCGCCTTGGGACTCACCCCCGCAGGTTATCTGAGCCCTCAGACACCCGGCGCCGTCGGCGGCGGTGTGGATACCCTGGCGTCATGCCGCATCCGATCATGTTCCGCGAGGACGACACGGGGTTGGCCGAAGTGCGCGAGATCGCCCTCGGGTTCCCGGCGGCGTTCGAGAAGATCTCCTGGGGTCGGCCGGTGTTCTGCGCGCCCAAGATGTTCCTGATGTACGGCGGAAGCGTCAAAGGAGACAAGAAGGGCGAATACCGGGCGCACCCACACTCGATCCTGGTCAAGGTCAACGACAGCGACCGCAGGGCACTCGAGCAGGACAGCCGCTTCTTCTACCCCGCATACATGGGGCCGTTCGGCTGGCTGGGGATGGACTTGACGGTCTCGGCAGTGGACTGGGACGAGGTCACCGAGCTGGTCGACTCGTCGTTCCGGTTGGTCGCTCCGAAGAAATCGGTGAAACAGCTCGACGAACGCTGACCCGGTCGGGGCCGAGCATGGTTCGATCGGGACCATGAGCTTCGCGAGCCCCTTCCCCGAAGTCGACATCCCGACAGCCAGTGTCTACGACTACCTGTTCGACCAGCTGGACACCGCCGATGCCGACCGTGTCGCGCTGATCGACACGAAGTCCGGCAGGAAAACCACCTACGGCGAGATGGTCGCACTGATCGATTCGTTCGCCGGTGCGCTGGCCGAACGCGGCCTGGGGGTCGGCGACGTGGTCGGACTGCTCGCCCCGAACAGCTCGGCGTTCGCCGTCGCCTTCCATGCCATCCTGCGCGCCGGCGCGACGGCCACGACGATCAACGCGCTGTTCACCGCCAAGGACATAACCAAGCAGCTGACCGACTCCGCTGCCAAGATGCTGATCACCGTGACGCCGATGCTGGCGCAGGCCAAGGAAGGCGCCGCGGCGGCGGGCATCCCCGACGAGAACCTGGTGGTGCTCGACGGGGCGGGCCGCGATACCGACGGCCATCCCAACGCCACCGACCTGCTTGCCGGCGCAACCCGCGCCCCGGAGGTGAGTTTCGCGCCGTCGGCGCATCTGGCGGTGCTTCCCTACAGCTCAGGGACCACCGGGAACCCCAAGGGAGTGATGCTGACGCACCGCAACCTGGTCGCCAACGTGGCACAGATCCGCCCACTGCACGGAATGGTCTCCGACGACGTCATCCTGGCCGTGCTGCCGTTCTTCCACATCTACGGGATGACCGTCCTGCTCAACGCAGCCCTGCACGCCCGTGCGCGACTGGTCATCATGCCGAGCTTCGACCTCGGCGAGTTCCTGGGCAACATCGCCGAGCACAAGTGCACCATCGCCTTCATCGCGCCTCCGGTTGCGGTGGCGCTGGCCAAGCACCCGCTGGTGGACTCGTATGACCTGTCGTCGCTCAACGTCGTGATGTCCGGTGCGGCGCCGCTGGACGCCGACCTCGGCCGGGCCGTCGCCGAGCGACTGGGCTGCAAGGTGGTGCAGGGCTACGGGATGAGCGAGCTGAGTCCGGTAAGCCACATCACCCCGTTTGACGGCGGCCGGCACAACCTGCGGGCGGAGGCGCCGCTCAGCTCAGTCGGCTGGACGGTGTCGAACGCAGCATCCAAGATCGTCGACCCGGAGACCGGCGACGAGATCGCGCCCCCGGAAGAAGGTTTGAGCAAAACCGGCGAGTTGTGGTTCAAGGGGCCCAACGTGATGGCCGGCTACCTCAACAACGACGAGGCCACCAGGTCGACCATTGACGAGGACGGCTGGCTGCACACCGGCGACCTCGCGCAGGTCGACGCCCACGGCTGCGTGTACATCGTGGACCGGCTCAAGGAACTGATCAAGTACAAGGGGTACCAGGTGCCGCCCGCCGAATTGGAGGCCGTGTTGCTGGCGCACCCGCAGATCGCCGACGCCGCGGTGGTCGGCGTGCCCGATGACGAGGGTGAGGAAGTACCCAAGGCGTTTGTGGTCAAGCGCGAAGACGCCGACCTGACCGAGGCCGACGTGATGGAGTACGTCGCCGGCCAGGTGGCCCCGTACAAGAAGGTCCGCCAGGTCGCGTTCATCGACGCGGTCCCGAAGTCGGCGTCGGGCAAAATCCTGCGCAAGGACCTGCGCACAGCGCAGTGATCTGTCGGTGGGGTGGTTTAGCCTGGGCGTGTGTTCGAAAATGTGTTCGATATCGATCCCGGGGCGGGTGAGGCTGAGCTGCGGGCGCAGGTCGAGTCGCTGGAGAAGCTGAAAAGCGTGGCCGCGGCAACCCAAGCGCGGGCGACGGCGTTGTGGGTGGCCAAGCGCCGCGCCGCCGAGGAGGCGGCCGGGATGCCGGCGGCTCGGCGTGGGAAGGGGGTGGCCTCGGAGGTGGCGCTGGCC
>NZ_JBAUJB010000188.1:0-13333 GCF_049683355.1 Mycobacterium sp.
TGCCGGCGGCGGCGGTGCCGCAGGCAGGGGGGCCGACATCGCGTCGAACGGCGTGGGCGGCGGAGGTGGCGGCGCGAACGGATCGATGGGAGGAGGCGGCGGCAACTCGCCGTTCAGCGCGACCGGATCCACAGGCTGGGGCTCGTCGACCACATTGCGCGGCGTGGCGGCGGAGAGCGGCCCGCCGCACGACGGCCATGCACCCTTGCCCTGGGACGCCAGGACACGCTCAGCGACGGCGATCTGTTCTTCCTTGGTGGCCTGATGGGCGACCGGCGCGAACTCGGCACCGCCGTGTCCGGACCAGGTGCTCGGCGCGAACTGAAGACCACCGTGGTAACCGTTGCCGGTATTGATGGCCCAGTTGCCGCCGGATTCGCAGCTGGCGACGCGATCCCATTCGCTGTCGGTTGCCGCGCCGGCCTGCCCGGCGAGTACGACGCCGCTACCGCCGATGACCGCGCCGGTGAAGGCGATCTTGGCGACGCTGACTGATGACGAAGTGGGCTTGCGATGCCGTCCACTCATAGTGCGTGTGGTCCTCTCTGAAGCGCCCGCGAGGTCAGCTGTCGGGTTCGGGCTGGAGAGGTCGCCCGGCCGCCATCGTCGAAACGAGAACGGCTTCACCCCTAGGAGCCGGAAACGGCCCCAGGTCCCTTGTGTTCGGTGGACCGGTGGGTCCCCCGCCTCCATCCAGGTTGTGTCTCGATGTCCCCGCGGACCAACGGATGGAGCTCGGCGCAATTGGTCACACGGCGGGCCGTCGGGTTTGGGGTCGACGACCTGAGTCAAGACGGTAACCGGTGGCTTCGGCCCCGTCACCTTCTGGCCGCGTCGGCGTTTCTGACCGCGGCAAATACTAAAAAAACTCTAAAAACCCAGGAAACTGCGTTGTTCCTGCAGGTGCCACGCGCCGAAACCGCGCCGTAGCCATCCCGTGACCGTCCTGTTATGTGACGCAAATCACGGAATACTTTGATAACGGCACCGTCTCAGCCGCCGGCGAAGGGCGGCAGCACGTCCACGGTCTGCGCATCCCCGAGAGCAGATTCCATGTCACGCACCGCGATTCCGTCGCGCAGGAACGAACACCGGGCCAGCACCCGGGACAGCTCCGAGTCCCGAGCTTTGAGCGCATCGATCAACTCGGCGATCGTCGTTCCGGCGTGCAGCGCGACCGTTTCGGTTTCGGCGCCCGCCGCAGCACGAGCCGCGGCGAAGTACCGCACGGTCACCCGCACTTCTGGGCCTGCCTGCATGGACTAGCCGCCGATCGCGCTCATCGGCCGGTCAGGCTGGACGAAGTCGGGGTCGTTGATCCCGTGACCGGCGGCTTTGGCCCACATCTCGGCCCGCCACGCCGCCTCCAGAGCGTCGTCATCGGCCCCGGAGCGCAGCAGGGCGCGCAGATCGGTCTCCTCAGTGGAGAACAGGCAGTTGCGGACCTGCCCGTCGGCGGTGAGCCTGGTCCGGTCACAGGCCGCGCAGAATGCCTGCGACACCGATGCGATGATGCCGACTCGACCGAGCACCCGGTCGCCGGTCTCGGCCGAAGAGACCTGCCACAGCTGAGCCGGGGCCGAACCACGCGGGGCCGGGTCAGGGGTCAACGTGAAGTCCCGCTGCAGTGTGCGCCGCACGTCCTCGGCGGTGATGGCGCGCCCTCGCTGCCACGTGTGGCCGGCGTCGAGCGGCATCTGCTCGATGATGCGCAGCTGGTAGCCGTGCTCCAGACAGAAGCGCAGCAGCGCCACCGCATCGTCGAGCCCGGTGACCGGGTCGAGTACCGCGTTGACCTTTACCGGGCTCAGCCCCGCGGCCTTGGCGGCCTGCAGTCCGGCCAGCACGTCGCCCAGCCGGTCGCGGCGGGTGATCGCCGCGAAGTGGGCGGCGTCCACGGTGTCCAGCGACACGTTGATGCGGTCCAGTCCGGCGTCCTTCAGGCCTGCGGCGCGGCGCTCGAGCCCGACACCGTTGGTGGTCAACGTGATCTCCGGGCGCGGGTCCAGCGCCGCCGTCCTGGCGATCACGTCCTCCAGATGGGGGAGCACCAGCGGCTCGCCGCCGGTGAACCGGACGCTGGTGATTCCGAGCCGGGTGACCGCGACGTGGAGCAGCCGGGCGAGTTCTGCGGAACTCAACTTCTGATCACTCGGCAGCCAGTCCAGGCCCTCGGCAGGCATGCAATAGGTACAGCGCAGATTGCACAGGTCGGTCAGCGAGACGCGTAGGTCGGTCGCGACCCGACCGAATGTGTCGACCAGCGGACCGTCCGGCGGTGCCGGTGGCCTGGGACGGTGCACCGACGGCACCCCGAGCGAAACCACCGTCACCGCAGGGCTCCGGCGGTGGCGTCGACCGAGTCGACGGGCACGATCTCCTTGCCCAGCGGCATCAGGGACACCGGGATCATCTTGAGGTTGGCCAGAGCCAGCGGGATGCCGATGATCGTGATGGCCATCGCGACCGCACTGACGATGTGGCCGATCGCCAGCCACACCCCGCACAGGATGACCCAGATGACGTTGCCGACCAGGGCGCCGGGGCGGGTGCCGGGCTTGTCGACGATCGTGCGACCGAACGGCCACAGCGCATACGACGCAATGCGCAGCGCCGCGAACCCGAATGGGATCGTGACGATCAGGATGAAGCAGATCAGGGCAGCCAACAGGTACCCCAACGCTAGCCACACGCCGCCGAAGATCAACCAGATGACATTGAGTATCAGTCGCATCTTCTTTCCTCCAACGGTGACTGCAGCCTACCGACATCAGGGGATGCTGGCCGCGCCGGCGTCCGAGTAAGATCTTTTCGGACGCGTCCCGGCGCAGGCGGGGCGCGTTAGTTATGTACCCGACAGGTGCAGACATTTATTGGTTCAAAGAGACAAATTGGTTCAAAGAGACAAGCGGGTGAGACCAGTGCCGACCGGCCGGGTGAAGTGGTACGACGCGGAGAAGGGCTTCGGGTTCCTGTCGCAGGAAGACGGCGAGGACGTCTACGTGCGGTCCTCGGCGTTGCCCGCCGGTGTTGAAGGCCTCAAGGCCGGGCAGCGCGTCGAGTTCGGGGTGGCTGCCGGCCGTCGTGGCCCGCAGGCGCTGACCCTGAAGCTGATCGACCCCCCGCCGAGCCTGAGCAAAACCCGGCGAGAAGCCTCGGCCGTCGAGCACAAGCACACGCCCGACGAGTTGCACGGCATGGTCGAGGACATGATCACGCTGTTGGAGGGTGCGGTGCAGCCGGAGTTGCGCAAAGGCCGCTACCCGGACCGCAAGGTGGCCCGCAGGGTCTCCGAAGTGGTCAAGGCCGTCGCCCGCGAACTCGACGCATGAGCTACGTCGCCGACTCCTCGACCGCCGATGGTGACTTCACCCGCGACACCGCCTACATTGACACCCGGATCACCGCCGACGGCCGCGACGGCTACCCCGTCGAGCCCGGTCGCTACCGGCTCGTCGTCGCCCGAGCGTGCCCGTGGGCCAACCGCACGATCATCGTGCGGCGGCTGTTGGGTCTGGAAGACGCTCTTTCCATCGCTTTCTGCGGCCCCACCCACGATGAGCGGAGCTGGACCTTCGACCTCGACCCCGGCGGGGTCGACTCGGTGCTGGGGATCCACTATCTCCGCGACGCCTACAACAAGCGCGTTCCCGACTACCCGAAAGGGGTGACGGTTCCCGCGATCGTCGACGTCCCGACGGGACAGGTGGTGACCAACGACTTCGCCCGGATCACGTTGGACTTCTCGACCGAATGGACCGCCCACCACCGTGACGGTGCGCCGCAGCTGTACCCCGAACGCTGGCGCGACGAAATCAACGAGGTCGCACAGCGGGTCTACACCGAGATCAACAACGGGGTGTACCGATGCGGGTTCGCCGGAACGCAGAAGGCCTACGAGAAGGCCTACGACCGGTTGTTCACCGCGCTCGACTGGCTCTCCGATCGGCTGACCGACCAGCGTTATCTGGTGGGGGGCACCATCACCGAGGCCGACGTGCGGCTGTTCACCACGCTGGCCCGCTTCGACGCCGTCTACCACGGCCACTTCAAGGCCAACCGGAGCAAGCTCGCCGAGATGCCGGTGCTGTGGGCCTATGCGCGAGACCTCTTCCAGACCCCGGGGTTCGGTGACACAACCGACTTCGTCCAGATCAAGCAGCACTACTACATCGTCCACACCGACATCAACCCCACCCGAGTCGTGCCGAAGGGTCCGGACCTGGCGAACTGGCTGACGCCGCACGGCCGGGAAGCGTTGGGCGGCAGGCCGTTCGGAGACGGGTCGCCTCCGGGGCCGCCGCGGGAGGACGAGCGCGTCCCCGCCGCTCATTCGGCCGGCTGACCCCAGACGGTCCGCACCGACCACTCGGCATGCGGCACCGGGAACTCGTTGCCCGTCTCGTCGCGGACCAGGGTCGGCAACTGCACGGCGATGCCGGTGAGCCGGCCCCGCTGTGGGTCGACGGTGGGAATCGTCACCGCAAGCCTGCTCTCGGGGCGGAACTCCTCGATGACATCGTCGTCCTCGTAGGCGCGCAGCAGCACCCACGGTGCCTGCGCGATCGCCGTCGGCACCGACAGCTGGACCGGGTGGCGGCCCGTCACCGGCAGCTCGCCCTGCTCGCCGGGCACCACGCAGTCGGTGGGGTTGAGCACCTCACAGAACCGGTACGGACCCACCCGAGTCAGGTCGCCGTGCGAGTACGCGGAGATCTCCGGTAGCTGGGGCTCGTGGTCTCTGGTGAGCTGCCACACCAGCACGCCGGTGCCGGTGGAAGCCACCAGCGCCACCGCCGCGAGCACGGCGACCAAACGTTTCACTCGTGCGTCACCGCCGTCGCGTCGCTCCGCCCACC
This sequence comes from Mycobacterium sp., assembly GCF_049683355.1. Lineage (GTDB taxonomy): Bacteria > Actinomycetota > Actinomycetes > Mycobacteriales > Mycobacteriaceae > Mycobacterium. The sequence continues at coordinate 4,860 of NZ_JBAUJB010000188.1, forward strand.
TTCCTGCTCGGCGAGCACCGGCCGATTGCCGCCGAGGCCGGGGATCAACGATTCACCGCGGTAGCTCACGATCGTCTGGGCGAGACCGAGCATCAGGATGGCGGTGATCGTCGTGAAACCCGCCCACAGCTCGGTGTAGATCAACACCCCGGTCGCGCCGCCGGCGACCCACGCCAGCTGCAGCAACGACTCGGACCGGCCGAACGCCGAGGCCCGCGATTCCTCCGGTAGGTCGTCCTGCAGCGACGCGTCCAGCGATGCCTTGGCGATGGCGCTTGCTCCCGACGTGATCAGCGTGGCTGCCGCTGCGACCATCAGGTTGCCGGTCAGCGCGGTCGCCAGCGCCACAGCCGTGACCGCGATGGCGCAGCGCACCACCAGCCGTGCGGGGTGACCGAGCTTGAGGCGCGCGGCGGTGAAATTGCCGGTGAAGTTGCCGATGGCCGCTGCGGCGCCGATCAGCCCGAGGATGCGCAACTGCTCCCAGCCGCTGGCGTCATGCGCCTTGGCGACGAACGCCGGGTACAGGAACAGGAAGCCGACCATCACCTTGACGGTGCAGTTGCCCCACAGCGCGGTGATGATGTTGCGGCCCAGGGGCTGCCGGGCTCTTGTCGTCAAGCTGTACGGTTCGGGCCGGCGGCGCAGGTCGTCGGCCCCGCCGTGGTAACTCAGGGTGGTCGGCACCTCACCCTCGGTGACCTCCACCCACTTGGGGATGCGCATCGCCAGCCCGGCGCCGGCCACAGTCACTGCGACCACGATGTACAGCGCGCCGGGCATCGCGAAGAGCTGGAAACCCCATTCCGCGGCCGCTGCGATGCCGCCGCCGACTAGGGTGCCGCCAAGCAGCCCGAAGGTGGTCAGCCGGGAGTTCACCCGGACGAGGTCGATCGAGGGTGGCAGCACCCGCGGGGTGACGGCGCCGCGAAGCACCGAGAACGACTTCGACAACACCATCATGCCGAGGGCACACGGGTAGAGCACCCAGGACGGGAAGCTGCCCGTGGCGCTGTCGAAGTTGGCGATGAGGATCACGGCCAGCACGGTGCGCAGCGCGAACGAGGTGGCCAGCGCGACCCTGCGGCCGTGCTGGAGCCGGTCCAGCGCCGGCCCGATCAGTGGGGCGATGACGGCGAACGGTGCGATCGTGATGAGCAGGTACAGGGCGACCTTGCCCTTGCTCTCCCCGGACGCCGCGGCGAAGAACAACGTGTTGGCGAGCGCCACCGCCATCGCCGCGTCCACCGCGAAGTTCGCGACCACCGGCCAGGTCAGGGCGGTCAGGCCGGATTTGTCCGCGCCGTCGGCGGTGGCGGCGCGGTGCACCAGGCCGTACATCCTCGAGCCCATTTCCCGGCTGCGCTGCGCTGCCGCCCGCGTCACGGTGACCTTCTCGCCGGCGCCCGCCCCCAGCCGGCCGGGTGGCGGGTCGAAACGGTCGCGGTGCGGCGTGGTGTGGCGGGCGTTCTCGTCCAAGGGTGGCAGCCATCGATTGGCGCTGCGTTTGGTCGGGGGAGTGCGGCGCGACGAGCGGTGGCCGGGGGTGTGCAACGGGTCGCTGGGGTAGTTGGCCATCCCCGGGTGTTCCCCCGCAGGTGGGCGCGGTGGGTAGTAGCGTTCACCCGGTTGCCCCTCGGGGCCCCGGTGGTCACGCCGCGCTCCGGTCACGCGTTGATTCTCCCCCATGCGGACGACGCTGGGCGTGTGGGCGGCCGGTGTGGCTACACCTCGGCCCTGTCGTGCAAGATTGGAGGCGATGGACAGCGTGACGGAACCCGACCAGCAGAACGTCGATACGCCCGAGGCGACGGATCCGGACCCGTCGTCCGCCGACGCCTCCCCTGGCCTCGAGGCGGTGCTGATGGGTGCTGTCGACGAGGCCCGTGCGGCGATCGTCGAGTTCAGCGGGAAGGACACCGTCGGCGAGTACCTCGGCGCCGGCTTCGAAGATCCGACGGCGGCTACCCACCGCTTCCTTGCCCAGCTGCCGGGCTATCAGGGGTGGCAGTGGGCGGTTGTCGTCGCCGCATGCCCGGGAGCGGCGCAGGCCACCATCAGCGAGGTGGTGCTGGTACCGGGCCCGACCGCGTTGCTCGCACCGAAATGGGTGCCCTGGGACGAACGGGTCCGCCCCGGCGATCTGGGCCCCGGTGATCTTCTCGCCCCGGCGACCGACGACCCCCGCCTGGCGCCGGGCTATACGGCGACCGGAGATCCGCAGATCGACGACGTCGCCGTCGAGGTCGGGCTGGGACGTCGACAGGTGCTGAGCCTGTGGGGTCGCAACGAGGCCGCGCAACGCTGGCACGACGGCGAGCGCGGGCCCGGGTCGTCGATGGCCAGGGCCACCCGGCGGATGTGTCGCGACTGCGGCTTCTACGTGCCGCTCGGCGGGGCACTGGGTGTGATGTTCGGCGTGTGCGCCAACGAGTTGGCATCCGACGGTCACGTGGTCGACGCCGAGTACGGGTGCGGAGCCCATTCGGACACACCTGCGCCCGCCGGGACCGGATCGCCGGTGCACGACCCGTACGACGACGGCGTCCTCGACGTGGTGGAGCCCCCCGACAGTTAGCTCTCCGCGGCCGCCTTGATGCGGGCCAGCGAAGCGTTCATACCCTCGACCAGTTCATCTTCGAAGCTGGGCACCCCGCCCATCACGGAGTTGACCAGGAAATTGGACACCGCCGTGGTGCCGTTCTCGGCGTGGCGGGTCTCGACCAGCCGGGTGCCGGCCTCCGTCGGCTCGAGTTCGTAGGTCCAGACGGTGTGGTTCTCGTTGACCCGGAACGCCAGCTTCTGCTCGGGGATCAGCTCGGTGATGCGACTCGTCGTCGGCCAGAAGAGCAGGCCGCGCCGATTGAAGTTCACGGTGCGAGCGCCCTGACGCAGTCCGCCGATCGGCTTCATCAGGCGGCACTGCGGACTCCATTGCGGCATCTTGCTCAGATCCGAGACCAGTCCCCACACCTTGGAAACCGGGGCGTTGATGTCGATCTGGGCTTGCAAGACAGGTGCTGCCATGGCTTCTCCTAGGTGAGGCCGCTCTGGGCGCCACGAGATCCGCGACGCACGGCGTGACGTTGCCACAGAAATATCGATGTGCCAAAAACCCCGACCCCGAGTCCGGCGACGGTGATGGGCCGCCAGTCGTGCAGCGAGCTCACGGTGAACGCAAGCACTGCCGCGACCAACCAGCCACAGGTGATGGCCACGATGACAGGCCACGGCGCGAGCAGCGCCGCAGGCAGCGCTGGGGGCTCCGGGGGTCGATGGTCGCTCATCACTGTGTTCAACGTAGCCGATCGGTGATCACAGCCCGAGACCAACTCGGTAGTCTCGTCGCTGTGAGTGCCGTCGGATACGTTGTCGATGGCGACCAAAACGAGTGATGGCCAACGTGATCGACGTCGCCGACGCCGGCGACCGCCGGCTCGATGACTTCCGGGACCTCAACAGCGTCGACCGGCGACCGGACCTGCCCACAGGGAAGGGGCTGGTGATCGCCGAGGGCGTGCTGGTGGTGCAGCGCATGCTCGCGTCCCGGTTCACGCCGCGGGCGCTCCTGGGGACCGAGCGGCGGCGAGCTGAACTCGGTGCCGACCTCGACGGTGTGGCCGCACCGTTCTACCGGGCGACGGCCGAGGTGATGGCGGAGGTCGTCGGTTTTCACCTGAACCGGGGGGTGCTCGCCTCGGCGTCGCGCGCGACCGAGCTGGCGGTGCCGCAGGTGCTCGACGGCGCCAGAACCGTCGCCGTCCTCGAAGGTGTCAACGACCACGAGAACCTCGGCTCTGTCTTTCGCAATGCCGCGGGACTCGGAGTGGATGCGGTGGTCTTCGGCAGCGGTTGCGCCGACCCGCTGTACCGGCGTGCTGTGCGTGTCTCGATGGGACACGCGTTGCTGGTGCCGTTCACCAGGGCCCAGGATTGGCCCGCCGACCTTGAACTGTTGCGGGAGGCCGGATTTCGGCTGTTGGCGATGACGCCTGACCCGGGTGCACAGTCGCTGGCGGAGGCGATGCCGGGGTTGGCCGGGCAGCGGGTGGCGATCATGGTCGGCGCGGAGGGGCCGGGACTGCAGGAGCGGACGATGCGGTCGAGCGACGTACGCGTGCGGATCCCGATGTCGCGGGGAACCGACTCGCTCAACGTGGCGACAGCCGCGGCGCTGGCCTTCTACGAGCGGGATAGGCTCGAGAAGTGACCGATTCCACGCCGTGGGCAACAGGTCTGACGGTGGCGGCGTTTGTCGCCGCAGTGATCGGCGCGGCCATCGTTGTGCTCAGCATCGGGCTGGCACGGGTTCATCCGCTGCTCGCGGTAGGACTGAACCTGGTCGCTGTCGGCGGCCTCGCCCCGACGGTGTGGGGGTGGCGCAAGGTGCCGGTCTGGCGCTGGTTTGTGCTCGGTTCAGCTGTCGGCGTCGGGGTTTCCTGGATTGCCCTGCTAGCGCTGGCCGCCGCTGGAACGAACGCCTAGCAGGACGTCCTCCCAGGCCGGGACGGCAGGCCGGCCTTTCTTCGGACGTGGCGGCTTGGTCGTCGGGGGCGGCTCGGGCGCCTCGGTCGGCGGCGTCAGCGGGGCCTCCGGCTCGTCGAGCGCCAGTTGCGCCACCGGCGCCAGGGGCCGCAGGGGACGGGCGAAGCTGGGGTCGATCAGCTCGCACGCCGCGTCATCGAAGGCCGTGACGGTGCCGCCGTGCGCCCCCGGGGCGAACCGGAAGTGCGCCTGTAGGTCGGACCGTCCGGCGGTCCACGACATCTGCACGGTCCACCGGCCGTCCTCGTTGCGCCAGGCGTCCCAGTTCGTGACGTCGGGGTCCAGGCCCCGGGCGACGAGTGCGGTGGTCACGGTCTCCAGCAGGGTCAACACCGACGGGCCGTCGGCGAGCACGGGATGGGCCGCGGTGGCCAGTTCGGCGGCGCGGGCGCGCTCCAGCAGAACCGGGTGGGCAAATCGCTCGACGCGGGAGATGTCCATCCCGGACGCCGACGCGACCTGATCGACGGACGCTCCTGAGCGGATTTTTGCCTGAATCTCTTTGGGGCGCAGCACGTTTTTGACCTCGACCTCGATCGTGGTTTGGTTTGAGCCGACTTGGTCGCCGCGTACCGCGGCCTTGAGGCGCTCGTCGGAGCGCAGCACGAACTTCTCCGTGGAGTCGTCGGTTTCGCAGATGATCCGTCGGCTGTCGACGTCGAGTCCTAGGACCCTGAGTTCCCGCATTACGACCTCCTCCGGGCTGATGGCAAACCCGATACGGAGGTGACCCTACTGCGTTATCAGTCCGTAACCGCGGTGACACGCGGCAGCCGGCTCAACCTCGATCTACCAGTGGAATGGCTGGTCGTGGGATGTCGGAATAAGTGAAGTGCCCTCTGAGCTGGGGTAGGTGATGTCTTCTAACGCATCGATCGTCGGTGGGTGACCGCCCTGGTATCAACATGACGGTATGGTGCACATCCTGGGCGACCAGAGTGGAGTTCGATGAGGATCACCTGAGCGCGGATCACGTCCGGGTCGGCGAACCCGTCTGCGGCTGGGCAGGTAGCCCGAGGCGCTGCATGAGCCAGTGCCGCAGTTCGTCGCCATAGTCGTCGCGTTCGAGGGCGAAGTCCACGGAGGCCTTCAGGTATCCCGCGGGATTGCCCAGGTCGTGCCGGGTACCACGGTGCACCACAACATGAACCGGGTGACCCTCATCGATAAGCAACGCGATGGCGTCGGTTAGTTGAATCTCGCCGCCGACCCCGTGCTCGATCTTGCGCAGCGCGTCGAAGATCGTGCGATCCAGAATGTAGCGGCCGGCCGCGGCGAACGGTGAGGGTGCGTCCTCGGCCTTGGGCTTCTCGACCATTCCGTTGACCCGCAATACATTCGGATTCACCGCGTCGGGCACCGTCTCGACGTCGAACACGCCGTAGGCGCTGATGTCGTCAGGTGGCACCTCGATGGCGCACAGCACAGAACCGCCGCGCTTGGCGCGTACTCTCGACATGGTTTCCAGCACGCCGGTGGGTAGCACGAGGTCATCGGGCAGCAGCACCGCCACAGCGTCTTCATCGGGCAGCAGCACCGGCTCGACGCAAGCGATGGCATGACCGAGTCCGAGCGGTCGGCGCTGGACTACCGATTCGACCTTGATCAACGCCGGGGCCCGGCGGACCTTTTCGAGCATCACCAGCTTGCCCCGCGCCTCCAGTACCAGATCCTCGACGAAGTGTGCCACCACGCCGTCTTTGCCCTCCGAGGTCACGATCACCAGTCGGTCGACGCCGGCCTGCGCCGCTTCGGCAGCGACCAATTCGATGCCGGGTGTGTCGACGACGGGGAGTAACTCCTTGGGGACGGTCTTGGTCGCTGGAAGGAACCGGGTGCCCAGACCGGCGGCGGGGACGATGGCGGTGTGCGGAATTGATGCCGATGTAGCCGTCATGCGAAGCACAATAAGCCGCAATCGATAGACCTGACTTCCGCAGATAGTGGGCACATGGATAGCCGGATTTTGGCGTTGACCAGCGTAAACGTTTGATAAGCCGAGTTGGGTCGTGTTACTACACGACGCGTGATCCGGGTGCGTTTGTCAGTCGGCGGCGACTGGTGTGAAGTCCAGGTATTTGGGCGGTTCGGGCAGGTCGAGGGCGGCCAGGATGGTCTTCTGTCCGGTGGTGGTCGTTGATCGTTGGGCGACGCAGCCGTCGGCGGTGGCGATGGTGACCAGGTGCATGCGGTCGAGTTCGTGGCGCAGGTTGCGCCAGGTGTCGCCGGTGCGGGTTTCGGCGAACCGGATGAGCAGCAGTGCTAGCCAACACAATTGGACGTGAGCGCGGATACGGTCCTCGCGGTGGTGGTAGACCGGGCGCAGCCCGAGGCTGGTTTTGCAGTCGCGCCAGCCGCGTTCCACGGCGAGCAGCTGCTTGTAGGCGGCGGCCAGGTCCTCGGCGGTCAGGGTGAGATCGGAAGTGCGCAGCAGCCACTTGCCGTCGTAGTGGGCTTCGCGCGCGGCGGCGGCGCGGTCGATGCGCAGCAACCCGCTCTGGGTGCGCCGCAACAGCCGGCGCAGCCCCGGCTTGCCCTTCAAAGAGCCGACGAACTCATCGCGGCGGCGCTTGGACCAGGCATCGGAGCCCTCGATCAGCGCCGAGAGGTGTTCGATGAGCCGCTGACGGACCGTCGCGTCACGGTCGGCGGCATCGGGGTTGTGACAGACCACGAACCGCTCGGTGCGTGCCCCCTCGTCGGTGCCGCCGCCGGGGGCGACTCGGACCTCTTTGACCCGCAGGTTGCCGGCGACGTCGTGGTAGCGGCCGGGACGGGCCAGCGCGGCAGCGGCCTCGGCGTTGGTGCGGCGCAGCTTCTCGGCGTGAATGTAGTGCCCGCCGCCGCGGGTCAGGTAGGTGCGGTTTGCCGCGGAGGCGAAGCCGCGGTCTGCGACCCACACCAGCCGGTGCAGGTTCCAGGCTCCCAGGTCGTCTTTGACCGTGCGGATGATCCGCTGATCGCTTTCGCTTCCGGCAAAGGTCCAGCAGCGCACCGGGATTCCGTCGCGGGTGACCGCCATGGCGATCACAACCTGCGGCAGGTCGTCGCGGTGGTCCTTGGACTTGCCGAACCGGCGCGCCCCGCATTCGGCCGGCTTCGCCGTGCCGTCGTCGGGCTGCGGTTCGGGCTCAAGCTCGGACAGTTCGTCAGGCACATCGACCTCCCAGTAGGTGGAGGTGGTGTCGACGAAGACGATGTCGACGTCGAGGTTGAGCAGGTGCGCAACCGAGTCGAAGATCTGAGCGGCGATCTCAGGCAGGGCGTCGAGCAGGAAGTCCATCGCCCGATACGCCGCGTCGTCGGAAAACCCCGGGCAGCCGGTGATCGCGACCCGCTCGGCCACCCAGCCGGTGGCGGCACGCTTGCTGCCCGGTTCCAGCGCCCGCTGCGCCACCAGCGAAAACAGCACCCGCTCGGTCACCTCCGCGTCCAAGCGCCGCTCCGCGGCGATCCGGTGCACCGCAGCGCCAACACCCAGCCGGCCCCAGAGTTGGTCGAGCAGCCACGCCCCGCCGAAGCAGCGCGAGTCCAGGATGTCGATCTCGCCAGTGTGCGCGGCCGTAATCGCCTGCTGCGGGTCGAGGAACCGCGAGATCGAGGCGACCAGTCGGGCCAGCGCGTCGCGATCCACGGTGTCGGCGCGGCCGAAGCTGTGGATCACCTTCGCCGAGGGCACCCCGGAAACCGGGTGGCGCTCGCTATGCGCCAGCTGCAGATACGACACCGTCGACCCGTCACGGTTGCGCCGCTTGCTCTCCCGCAGGTACACCCCTACAGGAGTATCACATATCCGCTGGCCGGAGCCAGCGACACGCCAATAGTCGTGTGCCTACACGAATTCGCCGATTCGGCGACCCCCCAAGCCTCCTACCAGCACAATCGCTCCACGCTACCCCGCAATGTGCCTACAAACTGCGGAAGTCGGG
>NZ_JBAUJB010000189.1:0-12583 GCF_049683355.1 Mycobacterium sp.
GCACCTTGGCTGAACTTGTCTCGGCCCGGGTCGGGAGTCTGCCAGAGGAGGTGCTGGCCTGCCTGCTGGCGGTTGCATGCGCGGGAACCGTGTCGACGACGACGGTCGCGCAGGCCATCGATCGCGATGCTGCGCAGACCCTCGATCTACTGAGCCGAGCTGAGGACGACGGAATCGTCGGCTTCGACGGGTGCCGCGTCCGGTTCACTCATCCGCTGCTGGCCCAGGGCGTCTACGCCGGCGCCACGGCGAGTGCGCGGCGTGAGATGCACCGACGGCTGGCCGAGGTGATCGATGAGCCCGAGCTGCGAGCCCGACACCTGGCCTTGGGCGCCACTGCCGCCGATCCGGCGATTCTGGGAAAGCTGGACGATGCAGCTCGCTCCGCGAATGCGCGCGGAGCTCCGGCTGCCGCAGCGGAACTGCTCGACATCGCCATTCAGCATGATCCCGACAGCACTCCGCAGCGTCGGATCCGAGCGGCCCGATACCACCTCGCCGCGGGCGACCCGGGCGCGGCAAGGGCATTGTTGGAGACGGTCGTCGAGGCGCTGCCGAAGGGGTCGTTGCGTTCGAAAGCGCGGGCGCAGTTGGCCGCGGTGCACCTGTTCGACAACCATTTCCTCGAAGCCGCCGCCCTGCTCGAGCGTGCGCTCGCTGAGGCCGGGGAGGATCCGGCGCGCCGGGCCCAGATCTTGACGGCTCTGGCGTTTGCCGTGTTCAACGGCGGACATATCGAGGCCTCGATCGCGTACATCGAACAAGCCGAAGCTTTTTCCGAGAGGGCCGGGTTGCCGCTGCTGTCGTGCCAGGCGCTCACGATGCGGGTCCATTTTCGCTTCATGCGAGGTGATGGTCTCGACGAGGCTGCATTGCAGCGGGCAATGTTGTTGGAGAGCGAGGCCGGCCACGTGCCAGCCCCGTTCCGGCCAAGTTTGCATCGGGCCTGCCTCCTGTCGTGGACCGGCCGGCTGGCGGAGGGCCGCGACGAGTTGTTGGCGATCCGGCGCCGCTGCATCGAACGGGGCGAGGAATCCGAGATGCTGCCGGTGACGTTCAACAGTTTTCTGGTCGAGCTGTGGTTGGGGCACATCGATGCCGCGCAAGCTGTCGCCGCTGACGCGATGGAGCGCGCCGAGCAGCTCGGTGGCGAACTCGCCACCGGAATTGCCCACACGATGCAGGCCGCGCTGGCCGCCTACGCGGGGAAGGAGGACTCCGCCCGGGGGTTCGCCGAGGAGGCGATCGCGGCGAGCCGGCGCAGCGGCGCAACGACGCTATTGGTGTGGCCGATCTCCATACTCGGATTTCTCGAGGTCTCGCTGCACAACCATGAGGCTGCGACTGCGCTGCTGGAACCGGCTTTGGACGTTCTCGACACGATGCCGGCAGCAACCGAGATCATCACCGCACCGTTCGTCGCCGACGCAGCCGAGGCGCTCGTCGAGGTAGGTCGGTGGGAGCGCGCCGAATCGTTGATCGAACGGCTGGAGCGCAACGGCGCGCGCCTGGAACGCACCTGGCTTCTGGCTGCCGGCACGCGCTGCCGGAGCATGCTCCATGCGGCGCGCGGGGATCTGGCCGCCGCGACACGCAGTGCCGAAGAGGCGCTGCAGAGGCACAAGCAGTTGCCCATGCCGTTCGAGCGGGCCCGCACCGAACTGCTGCTGGGCAAGCTGCAGCGGCGCCGGCGTCATCGCGAGGCCGCCACCCATTCGCTGCGCCGCAGCTTGGCGGTGTTCGACGAGTACGGCGCCCCGCTGTGGGCCGAGCGTGCGCGCGCCGAACTCGCCCGTGTCGATGTCACGCTGGGCGGGCCCGCCGCCCTGACCGTCTCCGAGCAGCGCGTAGCCGAGATGGCCGCCGCGGGATGCACCAATCGGGATATCGCGGCGGCCCTGTTCATCAGCCCGAAGACGGTCGAGGCGAACCTGGCGCGCACTTATCGCAAGCTCGGTATCCGCTCGCGCAGCCAGCTGGCCCGGCATCTGAACCCCAGCGACCTATAGGAGGGGGTGCAAGGGAAACCCCTGATTCCCCGCACCCCGAGTTCTGGTTAGTTTCCTGCCCATGACACCGGCCGTAACCCAGCGCTTTCTTGCGGAGTGGTATGTGCAGAAGTGCGCCGAGGGTGACGTCAACGACGTCGTGGCGCGGTTGTATGCGGCGATCACCGGGCCTGGCGCATGTGCTGCCGTGCGCCTGGTGGTGACCCTCGCGGTGCCGGCCGATGAGGTGGTGTTCGGCCTGTTCGAGGCGCCGTCCGCAGAATCCGTCACCTCCACATGTGAGCGGGCCGGCCTGCCGCCGATGCGGCTCAACGCGGCGCTGCACGCCGGTCTGAGCGGGTCGAGGGTGTCGGGATAGGGATTTCCCTGATTCGGCGGGGCGGGTTGGCCTTCTACCTTCGGAGCGTCCACAAGTGTGCGCTGGGTGAGGGGTTGTTACGGATGGAGTCGGCGAAGTACGTGTCGCGGGTTGGTGCGTTGGCGGTGGCGCTGGGTTTGGGGTTGGCGATGGCCAACAGTCCGGCGCTGGCGTCGGCCGAGTCGTCGGACGGTGGGGCTTCGTCTGATTCGTCGAAGTCTGGTTCGTCGAAGTCTGATTCGCCGAAGTCTGAGGGGTCGAAGTCTGAGTCGTCGGATAAGGACGGCGCTGGTAGTGACTCGGTTTCGGACCGCGGGGAGTCGGACTCCGATGTCGGTGAAGGCAGCGACCTCGACGACGAAGGCGCGGACGAGGACGCGGAGACTGAGGCCGATGAGGTCGCTGAGGAGCTGGGCGCTGAGGAGCTGGGCGCTGAGGTCGACGCCGAGGTCGAAGCCGACGGTGGCGATATCGAGGAGCCCGTGGAGGTCGTCGAGCAAGGCCTCGTCGAGGACATCGGCAATGGGGACTCCGAGGTGGAGGTGTTCGCGGACGAGGTGCCGGAGCCGGTTGCCGAAACTGTAGAGGTGTCCGAGCCTGAGCCGGCCGCTGCGGCGACGGAGTCGGAGCCGCCGGCGCGCGGGTTGCAGGCCCAGCCGGGGACGCTTGTCGAAGTAGCCTCGAGTGCGTTGGGCGCGGCGATGGCGCCGTTGGCCGCGCCGGCAGCACCCGCGGCACCGGCGGCTCCGTCGCCGGCGTTGTTGGGGATTTTGGGGTGGATACGTCGGGAGATCGAGGCGACGTATGCCAACTACAGCATTTCGATCAACGGTGTGCAGCTGGTGCAGAACGGCACTGCGGTGGCGATCTCGGACGGGTTCGGCTCGATCGCCATCGCCTATGGGGAGAACGCGACGGCCACTGCGCAGGGGTGGTTCTCACGTGCGGTGGTTCGTGGTGACGACTCCACCGCCGAGGCGATCGACGGCAACTTCAATCGGGCGCGGGTGTACGGCGACAACAACAATGCGACCTCCAGCGGTGACTTCAGCAGGGCGATCATCCGCGGCGGCGGCAACACCGCAGTCTCCAACGGCCACGGCATCACAGCCAAGATCGTCGCCGACGGCAGCGTGGCCTCTGCCGACGGTCGCTACAGCGTCGCCTACATCAACGGCGCCAACAGCGCCGCTTCGGCCAGCGGCAGGGTCGCGCGGGCCATCATCTTCGGCGACAGCAACGCAGCGGATGCGAGCGCCGCGGACAGCGACATCTTCGCGACGTCGTTGATCATCGGAGACACGAACTCGACCACGGCGAACGGGGCCTTCTCCAGGGCCGTGATCATCGGCGAACTCAGTAATGCCACAGCTGCTACCGGCGATTTCAATCGCGCTGTCGCGGTGGGTGAGGGCAATATCGTTCGTGCTGCCGACGGTGATCGCAACACCGCCATAGCTGTCGGCGACTACAACGCCGCGCTTGCTCGAGATGGTGACCACAACACGGTTGTGGTGCGCGGCAACAATAATGGCTCCACGGAGACGCCGCCATCCTTGGACGGAGTGGTGTTCGCGGGAAACGGCGACCGCAATACCGTCAGGGTTCGGGGGAACAACAGCGAGGCAAGTGCGGACGGTGACCGCAACTTCGTCCGGGTCGACGGTGTCGGCAGTATCGGCGTCGCGGCCGCGAGCGCGAGAGTGGTCATCGTCGGAGACGACAACCTGGCCGGGGCCGAGGAGCGCAGCTTCTCCTACATCCGAGGCGACAACAACGTGGCCAGCGCGGTGGATAACGCGACGGCCGTCATCATCGGTTCAGACAACGCCGCGGAAGCCAGCAGCCGTGGCCTCGCCGTCATCGTTGGCATGAACGACTCCGCAACTGCCAACGGCGTGGGCGGAGCGACGATCGTGCTCGGTGACAATAATTCGGGATCAACGGCGTTCGGTGAGAACCTGGTGTTGCTCGTCGGCGACGAAAACACCGCCACCGCCATCGCGGGCGGCAACCGAAACACGGTGCTGGTTTTCGGTGATGACAACGGTGTGCTGATCGATTCCGGCGATCACAACAGCGTCGTCATCACGGGAGCGGGCAACGTCTCGAGGGCGGGTGATGGCGACCACAACACCGTGGTCATCCGCGGAAACGACAACGGTGAACGCTTCTTCGGTCCGGACGCTCCGCCCAACGAGTTCGTCACCGCTGGATCCGGCGACCGCAACACGGTGCGGATCGCCGGTGACGGCAACATCGCCGAAGCCACTGACGGTCACAGCGTGGCTTATATCCGCGGCGACGTCAGCAGCGCCTACGCCCGCGGCGAGGGTGCGAGCACTGCGCGAATCGTTGGTGAGTCGAACAGCGCCACAGCGTTTGCGGGCGCGGGGTCGCGGAGCCGAGCCGTCATCATCGGCTCCGACAGTTTCGCCAACACCGTGGGTAACGACGGCTCGACTGCGATCGCGCGCATTGTGGGTTCCGGCAGTAACAGCCTGTCGTTCGGTCAGGACGGCGCCAATGCGACCAGCCTCGTCATCGGCACGGATAGTTCCACCGTCGCTTCCGCATTCGGCGAGGGCGGCTTCGACCAGGGCGCCACGGTCATGCTGATCGGCGACGATAACGCGGGTACCGCTTCGGCCGTCGACTCTCGCGCCACAGTCCTGGTGCAGGGAAGCGGCAATAACGGCACGTCGGAATCGACAGACGGTGGACATGCCTTTACGAAGATCGTCGGTGACGGCAACACGGCCGATGCCGACGCCGAAGACGGCCGGGCGGTGATCGTGGTTCGTGGCAACGAGAACGAGGCGACCGCCGCCGCTGACGGCGGGGGATACGCCACCGTGCAGCTGATAGGCGGGCTCAACGAGGGAACTGCTGCGGCGACGGGCGGCCGCGCCCAGGTGGTGATCGTCGGCGCCGGAAATGATGGTCTGGCCATCGCCGACGACAGTCGAGCGTCGGTGAGCATTGTCGGCGACGGAAATTTTTCCACTGCCCTGGCGAACGACAACTCCTACTCCAGGGCAACGTTGCGGGGCGATGCAGCCACGCTCAATGTCGACGCGGGCGTCGATTCGGTGTCAAGAGGGGTGATGGTCGGAGACGGCAACACCATCCTCGTCAGCGCCGACGGCGGTAGCCGCAGCGTGGGACGAATCATCGGCGATTCCAGCGTCGTCACAGTCGACGCTATTGGCGGGGCGTTGGGAATCGCCGAAGTCGTTGGCAGCAACAGTTCGGCTTCTACCGAGGCGTACGGCGGCGCATTCGGCCGTGCGTCGGTGTACGGCACGTCTAGCGCTGTCGCGACCACCAACGGCGACGCTATTGCGGTTGGCAGGGACAACGTTGCGACGGCTGACGAAGGTGCCGCCGTACGCCTCGTAGGGAGCGACAACAGCGGCGCCGGCTATGGCGAGGACAGCCTTGTCGTGGTGATCGGGGACGGCAATGTGGCTGGGACGGGATTGGGTTTCACCGGCAACCGCATCTATGTCCAGGGCAACGGCAACACCGCTGAGATCGGCGACGGTGACCACAACACCGTAAGGGTCTACGGCGACAACAACCTGGGTACCGCCCGTGGCGGCGATCACAACACCGCTCTCGTCAGTGGTCGGCAATCCAACGCCGAAGCCGGCTGCTCCTTCGCCACCACCGACGGTTGCGACGGCAACACCGCGACCGTTCGGGGCAGCCAGAGTTCGGCGATCAGCGGTGGCAGCTTGGGCCTGGGCGTGGGGGGCGACAACAACACCGCCACAGTCCGGGGAAACGGCAGCAGCGCCACTGCCGCCAACGGCGACAACAACTACGCCAGCGTGCGCGGGGACGGCTCCGACGCCGGAACCGGAGATGACGTGGGTAGCAACAACACGATGCTCACTCGCGGTGACAACTCCTCGACGCGACGGCTCGGCCCGGGAGACGACAATGTGGCCTACGTATTCGGTGCCCTAAGCGCCGCGCAGGTGCTCGGGAGCAGCAACATCGCCGTGGCGATCGGGACGTTCAGCAAGGCCGAGTCCGGGTTTGACTTCGATGACCCGCTGAACAGCCCTGACAGCGAGTACAACCTGGCCGTCGTGGTGGGCGGGCAGAGCGTGGCGTCAGCCGGCCCCGGTGATGGCAACACCGCGATCGCCGTCGGCTACGACCTGGATGCTGCGACCGGTCCCGGCGACGGGCTGACGGTGGTGAAGCTGTTCGTCGACGAGTGACCCCTCCGCCGGCGTCAGCCCCGCGCAACGGAAGCCGGCTGATCACAGCCGCCACAGCGACTCCTGCGCCACGCTGGCCACCAGGGTTCCGTCCTGGTCGACGATGGAGCCTCGGGCCAGGCCGCGGGCGTCGCTGTGGCTGACAGCCTGGGCGTCGTAGAGATGCCACCGCTGCGGGTCGAAGGGGCGGTGCAGCCACATCGCGTGGTCGAGGCTGGCCGCCCCGCCGCGGGGCATCTGCTCGCCGGGCGGCCGGGCAATCGCCACCAGGCCCACGTCGGAGATGAAGGTCAGCGCACACGCCCGCAGCAGCGGATCGTCCTCGATGGCGTGCCGGCTGCGGAACCACATCGGCTGGATCGGCCAGTCGTCCATGCCTGCGCCGGCGGTGCGGATCTCGAAGTGATCGGCCCACTGTTCGGGTAGTGGGTTCGCCAGCGTGGTGTCCGGCAGCGCGACGCTCGGCGCTTCGGGGCGCTGCCAGTCGGTGGTCGTCTCGGCACGGTGAAACGAGGCCAGCATCTCGAAGATCGGAACCCCGTCCTGGCTGGCGGTGACCCGGCGGGTGTTGAACGACTTGCCGTCGCGGGTGAGCTCGACGACGTACTCGACGTCGACGCCGACCCGACCCCCTTTGATGAAGTACGCGTGTAGCGACTGCGGCAACCGTCCGGGCGCCAGCGTCGCACCGGCCGCGGCCAGCGCCTGCGCGGCGATCAAGCCGCCGAAGAGCCGGCCGCCGGCGCCGAAAGTCGCTGTACTGCGGAAGTTCTCGCCCTCACCGTCGAGCTGTACCAGTTCGGCGATCCAGCTCGGCATGGTCCTCCATCGGTGTTCAACGCAGTTGACACATGTTAAGGGTTCGTCGTTGATGGCCCCCACTGTGGGGCTGGATCGAGATTCGGCGATTCGGCATCAGCCCGCTAACTGCAGGTCTAGGCTCGGGCTCAAGTGGGAGGGGGTCCCCGGGGTGGTGCAGCAACATATTGGATGGGTCGCCGGTGTTGCGGTGTCGGCAGGTGTCGGGGCCGCGGTGCTCCTCGGTGGGGCTGCGGTGGCCGCCGCGGACACCTCTACGTCGGACAGCGCGGCGTCGGACACCTCTACGTCGGACAACGCGGCTTCGGACATCAGCGCCGCTGACAAGCGCGACGCCCGCGACGAGCGTGCCGTCGAAGCGCCAGAGTCGGCGGACGAGGACACCGGAGTGTCCGATGACGAGGACATCGCCGACGAACTGGCCGACGAGGCCGACGAGCCTGACGACGATATGGCGGACGTCGCGGCCGACCCAGAAATCGACGACGTCGATTTCGTCGAAGCCGACGAGGATGTCGACGACTCGCTGCCGGCGCAGACCCAGGCCGTCGCTGCAGTGGTGTCGTCGGCACGACGTGCCGCCGAGGAATCCCCCGATGCCATCGTGGCCGCAGATGTCGCGAACTCGGCACCCACGGTCACGACATCGGTCGACCGCCCCGACGGGCTGACCGGGGTCACCGACGTGACCGTCATCGGTGAGGACCCGGACGGCGACGAGCTGAGCTACACCGCCGACCGGGCCAGGTTCGGTCGGGTCACCGGTGACGGCGCAGGCGCCTTCACCTACACACCCACCAGTTTCTCCCGGTTGCTGGCCCGGTTCCTGCCGTTCGTTCGATCCGACCGGTTCGCTGTCACCGTGAGCGACGGTCGCGGCGGGGTCACGTCGACGACGGTGACCACCATGATCGTCCCCCTCAACAATGCGCCGAGAGCCCGGGGCACCACCGTGAACACGCCCAACGCGGGCACCGGTGCGGTCACCGGCAGGGTGACCGCCGTCGACCCCAACTGGGACAAGCTGAGCTTTGTCGCCGCCACCACCCAGACCGCCAGGGGCAGCGTCACCGTCAATGGCAACGGCACCTTCACCTACACGCCGACGGCCGCGGCCCGCCATCAGGCTGCCGCCGCCACCGCAGCGCCGACCGACCGTACCGACATGTTCCGGGTGGCCGTCGCCGACGAGTACGGCGCCGTCACCGAGATCCCGGTGACGGTGGCGATCAGCCCGTTCAACACCGCGCCGACCGGGGGCGCCACCGTCAACGCCCCGGATGCCACCAGCGGCGTCGTCACCGGGGCGGTGATCGGGACCGACGCAGACGGCGACACCCTGACTTACAGCGGTTCCGCCACCACCGAGAAGGGCACGGTCGTGGTGAGCGCGGACGGTGCGATCACCTACTCGCCCAACGACATCGCCAGGCTCCTCGCCGGATCGGTCTACGCCACTCCGGCTCGACGGTCCGACACGTTCGGGGTGACGATCTCCGACGGACACGGCGGCAGCACCACCGTGACGGTCAGCGTCGTGATCACTCCTGATACCCAGTCCGCGGCGACGGTGCCACAATCCACGTTCTGCGGCTGCACCTTGATGCCGGCCGACACCATCTATCACGCCGATATCCGGAATCTGCCGACGCTGTCCGAATCGGACGGCTGGATCGAACTCCTCGGCGGTAGCAGGGGTGCCACCCTGCGTGCGGGCTGGGGCGGCAACGAGTGGATGGGCAGCACCGGGGGTATCCCGGTGAATGTGGTCGGCGCCGACCATCCCATGGAGACAGTGATTTTCAATCGCGGCTATTCGACCTCGGGCCCCGGTATCGACGACCGGCCGTACGCGATCCCGGATCGCCCTTTGGTCGAGGGCATGCCGTCGTACCCGGCGTGGGACCGGCACCTGTTCGTGTTTCAGGAAGGCACCTGCATCTCCCAGGAGTTGATCAACGTCGCCAACGGTGTCGAGTTGCCCGGCGCTGGAGTTCTCGACATCCTCGGCAACGCCCTCTACCGGTCGATCTGGGGGTCGTCCTGGATCGCGCAGGGCGGCGTGCACTACGACATGAGTTCGGCGCTGTACCCCAGCATCGGCTTCGCCAACGCGGCGAGAATGCCGCAGGTGCCGATGATGCTGCGGCCCGACGAGATCGAACGAGGGTATGTCGACCACATGCTTGGCATCACAATCGCCAAAGACCTTGGCGCAGGGTATGTCTGGCCAGCACGGGCCGGTGACGGCAGCGGCGCCGACGGCGTGCCGATGGGCATGGTGTTCCGGCTGCGCGACGACGTCGACCTCAGCGGATACGCGGAATCCACGCAGGCTGTGCTGCGTGCCTTGCAGGTGCACGGAGCCGTCATCTTCGACTCGGGCGGACCGGGCAAAGACGGGATGAACCTCGTCGGGATGAGCAACGGCTGGGAGGGCATCGACCTGGCCGGCATGCAACGGGAACTGTCCACGATTCCGCTGCAGTGGTTCGAGGCCGTCGACGTCACGGGCATCGCCGTCGATCCCGCGACCGGGTGGCAGGTCGCCTCACCCGCACTCTAGGAGTCGAAGAGATGGCTGCGACCGACGACATGACATCGTCGTCGCAGCCACCTCCGACAACTCCGGTCAGGCCGGCTTACGGAACCGCTGGATTCCCCACGCGAGGTGGCCCTGATCGGCGGCGTCCACCCAATTGCGAAGTCCGACAACCATTTTGTCGAGGTAGGCCGCCGACGACCGCTGCTCCAACTCGGCGCGCCGGGACTCCAGTTCTTCTCGCACCCGGTCGTAATGGGTGCGCAGGTTGCCGACGAGGTCGACCTGGTCGAGCACCTCGAAGCCGACGGCCTGGGCGGCTTCCCGGTAGAACCGCATCGACCCCAGATCGCGCAGGTTGAGCCGGTCGTAGACGGGTTGCAGCACCCCGTCGGGCACGTCGTCGGCCTGCATCGGATCGGTGAAGACCAGTTCTCCGCCCGGCTTGAGCAGCCGGAACGCCTCGTCGATCACCTTGCGCCGGTCGGGCGCGTGCAGGAAGGCGTCCTGGGCCCAGACGACGTCGACGCTACCGCTCGGCATCGGGACGTCGTCGAAGCTGCCGTGGATGACGCGGACCTGGCGATCCAGTCCGGCCTTGCGGTTCTTGGCCCGGTTGGCGTCGTTCTGCGTCTCGGAGATGTTGACGCAGGTCACGGCGCAGCCGTGCGCGGTGGCCAGGCGGCGCGCCGAGCCCCCGTACCCGGCGCCCAGGTCGACGACCACGCTCGAGGCGTCGAGCCCGGACAGCGTGCCCGCCATCCGGTCGACGGTCGCGACCCCGGCCGCACCGATGTCGCGGGTGTCCTCGTAACACCCGACGTGGATGTCCTCGCCGCCCCAGATCAGCGAGTAGAAGTTGTCCGCGTCGTCGCTGTCGTAGTAGGCCTCGGCCTCATCGGCGGCCGTGGGTCCGGTCTCCACCGACTTCTCCGCCACGTGGACGAAGAAGTCGGGTTCGTTCTCCTGGTAGGTCTCCTGGAAGTCGCCGTAGGTGCGGACCCGTTCGAAGCCGGCCTCCCGGATCAGGCGCCGCATGTAGTTCTTCCGCAGCGGGAACATGTTCAGCGTGTACTCGGCGCCGTCGGGGAACGTGTACTTGAACCGCGCCAGCCCGTCGTCGACGTGTTCGGGCTCGGCGGAGACCTGGTCGCCGCAGTAGTAGTACTTGTGTTTCGACGTGAAGCCGTGGTCGAGCATCTCGTCGTAGTTGCGCTGGTCCAGGATCAGGATGCCGTCGTGGCGCAGCGCGGCGTAGAACTCGGCGAGTGCGCGCCGGCGGTCCTGCTCCTCGTGAAGATGGGTGAAGGAGTTGCCCAGGCAGATGATGGCGTCGTACTTGCCCTGGATGCTCTTGTTGAGCTCGCGCCAGTCGGCCTGGACGCTCTTGAGGATCAGCCCGCGCTTCTTGCCGTTCTCGAAGGCTTTGGCCAGCATCGCGGCCGAACCGTCGGCGCTGGTCACGTTGAATCCGGCGCCGGTGAGCCGGACCGAGTGGAAACCGGTTCCGGTGGCCACGTCCAGCACGCTGTTCTTGTCACGTGCGCGCAGCACGTCGATGAAGAACCGGCCCTCGGACTGGGCCCGCGCGTCCCAGTCGATCAGCTCGTCCCATTTCTCGACGAAGCTCATCACGTATTCGCCGCGGTAGAGATCTGTGTTGCGGTCGGCCAGCGGATCCTGACCGTAGTCTTGCTCGTGCATCCGTAGTTCGGCATTGTCTCGGGTGCTCGTGGAAGTCATGCGACCTTTCTTTGACGTGGGCTTCCGCACGCATCCGAAGACGCCGATGCGTGCGCTGTTCCGTCGTTCTGAGGACTGCGCACGCCGGGCGAAGGCGTTGCCGCGCCGTTCCCCGCAGAGCGGGGGACAGGAAACCGCCGCACCCACACCGCGGTTCCACCTTATTTTCATGGCCTCGTTCCCGCGACCGCAGGGGTCGGTGCGGCCGCCGGTCGTACGGTGAGGTGGCGTCATCACGGAGTCGTCACGAAAGGGAGAACATGTCCGAGCCAGAGCCGGCCGTGCTGGTCTTCGACGTCAACGAAACCCTCATCGACATCGAGTCGCTGCAACCGCACTTCGAGCGCATCTTCGGGGATGCCCGGGTGCTGCGGGAGTGGTTCGGACAGCTGGTGATGTACTCGATGGCGCTCACGCTGTCGGGTCGTTACGCCGATTTCGCCACCCTGGGGCGTGCGGTGCTGCAGATGACAGCCGAGGTGCACCGCGTCGACGTCGGTGACGACGACCTGCGCGAATTCGCCGCCGGGATGAAGACCATGCCCGCACATCCGGACGTCGCCGACGGGCTGACCGCGTTGCGTGACCACGGCTACCGGCTGGTCACCCTCACCAATTCACCCGCACCCCCGGACGGGCGCACCCCGCTGCACACCGCGGGTCTCGGCGACTTCTTCGAGCACCAGTTCAGCGTCGACCCGCAGCGGATGTTCAAACCGTCGCCGCAGCTGTACACCGCCGTCGCCGAGGACGTGGGTGTGCCGGCCTCGGCCTGCATGATGGTGGCCGCGCATCCGTGGGATCTGATCGGCGCGCAGGCGGCCGGGATGAGCGCGGCGCTGCTCACCCGCCCGGGCAACGCCGCGCTGCCGTTGCC
>NZ_JBAUJB010000190.1:0-3543 GCF_049683355.1 Mycobacterium sp.
CTCGGTGCGATAGAAGTTGCGAAGCTCGTCGCGGAAGGCGGCTTCCTCGGGTGTCAGCGCCAACTGCATGGCAGCCTCCTGCTCGGGATGGGGTCTCCTTGCAGACTAACCACCTGGTTGGTCGGTAGATCCAGTGGGCAGCCTGACTTGCGAAAACGCTCCGTCGTCAGGTCGTGGCTACTTAGTTAGACCGGCCGAGGTTCGCTGATCGGAGGCACCATGAAGTATGGGATCGGCGGCGTGGCCGCCATCGGACTCGCGGTTGGCAGCGTCGCCCTGGCCACACCGGCCAATGCCGATCTCGCACCCGGCGTCTACCTGTACAGAAGTGTCATGGCCAACGGCGTCGTCACGGACAACACGCTGCGGGTCGACAGTTGCGGTCCCGGCTGTAACAACCTGTTCAATGTCACGCTCAACAGAGACCAGGGCCAGGCAAGGGTTCAGGGGTCGCAGTACGTCCTCGACCAGTTCGTGCCGGCCGGGGCATCGTGCCCGGACGGGCGTGCCGTCGACATCGTCGCGAGGTACACGTTCAATCTAGACGGCACGAACGGCGTGTACACGCTCAACGGGCCAAACCCGTGCGGGGGCGGCGGGCCGGTCGCGGCCACCGCCTTCACCCTCACGCCAGCCTGATGAAGTCCGCAGCGATCCTTTGCAGCCCGACGCCCGCACGCTCTGGGAATTCGCCGAGTGTGAGCCCGGCACCCCCCTGAGTATCTAGCCGTCTCGATCACTGCGGGTTGGTGGCCAGGTACTCCTCGACGGGGATGGGGGCGTCTGCGGCATAGCCGACGGGTAGGACCACGTCACCGGCGGTGGTTCGGTAGTACACGTCCCACAGGTGGTACGCGGTGAATGCCTCAGGGGCGGAAGCGATCACCGCCGCATAGTCCTTGATCGCGCGGACGTACTGCTGCGAGTTGTTGTAGCGGTACAGGGCGAAGTCCGGGTCGCCGACGAAGCCGTTGGCGGCGAGGTAGCGGCCGGCCGCCATGATGCTGTCGCGTGGTGATTGGATATCGCCACCATTGCCGAACGCGGCGAACGTCGACGGCATGAACTGCATCGGTCCCTGCGCCCCGGCGGTGCTCACGCCCTCGATGCGGCCGAACGCGGTCTCGACCAAGTTGATCGCCGCCAGGTAGTTCCAGCCGACACCGGTCACCGACTCGGCCTGTCGGTAGTGGTCGAGAAGCTCGTGCGCCGGTGGCGGCGGATTGATCCGCCACGCAGGCACGGTGGGCTGTGGGTTTTTGATCATCGACGCGAGTTGCCTGCGGGCCTCGACGTTGCGGTCGTAGACCTCGAGAAGCGCCGGCGGCACGCGCGGGCGCGCGATCGGATCCCATTTGGGGTGCCGTCCGATGGCGCGATAGGCGACCTGCTGACGGCGGGCCGCCGTCTGCATCACGGCCGGTGACGACGAAAGGTCGCGCAGCGCCATTTCGTCGGCGACGAGGTCGTCGACCAACTGCGCAGGGTCGGACGCCAGCCGTGGCTGCGCAGGTTCGGGCGATGGTGGGACCGTGGTGGGCGGCGGAGGAGCAGGCGCCTGGGCACCGACGCTGGATTGGGTCGGGGTGGCCGACGGCGCGGCGGTCTCAGCGCAGCCTGCCAGCGCGACCGCGACGAGCAGTGCCGCGCGTGTCGGCATGGTCCTGGCTGGCATAGCCGCCTCTCCTGACGCGATGGCGCCGCCGGCCGTCCGGATCTGCGGCCAGAGTGACCAGATTCTACAAACCCTCGATTCCGTATCGGGCCCCTGGAACACACCGGCTGGATCCGCTGGGGCCGCTGCGCGCCGGCCGCGACTACCCTCGGATGCATGGCTGAGTCGATCTCCGCGAAGCGGAATGCCGCCGCTGTCGCGAACTTCCTTGCGGCTCAGCGGTATACCCGTGACGAGGTGATCGCCGAGCCCTGCCCCGTGCCCGACGAAGCCGGTGCTCACGGCTGGTGGTTCCGCGACATCCCGGGCGACATCGATGTCTCCGGCTGCGAACAGCGGGACGGCTGGACACTGCTCTACGTCGGGATCAGCCCCGGTCCGCCGCGGGCCGACGGCAAGCCTCAGACACCGCAGGACCTGCGCAAACGCATTCGCTATCACTTCGGTGCCGGCAATGCCGGCGCCGACGGTTCCACGCTGCGCAAGTCCCTCGGCGTGCTGCTCGGCGATCAGCTCGGCTTCGTGTTGCGCCGGATCGGCTCGGGCAAACGGCAGACCTTCGCCGGCGGAGAAGCCGTCCTGACCCGGTGGATGGCAGAGAACGCCTCGGTGTCGTGGGTATTGCACCCCGAGCCGTGGTACCTGGAAGCCAAGCTGGTCAGCGCGCTGGAGCTGCCGCTGAACTTCCAGGACAACGCGCGCAACGCGTTCGCGCCGCAGCTCAAGAAGCTGCGACGCGACGCGGCGGTGAAGGCGGGCAAAATGCGGGTGCTCGCGGAGTGGTCCTGATGTCGAGCGCGCGCGGCACCAACCGTGCCGCCGCGGAGTCTGGTCGACAGGGCACCGCGGGAGAGGAGCAGTCCCGGGATGCGTGTTGTCGTCACCGGAGGTCGCCCCGCGGGTGTATCTGCCGCCCTGCACGCGGCGGGGTTGGGCGCTGAAGTCACTCTCATCGAGCGGGGGAGGGTCGGCGGCACCGCCCTGAATCGGGGTCCGGCACCGATCCGCACGCTGGCTCGTGCCGCACGCCCTTCCCCACATTCACCGAAGGGGTCAATCATGCCGCACAGATGGTGGTCAATCAGCTCGGTGTTCGCCCGATGCCCGGACTCTGGCGCCGCCGGAACCTCGTGAGTCAGCGTCTCGGTGGCGACGAGGTTTCTGGGCTTCCTGCGGACCGGGACGGTTGTGCGGAGGAACGATTGGTGTGTTGCGCACCGTCTTTCCGTAGCCGGCGACGGCGCTGAGGCCTCGAAAGCAGCCGGGACACATCGGCTTGCCGTCCTTGTTCACCGACCAGTTCTTGCCTCCGCCCTTGCATGCCCTGCTCGCCTTCATCAGTGCATCATCCTCTGCGGGGGAGCTCGCCGTCAGCATCATCGGGACCTCGGACCCGGGACGATGTGGTACTTGTCCCCGGGCGGCGACGGCTTTCAGAGGTGTCTGCATTGAGTCCGGCGTGCCGAGTCGGGCCCTGGTGACGGCGGTGGAGTCGACTTCTGTGTTAGTTAGTGGTGCCCCCGGCAGGATTCGAACCTGACGAGACACTCCGGTGTGGCTAGTTGATATACCTGCTGTTTCTGTACCTCTAGCTGCGCTTTCAGCACTTTCACCTGTCCGGCAGTATAGGACACTGCCGGACATATTGGTACATTCTTGTTGTGCAAATGTTGTGCAGGAATCGGAACCGGTGACACGCAAGCGCCGGGGATTCGGCCGCATCCGGCAGGAACGCAGCGGACGCTACAGCGCCGCCTACGTCGGCCCCGACACGAAGTTGCACAAGGCTCCGCGCACCTACGCCACCGAGGGCGACGCCGAGGGGTGGCTTGCCGGCGAGCGCCGCAAGATCGACCTCGGCACCTGGG
>NZ_JBAUJB010000191.1:0-6783 GCF_049683355.1 Mycobacterium sp.
GGGCGGCGTGGTAGGCGATGGCGACGGCGCGCGACAGCGGGCAGCCGGGGAACTGGTCGCGGATCGCGGCGGCGAACTCGTCGCGGAACGTCTCGTCCAGGGCGGCGCGGCGCTCCTGGTCACGAGAGCGGCGCAGCGCGCGGGCGTCGGCATCCTCGAGACACTGTTGGGCCGCCAGCTCGATGGCGTCGTTCTCCGCCAGGATACCTTGGCGTTCATAGTGTTTACGTCGTGTGCTCCAGCGGACGACGACGGCGGACAGCCGGCTGGCCTTTTTGGCTCGTCGGGTCAGGGCGGCGTCGCCCGAGGGCAGGAAGACGAGGTGCCCGAGGTCGGCGCAGTCGAGGCAGAGCGGACCGGCCTTGGTCTGGAGCAGCAGGTCGCCGTCCTCTTCACAGGAGGCACAGGTCCAGGAACTCAGCGCCGCGATCACGGCCAGTTCGCGGGAACGCTTCTTCGGGGCCTCGGGCGCGGGGTGCTCAGCGGCGGCCCAGCGGGTGTGGAAAAGGCGTTCGGCCGCAGCCTCGCCACCGCCGGTGAACTGGAGGTCGCCGTAGTCGGTGTCCCAAGGCTGCAGGCCGCGGTCCCGGGCCCAGGTTTCCAACGCGGCGAGGGCGGCGGCGGTCTTGTCGGCGTCAACCTGGACGCATCTGTCGAGTGAGCTGACGCGACCTCGCTGCCAGCGCTCGACGTTGGGCTGTGCCAGCCAGCCGAGGCCGATCAGGACGTCGATGGGCGTGACGAACTGCTGCTCGGCCAGCGTCGTCTCAGCGATGCGGGCGATGCGCGTCTCCATACGTGCCATGACGCGTCTGAGACTAGCTCTGCGGTACGACAGATGAGGGCGCCCTGGTTGCGGCCTCAACCTGGGACTACGGGTGTAGACTGGGAAACAGCTGGTACTCCCAGCAGTCCGGTTTAGGTCAGTTTCTGCGCTGTCGCGCTGATCTTCCCGAGTCTTCACATACGCCGGTCACGCCGGTGGCAACAGCCCAGTCGGGATAATTTTGAATGCTCCATCGTTAGTCAACCATTTGGCCGCTCCCTTCGGGATGCAGAGCTTTTCGTACCTGCCGAGCTTCGGCATCCTCAGCACCTACGCGCCGACTGCCTGCGGGCTGGCCACCTTCAGCGCGGCCCTGGGCGGCGGGCTGTCGGACAAGGGCGTCGACGTCAACGTCGTCCGGATCTCCGACGGGACCCCGTCCGAGAACCCCAAGGTGGTCGGTGAGCTCGTCAACGGCTCCGCGCCGTCCGTGGTGGCGGCTTCGGAGCTGCTCAACCGCAACGACGTCGCCGTCATCCAGAGAGTACGGCATCTACGGCGGTCCCGACGGAGACGAAGTCGTCGAGATCATGAAGGGGCTGACGATCCCCGCGATCGTGATCGCCCACACCGTGCTCAAAGATCCGACACTACACCAACGTTCGGTCCTCGAAGAGGTCCTGGCACTCGCCGACCAGGTGGTGGTGATGTCGGAATCGGCGCGGGAGCGGCTGTACGCCGGATTCGCCGTCGACCGCCGCAAGGTCACCGTCATCCCGCACGGCGCGGCGCTACCCACCACCACCGCACTGAAGCGTTCGGGTCGTCCGACGATCCTGACGTGGGGCCTGCTGGGCCCGGGCAAGGGCATCGAGCGGGTCATCGACGCGATGGCGTCACTGAAGGAACTACCGCATCAGCCGCAGTACCTGATCGCGGGCCGCACGCACCCGAAGGTGCTCGCCGCCCAGGGTGACGCGTATCGCGAAGGGCTCATCGCGCAGGCCCAGCGCCTCGGCGTGGCCGGGGCGGTGTCCTTCGATGCCAGGTACCGCACGCCCCAGCAGTTGACCGCGCTGATGCAGGCCGCGTCCGTGGTGGTGCTGCCCTATGACTCGAAGGACCAGGTCACCTCCGGCGTGCTGGTCGACTCCGTCGCCAGCGGGCGGCCGATCGTCGCCACCGCCTTCCCGCACGCGATGGAGTTGCTCGGCAGCGGCGCGGGCACCGTGGTCGGTCACGACGACCCCGACGCGCTCGTCGATGCGTTGCGCCGGCTGCTCAACGACCCGCGGGTCGCGGGCTCGATGGCCTCACAAGCCCGGGACCTGGCTCCGGCGATGGCGTGGCCCGTGGTCGCGGGCGCGTATCTCACGGCGGCGCAACGGCTCGTCGCGATCCGGTTGGCGGCAGCATGACCGCCATCACGCCCGACCCGATCTTCACGCATCTGATGCGGATGACCGATCACCGCGCGACCTTCGAGCACGCCTGCCTGACCGAGCCCCGCCGCGAGCACGGTTACTGCACCGACGACATGGCCAGGGTCCTCGTCGTCGCCACCCGCGAGCCCGATGCCGCCGGGGTGGTCAACGGCCTCGCCGGAAAAGCGTTGACGTTCCTGAACGAAGCGCAGTCCTTCGACGGCTCCTGCCGCAACCGGATGACCTGCGGCGGACACTGGACCGACCAGCCGAGCACCGACGACCACTGGGGCCGCACGGTCTGGGGGCTCGGCACCGCCGCCGCCCACAGCACGGTCAGCATGGTGCGCCGGCTGGCGGTCATCCAGTTCGACCGCGCGGCCGAAGCCAGGTCGCCGCACCCGCGGGCGATGGCCTTCGCGGCGATCGGCGCCGCCGAGCTGCTGACCTTCGATCCGGGACACGCCACGGCGCTCAAGCTGCTCACGGACTACGTCGCAGGACTCCCCGAGCCATCGGACGACACCGAATGGCCCTGGCCGGAGCCACGACTCACATACGCCAACGCGGTGGTCGCCGAGGCGATGATCGCCGCGGGCGTCGCGCTGGACGACGAGACGTTGCGCCGGCGGGGCCTGGAGGCGCTGGAGTGGCTGCTGGCCTACGAAACGGCCGACGGTCACCTCTCGCCCACGCCCGACGGAGGCCGGGGGCCGGGGGAGGCCAAGCCGGCGTTCGACCAACAGCCGATCGAGGTGGCCAGCCTCGCCGACGCGTGCGCCCGCGCCGCGACCGTGGACCCGCGACCGTTGTGGCCCGAGGGCATCCGGTCGGCAGCCGCGTGGTTCCAGGGCGACAACGACGCCGGACTACCCATGTGGGACCCGGAGACCGGTGGCGGCTTCGACGGGTTGCACGCGGATGCGGTGAATCTGAACCAGGGCGCCGAGTCGACGCTCGCCGTGATCGCGACGTTGCAGCAGGCGCGCCGCTTTTCTCCTGTCCCCCAATGATGTCCGAGCCGAGGTCATGATGAGCACCAGACGCCGGAACGGCCTCACTGAGCTAGTCGTGCACATCGGCGCGGGGTTCGTCGCGAAGGAACGACCTCATGTGCGGGAGGCGCTGTCGTCGCTGCGGCCGCATCTGGGCCGATCGGCCAACGACGTCAGCGTCGAGGTGTCTCTGCAGGACCGCGGCCGCCGGGAGCAGCGTGTGACGTTGCGCACCACGTTGCCGGGCCGCCCACCGCTGGTGGCGGTGGCCGCGGGCGCCGACCTCACCCGGGCCCTGCAGGAGGCCAAAAGTGAGCTGATCCGGCAGTTGGAGCACCTGAGGACGGTGCGCCGGCCGGTGCGCACGCGTCGGCTCACCGGCAGGACGGTCCGTCATCCGACGGCCGCGCCGCCGGAGTCCGGGTCGTAGTCGCCAGGCGTTTGCGGATGCTACTGACGGGTACTCTGGGGACTACCCGCCGACGCGACTTGTATTTTCGACGTCGACCGGTCTGTACACACTTCGGTTCAGGGTTGAGATCTACGCCCCTTGCGCTGGATCTACCTAGGACTTCGACATCGCCATCACCGACATCGCCCGATACACCCATCTCAGCGCCACCGACATCGAATGCCTCGGACGTGAGCTCGACACGATCCGCAGCGACATCGAGGACTCCCGCGGAGCCGCTGACGCGACCTACATCCGGCGCACCATCCTGTTCCAGCGCACGCTCGACGTCGCGGCGCGATTGCTGATCGTCGGTACCCGGTCCAAGGCCGGTTGGGCGCTGGGCACCGCCGCCCTGGGCTTCGCGAAGAGCGTCGAGAACATGGAGATCGGCCACAACGTGTCCCACGGCCAGTGGGACTGGATGAACGACCCGGAGATCCACTCGAGCACCTGGGAGTGGGACATGGTCGCGCTCTCGTCGCAGTGGCGCTCGTCGCACAACTATCGCCACCACGTGTTCAGCAACGTGCTGGGCGAGGACGACGACCTCGGGTTCGGCGTGATGCGGGTGACGACCGATCAGCCGTGGAGTCGCCGGCACCTGCTGCAGCCGCTGCAGAACCTGTTCCTGGCTCTGACATTCGAATGGGGCATCGCGCTGCACGACGTCGACTTGGCACGGACCAACGCCGCAAGAGGCGCGCAGTTGAAGGCGCTGGTGGGCAAGATCACCCGCCAGGGCTTCAAGGACTACGCGCTGTGGCCGGCGCTGAGCGTGAAACGCTGGCGCAGGACCCTGGGCGCGAACGCGGTGGCCAACCTGCTGCGCAACCTGTGGGCGTACGTGGTGATCTTCTGCGGGCATTTCCCCGATGGCACCCAGAAGTTCACGCCGGATGTGCTGCAGTCCGAGACCAGAGCCGAGTGGTACCTGCGGCAGATGCTGGGCGCGGCCAACTTCAAAGCCGGCCGCTTCCTGGGCTTCGCCAGCGGCAACCTCTGCTATCAGATCGAGCACCACCTGTTCCCCGACCTGCCGAGCAACCGGCTCGCCGAGATCGCCGACCGGGTGCGGCCGCTGTGCGCGAAGTACGGTCTGCCGTACCTGACCGGATCGCTGGCACACCAGTACGGGTCGACGCTGCGCATCATCCACCGGCTGGCATTGCCGGACGACTTCTTCGGCCGGGATGCCGACGTCGCGGCGATCCGGCCGCGCCGGCGTCAGCAGCGGGTGGCGCGCCGTCGCTCAGCGTTGCGCGCCGCCTGACTTCTCTGCATTTAGGCTGCGCTGGCGGCGGGAGTCACTCGAACTTCTGCGCCCTGAGCGCAGTCTCAACGCCAAGGTTTACGGCAGCCGCGCCCCGGTCGCCAGCTCGGCGTACTGACGCATCAGCCGTAGTGCGGTCCGCCGGTTCATCGCGGGGTCGCGCGCGACGATGCGGTAGCCGAGGTAGTCCTCCATGGACATCAACGTCATCGCGATGTCGCGGGGCGGGGAGCCGAGCGCAAAGGCCTTCGTCTTCCGGCCGGCGGTGAGGATCTGGGTGTAGAGGTCCACCTGCCGGTGATAAATGCCCTGCACGTCGCGGCGCTGATCGAGCTCGAATCCGGCAGCCAGCACGGCACGCCAGATCGCGCGCCATTCAGCGTCCTCCGGTCCGGTGGGAAGCCCCGCGGCGATCGTCATCGCCAGTTGGGCGGCCGGGTCGTCGGTCTGCTCGAGGGCGGCGAGTCGGTCGTCGTAGAACCGGACATCGGACCGCAATGCCAGCTCGGAGAGCAGTTGGGTCATGTCCTTGAAGTAGTAGCGGACGGCATTGGTGGTCAGCCCGAGTTCCTCGGCCACATCGGCGAGTCGTAGCGTGGCGAGGTCGTGGCGTTCGATCAAAGCGATTGTGGCATCGAGGATCTCAGCTCTTCGCTCGACTTGTCGGTTCGGCCGTCCCACGCGTTGACCACTCCGTCCCGTCGCCTCGATCCGATGCGAGGTTACTCGCTGATGAACCAATTCTGGCGTTGGGGTTGCGCCTGCCGCACTCGGGGCGCATTATTTTCCAACTAGGAAAATAACTAGCTGACCTGGAGGCCCCGAGTGCGGGCGAGAGATCTCGGCATCGTCATCGGCGAACACCCGCCGGGGCCGGACAATGCCATCACCGATGTCGCCGGGGTGACGGTCGGGCACACCACGCTGCAGAACAGCGGTCCGCCGGCGGTGCACACCGGTGTGACCGTCGTCGTCCCGCATCAGGACATCTGGACCGAACCGGTCTTCGCGGGCTGTCACCGGCTCAACGGCAGTGGCGAGATGACCGGGCTGGAGTGGATCCGGGAGTCGGGTGAGCTCACGTCGGCCATCGGTATCACCAACACCCACAGCGTCGGCGTGGTACGTGACGCGCTGGTCGCCGCCCAGGTGGGCGCCCGCGGCAACGGAATCTACTGGTCGTTGCCCGTGGTCGGGGAGACCTACGACGGCCTGCTCAACGACATCAACGGCCACCACGTGCGGGCTGAACACGTCGAGGCCGCAATGGCCGACGCGCGCGGCGGACCCGTCGCCGAAGGCACCGTCGGCGGCGGCACCGGGATGATCTGCCACGGTTTCAAGGGTGGTATCGGGACGTCGTCGCGGGTCACCGAGACTGCCGCGGGCCCCTACACGGTCGGGGTGCTGGTGCAGGCCAATCACGGCCGGCGCGAACGCCTCCGGATCAACGGTGTGCCAGTGGGAGAGTTGATCGGTGCCGACGTCGTTCCGCTGCCCGACATGCCGCGGCAGTACGAGCCCGGGTCGGGGTCGATCATCGTGATCGTCGCGACCGACGCCCCTCTGCTGCCGCACCAGTGCACCCGACTGGCCCAACGAGCGGGCTTGGCGGTCAGCCGGATCGGCGGCAGCGGCGAGCAGTACAGCGGCGACCTGATGCTCGCCTTCGCCACCGGCAACCGCGGCATCCCGCCGTACGCCTGGGACGAGGACGCCGGCACACCGCGCCCCGAGATCCCGCTGCGGATGGTCGCACCACAACTGATGACCCGGCTGTTCGACCTGACGATCGAGGCCACCGAAGAGGCGATCGTCAACGCGCTGGTCGCCGCCACCACCGTCACCGGCCGCAACGGCCTGACCGCGCACGC
>NZ_JBAUJB010000192.1:0-1788 GCF_049683355.1 Mycobacterium sp.
ACCTGATACTCGGCGGCGGTCAGGGCATCCACCCACAGGCCGCGATCGGTTTCGATGCCGATCACCACCTGAGTGGGATCCTCGGCATGCTCGGCGATCAGCTCGTGCAGCACCCGCACGCCGGCCAGGCCTTCGGGTAGCCGCCGCGACGCCAGCTTGTCGCCGGCGTCGTTCATCAGATACACGTCGTGGTGGTCTTCTGCCCAGTCGTCTCCGACGAACAGCATCGATTGGCCTCCCTTGGTTCAGTTGCCGATGCATCCTTTTCGAGCCCCGGTGTTCAGCTCGGCGGCGAATGAGCCAGACGTTGTCGTCGGGCATGGGATGGCCTCGCACCGAACAGATGACCATCACCCGCGGCGACGGCCGACATCGATGGGGCGGGGCGGGACGCAGAGGCTCGTCGCTGTTTCAAGTGGGTTGATCTTGTCCTGTTGAGGCGGGGTTCGGGTTCGGTGGCAAGCCGACCCGCACCGCAGGCGCCCCCGGGCGCCGAGGAGTGGAAGCGGCGCGGCAGCCTTCTCGTGGTTGACCGGCGCACCGGTCGGGTCGTTGACTGTGTGACTGTGTGACTGTCGGTTATCGCACGTTGGAAGGGCGGCTGGTATGGATGAGTCCGGATTGTTCACCGCGGCACTGGGTTTGACGTCGCCGTGGCGGGTGAAGTACATCGAGTTCGACCAACAGGGGGCGCGGCTGGATCTGTATCTGGACTTTGCGCGCGGCGCCCGGTTCGGCTGCCCAGCCAAGGACTGCGGCCAGCGGTCGTGCCCGGTGCATGACACCGCCGACAAGACGTGGCGGCACATGGATTTCTTCCAGCACAAGGCGTTTCTGCATGCTCGGCTGCCGCGGGTGCGCTGCCCGGAGCACGGGGTGCGCCAGGTCGGGGTGCCGTGGGCGCGGGAGGGGTCGGGGTTCACGCTGCTGTTCGAGGCGCTGTTGTTGCAGTTCGCGGCGGCGATGCCGGTGCGCAAGGTCGCCGAGATGACCCGCGAGCACGACACCCGGATCTGGCGGGTACTCGACCATCACGTGGCCGCCGCCCGCGGCTGCGCGGACTACTCGCAGGTCAGCCAGGTCGGCATGGACGAGACCGCCGCCGCCCGGGGCCAGGACTACGTGAGCATCTTCGCCGACATGACCCGCGGGCGGGTGCTGTTCGCCACGCCCGGCCGCGACGGCGACACGGTGGCCCGCTTCGCCGCCGACCTGCGCGCGCATGGCGGGTACCCCGAAGCGGTCTCCGACACCAGCTCGGACATGAGCGCCGCCTACATTTCCGGGATCGGCGAGCACCTGCCGAACGCCGCGATGACCTTCGACCGCTTCCATGTCGCGGCCAAACTGTCCGAAGCCGTCGACGCGGTCCGCCGCGACGAGGTCAAGGCCCGCCCGGAACTGACCGGCACCCGCTGGC
The DNA here is from genome assembly GCF_049683355.1 of Mycobacterium sp. Lineage (GTDB taxonomy): Bacteria > Actinomycetota > Actinomycetes > Mycobacteriales > Mycobacteriaceae > Mycobacterium. The sequence goes on from NZ_JBAUJB010000192.1 coordinate 1,421, forward strand.
TGTGGCTGAAGAACCACTGGAACCTCTCGGCGAAACAACAGGCCGAACTGTTCGCCCTGACCCGGCCCTCGGCGCGGCTGGCCACCGCACGGGCGCTGCGCTGGCGCGAGGACTTCCAGGCCTTCTACGACCAGCCCCCGCACTACGCCCAGGAGTACCTGCGGCGCTGGTGCTACGGCGCCAAACGCTCACGCCTGCAACCGATCAAGGACTTCGTCGCGATGGTGGAACGACACTGGCACGGCATCGTCGCCTGGCACGCCAGCCGATTGAACAACGGGCTGCTGGAAGGGATCAACTCCCTCGTGCAAGCCGCCAAGGCCCGCGCCCGCGGCTACCGCAACAAACACAACATGATCACCATGATC
>NZ_JBAUJB010000193.1:0-8886 GCF_049683355.1 Mycobacterium sp.
CTGCCAGGCCTGCGTGGCCGAGTGCGCCACGTCGGCCAGCATGTCGCGCGTCGCAGCCAGCGCCGCGGCGGGGTCGGCCGCCGGGTCTCCGGACCATCCGGGACCGACCAGCGCCTGCACCCGGCGAATCGGCGTGGACAACGCCGTGATCAGCGCGCTGGGCATCACCAGTCCCCGGCGAGCCGGACTCCGGCGGCGGCGTCGGCGCCCTCGTAGGCCTGTGCTGTCGCCGAGGCCGCGGGGTGTGCCGCCGCGACGGCGCTGCCGAGATCGGTGATGGTGCCGGCCTCCCAGTCGATCGCTCGGGCCAGGGCAGCTTGGAACCGGGAGCCGACCGGCCCGAGCAGTGCAGCGGAGCCGGCGTCCAGCGCGGTCAGCCGCGCGACGACCGCCATCAGGTCCGCCGCGTGACCCCGCGAGGCCGACCCGTAGGCGCGGATGAACTCGGTGTCTGCAGACAAACGCGCGACCATGGAAGTTAGGACGCCGGGAAAGCCGGATCGGTTCCCATTAGGGTCAGGATCCATGGACGTGCGCGTTGTGGACCATCCGCTGGCCGCGGCGCGGCTGACCACCCTGCGTGACGAACGCACCGACAACGCGGCGTTCCGGGCCGCGTTGCGCGACCTGACGTTGATGCTCGTCTACGAGGCGACCCGCGAGCTGGCGGTCGACACGGTCGCCGTCCGCACCCCGATGGCCGACACCGCCGGGACGAAGCTGGCCAACCCGCCCCTGCTGGTGCCGGTGCTGCGGGCCGGTCTGGGCATGGTGGATCAGGCCCACGCCCTCATCCCCGAGGCCCGCGTGGGATTCGTCGGTGTCGCCCGCAACGAGGAGACCCATCAACCGACGCCGTACCTGGAGTCGCTCCCCGAGGATCTCAGCAGGCAGCCGGTGATCGTGCTCGACCCGATGTTGGCCACCGGTGGCTCGATGGTGCACACCATCGAGCTGCTCTACGCCCGCGACGCCGTCGACGTCACCGCCATCTGTGTCGTCGTCGCCCCGGAAGGCATCGCCGCGGTCGAGAAGGTGGCGCCGCGGCTGCGGTTGTTCACCGCCAGTATCGATTCGGGTCTCAACGACATCGCCTACATCGTGCCGGGTCTCGGCGACGCCGGCGACCGGCAGTTCGGCCCGCGCTGACTCCCGCCGGAAGGTCGGGATACACGTCAGCGTCTGTGGCGGCCGCCGGTGCCGGTGGTCACGAGTTGTGGCGCGGCCGGCTGCGCAACCGCCGGAGTCAGTTGTCTGAGCCGCTCGCCTTCGATGTCGACGTCGGGCAGGATGCGGTCCAGCCACTGCGGCAGATACCACGCCGAGGTGCCCAGCAGTGCCATGACCGCCGGGATGATCGCCATCCTGACGATGAAAGCGTCGAAGAACACCGCGACCGCCAACCCGAACCCCATTGATTTGGAGACGGTCTCGGGCGAGAGCATGAACGCGGCGAACACCGAGATCATAATCACGGCTGCGGAGGTGACAACGCGGCCGCCGTGCTGAAAGCCCACTATCACAGCGGATTTGGCTCCGGCTCTGGTGCGTGGTCCGTGAATGTACTCCTCGCGCATCCGGGTCACCAGGAACACCTGGTAGTCCATCGCAAGGCCGAACACCAGCCCGATCAGCATGACCGGCAGGAAGCTGATCAGGGGGCCGGGATCGTCGATGAGGCCGAACAGGCCGTCCTGGAAGACCGACACCAACGCGCCGAACGTGGCGCCGACGGATAGCAGGAATCCGAGGGTCGCGGTCAGTGGCACCAGTAGCGACCGGAACACCAGCATGAGCACCAGGAACGCCAGCCCGATCACCAGGGCCAAGTACGGCGCCAGCGACTTCAGCAGGGCGTCCGAAAGGTCTGACATCATCGCCGTCTGGCCGGCGACCCCGAATTGCAGTCCGGTCGTCTGCGCCAAAGATGGCTCCAGGTCACGGATCTGGTGCATCAGCTGCTGGGTTTGCGCACTGGATGGACCACTGCTGGGGATTACCACGATCAGCGCGCCGGAGCCGTCCTGGTTGAGTTCCGGGGGAGCAACCAGCTGAACATCGTCAAGGGCCTTGACCTCCTCGGCGAGGTCGGTGAAGGCGGCCGTCGCGTCGGCTGCGCCGCCCCCGTCGGCGATCACCATGAGCGGCCCGGTCACGCCCTCGCCGAAACCCGTCTGGATCAACTCGATGGCCTTCTTCTGCTCACCGCCGACGATGTTGAGCCCCAGCTCGAGTCTGGTCACCGGGAGGGCAAGAACCCCCAGCAGTGCGACCGCGGCAAGGAGCACTGGAATTGGCCGAGCGACAACGAATTGCGCCCACCGCAACCCATTGCTTGGTACGGTGTCGGGCTCGTCGCCCCGGCGCAGACCCGGGATGCGGCCGTGGAACGCCTTGCGGCCGAAGAGACCGAGAACCGCAGGCAGCAGTGTCACCGCCGTGGAGACGGCAACAACGACGCCATACGCGGAGGCCAACCCCATCTTTGAGATCATCGGGATGCCGGTGACCGACAACGCAACCAGGGCGATCACCACGGTCAGGCCAGCGAAGACCACCGACGATCCCGCCGTACCCACGGCCCTGCCCGCAGCGTGCGCTCGATCGTCGGTGTCGATCAGCTCATGACGGAACCGCGACACGATGAACAACGCGTAGTCGATCGACACCGCGATCCCGATCATCGACCCGATCATCAGCGCAGACGAATCCATCTGGATGAAGGACGTCGCGCCCATGATGCTAGCGACCAAGATGCCGGTTCCAACCATGGCCGTGATGATCGGCAGGCTGGCGGCGACCAGTGAGGCGAAGGCGACGACCATCACGATCAGGGCGACGCCGAAGCCGAGCAGTTCGCTTGCACCCTGCTGGGGAGGTTGGCCGTTGAACAGGGTGCCGGTGGCCTCGACCGTAAGCTCGCTGTCTCGAGCCTCCTGGATGATGGTATTGAACTCGTCGATCGACGACTCGTCGACGTCGATGAACTTCTGGTCGAAGAGGACATCGAAATAGGCGATCGTGCGATCGGGGCTGACCTGCATGGCGAGCGCAGGTGTGGTCATCGGGTTGACGATCGACTCCGGGTCGGCAAGGTGCTCGAGTCCGCGTAGGTCGCTGACGAGCGCGTCTACCCGTGAGACGTTCTCCGGGGCATCCAAAGTGGCGCCGGAGGTGGCCTGTACCACGACCTTCGCCTCGGCCTGCATGGCGACGTCGCCTTGACCGGGAAACTTAGCGTCGAGCATCTGACTGGCCCGCTCGGACTCGGTACCGGGCAAATCGAACGAGGACACAAAGGGTTTAGCCAGCGTCGTGCTGGCCCCCACCGCCAACAGGAGCAGCAGCCATACGCCGATGACGAGCAGGCGATGCGAGTAGGCGTATCGGCCGACGCGGTAGAGGACAGCTGCCATTTTCAGGTCGTCCTGGAAGCGGCATGCATTGTCACGTGTACTCCATGGCTCGGCGCTGGGCCCGTCCCAGCCCATACCAGCATAATCAGTTTTGCATGTGATGCAATGTTTGCATTTCATGTATCATCCCGGTCGTGCCTGCTGCTGGCCCTGCGACGCTCCGCGAACGCCGCAAGCAACACACGCGTCGCGAAATCCGCCGAGTCGCGTTGGGATTGGTGCAGGAGCGTGGCATCGACGCGGTCACTGTGGATCTCATCAGCGAACGCGCGGGCGTGTCGGTACGCACTTTCTTCAACTACTACGCGTGCAAAGAATCCGCGATGATCGCCACGCCGCCTCCTATCCCCCCAACGGCCGCGTCGGCGTTCCTCGCCCGCAGCGGTCTACACGATCTGTTCGTAGACCTCACGGAGGTGACCATCTGCCAGATGGACGAAGGTGGTTCCATTCCCTCAGATTTCGAATCGTCGATGCAGATCGTGATGGGCGTTCCGGCATTGGCCAAGCTCCAACTCGGCGCTTTCGTCGAACTGGAGAAGCAGTTCGTCGAGTTGATCGCCGCCCGCTTGAAGCTCGGCGTTGACGACGAGGCGCCGGCCGTGTACGCGGCGGCCTTCATGGGCGCGGTCCGGGTCGCTGGTCAGCGATGGGCACGCAATCCTGATCGGTCGCTGGGCGAGGAGATCAGGCGGTGCGTGCAGTTCCTCTCGGCGGCCCACCCGAAACCAGCAGGGAGAATTCCCGGTGAATGACGGAGAGCGCTCCACCGCAACAGATCTCACGCTGTGCGGCGGCCCGGATGCAGGCTGGCTGATCGCCGTATGCAGACTGATGCACTCGAGTTCGTCGGCGACGTCCCGCCCCCGCATCCTCGAGCTGGGCGGCACACACCGCGCCAGCGCCGAAGCCACCCGAGTGGGCGCGAAGTTTGTTGTCATCGACCTGAAGCGGCTGCGTTCACCGGCACTTCTCCTGCTCTCGGCGCTGACACCCGTGGTGTCCTTCGTCGTCCGGCCGTCCGAAACTGCTCGCGCACCGCTGCGCGAAGGTTCATCAGCGCCCTGCGCCAACAGCGCTGCAGCGTTCACCGCACTGGGGCGAGCAGCCGACCCGAATGTGACGGTTAGATTCCCGACTTTCCTCGGCAGGTTCAACCGGCCGGTTGCGGACCTGTTCAGCCGTCGCTGACCCCCGCCCACTGCGGCAGTTCCGCGGTGAGCGTGTTCTGAAACTGTTCGGCGCGCACCCTGGCCGCGGCGACGTCGCCGGTGCACCGGACTTCGATGTAGGACTTCAGTTTCGGTTCGGTCCCAGACGGGCGTGTCACCACCCGCACCGACGTGGTGGCGTCGCCGGCGGTGAAGACCAGCGCATCGGTGCGTGGGAGAAGATCGGTCACGGTGACGTCGAAACCGGCGATCCGAGTCGGCGGGGCGGCGCGTAATCGGCCCATCAAAGAAGCTGCGGCGGAGGGAGTCTCGACCCTGCGGGTGACGGCCGTGGTGGTGTGCACTCCGTGGCGACGGGCCAGGTCGTCGAGGGCGTCGAGCACCGTGCGCCCCCGGTCACGCAGCGTGACCACGAGGTCGCACGCCAGCACCGCCGCGCTGATGCCGTCCTTGTCGCGGACCGCCGCGGGGTCGACGCAGTGCCCGATCGCTTCCTCGTAGGCGTACACCAGCGTTCCGTCGAGATCGTCGGCGCGTGCCAGCCACTTGAACCCGGTCAGCGTTTCGACGTGCCGCGCACCGTACGTGGCGGCGATGCGCGACAGCATTCGCGACGACACCACGGTACTGGCTACTACAACCGGATCCGGACAACTGGACAAGATGTAATCGCCTAGCAGCCAACCGGTTTCGTCGCCGGTGAGCATCCGCCAGCCGGCGGGGGTGGGCACCCCGATCGCACACCGGTCGGCGTCGGGGTCCAGCGCGACGGCGATCTCGGCGTCGACCTCGGCGGCCAGGGCGAGCAGGCGGTCGACGGCCCCGGGCTCTTCCGGGTTGGGGAAGGCCACCGTCGGAAAATCCGGGTCCGGTGCGAACTGGCTCTCGACGACGTGCACGTCGCCGAACCCGGCCAGCGCCAACGCATCCAGGGCGAACTCGCCGCCCACCCCGTGCATCGGTGTCAGCGCCACCCGCGCCGACCCGGTGGCGCGGCGGACGGTCGCAGCGCGTTCGAGGTAGCGGCGCATCTGCGCGACGCCGCCGAACGGCACTGAGGCCCTAGGGATCTCGTCGGCGGGCGGTGCTGCTGCAAAGGCGTGCTCGATGTCGCGGTCGGTGGGTTCGACGATCTGCAACCCGCCGGCGAGATACACCTTGTACCCGTTGTCCGAGGCCGGGTTGTGCGACGCGGTGATCTGCACACCCGCCGCGGCGCCCATGCCGCGGACGGCGAACGCCACGACGGGCGTGGGGACGGGGGAGGGCATCAACGTGACGGAGAACCCTCGGGCGGCGAAGACCTCAGCGGCCGCCCGGCCGAACTCCGCGGAACGGTGCCGAGCGTCGTAGCCGACCACGACCGCGGCACCGGGGGACCGGTCGCGGAGAACCTCGGCCACCCCCCAGGTCGCCCGCAAGACCACGGCGAGGTTCATCCCGTTGGGCCCGGCGCGCAGCGGGCCGCGAAGGCCGGCGGTGCCGAACGTCAGGGGTCGGGCGAAGCGGTCGGTGAGCTCGTCGTCGTCACAGGCTGCGAGCTCGGCGCCGGCACCCGCATCGGGGTCGTGGGCGAGCCACTCGGCCACGGCGGTGCGTACGGCGGGTGAGATCACTCCGTCAGTGTGCCGGTATCGGCCTCGGCCAGCTTGCGCAGAAGGGGCGCCACCAGCATCAGCAGGTCGAACTCCAGCGGCGACAACGTGTCACGCATGGTGTCGCGCAGCCACGCGTCGCGTTCGGCACGGTCGGCGTCGAGCAGCGCCGCGCCCGCGGCGGTCAACTCAACGAGCTGGCGGCGGCGGTCGGTGTCGTCGGGGCGACGACCGATCAGCTCCCGCGATTCCAGCTCGTTGAGCGAGTCCGTCAATGACTGGACCCGGACCTGCATCCGCACCCCGAGCTCGGCGGGCGTGGTGATGCCGGCGCGGCTGATCTCGCCGAGCAACTGCATCTGGCTCAGCGTCAGCCCGTTGTCGGGCCGGTGCCTGCGCATCTGCCGCGCGACGGCCATCAGCGACTCCCGTAGCTCGGTGGCCGCCGAGGACGCTGGAAGAGGGCCACTGTTAGACATTACCAAGTTATACCTTGGCAACAAGTCAGAGATCTGCTGTTTGAGATCTTGAAATGACAAGCGCATACTTGGCATCGGAATGCGACGAATACTCCGGTGGGTGCTGCTGGCGGCGGTGACGGTTGCCGTGACCGCGCCGTTGACCCTCCTCGGTGTGCCTTCGGCCGCGCTGTTCGCGGCGTTGGTCGTGGGCATCGTGCTGGCGCTACTGGCGGCCGGCCCGGCTGGAGTCCCGCGCAGGCTCGGCGTCGCCGCCCAGGGCGTACTCGGCGTCTACATCGGCACGATGGTGCACGAGGACGCGCTCGCCGCGCTCGGGGGCGACTGGCCCATCGTCGTCGGTATCGCTGTCGCGACGCTCGCGCTCAGCGTCGTGGCCGGAGCGCTGCTGGGCCTGCACCGCGACGTCACCCCGCTGACCGGATCGCTGGCGCTGGTGGCCGGCGGCGCCTCCGGGCTGGTGGCCATCGCCCGCGAACTCGGCGGCGACGTCCGCGTCGTCGCCGTCGTCCAGTACCTGCGGGTGGCGCTGGTCACCGCGTCGATGCCCGTCGTCGTCACGCTGATCTACCACGCGGACAAATCCCGCCCCGACGCCGCAACCGCGCCCACCGACCAGGCCTCGTGGTCTGATGTCGCCGCCGGGGCGGCTCCGTGGTATCTGAGCATCGCGATGGTGATCGTCCTGGTGCTGATCGGCGGCACCGTCGGCAAGCTGGTCCGACTGCCCGGCGCCGGGTTGCTCGGCCCGCTCGCGTTGACGGTCGCGCTCGAGGTCAGCGGCCTGTCGTTCGGCCTGTCAGTGCCCGTGCTGCTGGTCCAGGCGGGATATCTGCTGATCGGCTGGCAGGCGGGCCTGGCGTTCACCCGCGACGCGTTGCGCACCGTAGGGCGACTGCTGCCGGCTGCGATCGGCCTGATCGTCGTCCTCACGGTGGCGACCGCCGGTCTGGGGGTGCTGCTGTCCCGCGTCACCGGCCTGAGCCTGCTCGAGGGCTACCTGGCCACCAGCCCCGGCGGGGTGTACGCCGTGCTGGCCACCGCGGTCGAGACCGGATCCAACGTCACGTTCATCATCGCCGCCCAGGTGGTGCGGATCCTGCTGATGCTGTTCGCCGCGCCGTTGCTGGCGCGCGCGGTGGTGTGGGTGAGCCGCCGGGGTCAGAGACGGGCGATCACCGAGGACAGCAGAGAGCCCATCCGGGTGGCCGACTGACGGCCGGCCTCGAGCACCTCGGTGTGGCTGAGCGGCTCACCGGTCATGCCGGCCGCCAGGTTCGTCACCAGGGAGATGCCCAGCACCTGGGCGCCGGCCGCGCGGGCGGCGATGGTCTCGTGCACCGTCGACATGCCGACCAGGTCAGCCCCCAGGGTGCGCAGCATCCGGATCTCGGCCGGGGTCTCGTAGTGCGGACCCGGCAGACCCGCGTACACGCCGTCGGCCAACGCCGGTTCGATCTCGCGGGCGATGGCCCGAAGCCGCGGCGAGTAGGCGTCCACCAGGTCCACGAACTCCGCACCCACCAGCGGCGAACGTGCGGTCAGGTTCAGATGGTCGCTGATCAGTACCGGCTGGCCGACCGCGTGGTCGGGACGCAGTCCGCCCGCCGCGTTGGTCAGCACCACGGTGTGCACACCTGCGGCGCAGGCCGTGCGCACCGGATGCACGACATGGCGCAGGTCATGACCCTCGTAGGCGTGGATTCGGCCGACGAGCACCAGCACCCGGTGCGCGCCGACGTGCAGTGACAGCACCTGCCCGCCGTGTCCCTCGGCACTGGGCGGAGTGAAGCCGGGAAGCTCGCCCATCGGGACGACGGCGGTCGCGTCGCCGAGTTGTGCTGCGGCCGGGGCCCATCCGGATCCGAGCACCACGGCGACGTCGTGCGCGTCGACGCCGGTGCGTTCGGCGACGGCGGCCGCCGCGCGCCGTGCGTCCTCGGCCGGGGTCATGCCCCGCAGCTTAGTTCGCCGACAGTGAGATACTGCCAGCATGCCAACCGCCGCGCCGTCCTGCGTCGAGGACGCAGTGAACCGACGTCGCAGCGATCTGATCGAGCTTTCCCACTCCATCCACGCCGAGCCTGAGCTGGCGTTCAACGAGCACCGCAGCTGCGCCAAGACCCAGGCGCTGGTCGCCGAGCGCGGCTTCGACATCACCGCGAAGCCGGCCGGTCTGGACACCGCGTTCCGCGCGTCCTACGGCAGCGGTTCGCTGGTCGTC
>NZ_JBAUJB010000194.1:0-18033 GCF_049683355.1 Mycobacterium sp.
GGCCAAGGCCAAGACCGAGGCCCTCGCCGCCACCCGCCACCTCGACCTGGAAGCATTGCAACCGTCAATCAACCGATTGGCCAAGACGAAGTAGCGCAAGCCCCCCCACCCCCCACGCGCGCTCACCACGCGCGCTCACCATGCGTGAGGCGCCAGGCACCTACTTCGCGCTCACTTTTAGGTGAGGCACCTCGGGTCGTGGGCTGGAAAGTTGCTTCCGAGATGACCCGGCAGCTGGTGATCGATGCCATCAATCAGGCAATCGATGTTCGGAAGCGTTCTGGCACAGTCGATTAACGGGGATTATACATCATAGTGATGCGGGGGCCCAATATACCGCGGTGGCGTTTACCGAGAACCTCGCAGATGAAGATATCCTGCCCTCGATTGGGACCGTCGGCGATTCGACAATGCTCTGGCCGAGTCGGTCAACAGCAGCTACAAGAACGAACTCGTCGATAACGAGCCGCTCTACCCCGGGATGGCCGAGCTGTCGTTAGAGCACCTCGATGTCGCCGGTGTGCCCGGCGGCGATCGCCTGCTGCGGGTCGAGGAACCGCGAGATCGACGCGACCAACGGGGCCAGCGCGTCGCGGTCCACGGCCTCGGCGCGACCGAAGCTGTGGATCACCTTCGCCGAGGGCCCCCCGGTGACGGGATGGCGTTCGCTGTGCGCCAGCTGCAGATACGACACCGTCGACCCGTCGCGGTTGCGCCGCTTCGTCTCCCGCAGCTACACACCTACACCAATACCACGTATCCGCTGATCAGGTCCAGCGACACGCCCGAAATCGTGTGCCTACACAATTTCGTGGTTCGGCCGACCCCGCGAACCTCCTACCAGCACAAACGCGCGTCACTACCCCGATGAATGCCTACGAGCTCCGGAAGTCGGGTCAGTCCGCGCATTGTTGCAATAATTGACAACAAGGTACCGTGTCCCACATGGCAGGTAAGGCTTCCCCGACGATCCCGGCGCGCATGTTCGCCCAAGTGACTGAGCAGAACCGCTCATGGTGGCTAGACGGTGATGGTCAGCGCCTGCTCGCCGCGCACTGCGGTCGATGCGTGCTGTGGGTCCCCCCAACTGAGGCCGATTGTCCCGAATGTGGCGGCCAACTCGAACCGCGTCCGGTCTCAGGTGAGGGCACCGTCTACACCTACACCGTGAACTTTCACCCATTTAATCCCGAGGTGCCGCTACCGTACGTTATCGCCATCGTCGAGCTAATCGAGCAGGCCGGCCTTCGGATAGCTACGAATATTATTGACTGCGAACCGGACTCGGTCTACGTCGGCATGCCTGTTGAGGTGCAGTCCGAACGACACGACCGCGCGCAGGACACCGTGTACTTCCCCGTATTCGTCCCTCGCAGCAGGCAAGCCCATCAGCGTCGCCTGCCCGATGTGCCCGATGTGGTCGCCGGGGGAGTACCTGGTGATGCACCGCGCTGAGGTGGATCGCCCTGGATGTGTGGAGGCTCCATCAAACAACAACGGCGATTCCACCCTGCTCGGCCGTATCGTTTGCAGCCGCCTTTTCCAGAGATCAGCGACGTGGTGGAAGCAAAGTGTGGTTCCCCCGAAATCGTGGAGGGTTTCCTATGCCGCTTCCGGCTTGGTCTTGGATTGCCTGATCTCGTAGTTGACGGGCGAGAGCCCGTCGGCGGCACTGTGCCGGCGTTGGTGATTGTAGAAGGTGTAGCACCAGTCGATAACCGCAGCCTGCACATGAATACTATCACGTAAACGATTGCGGGACAACGCTTCCCATTCCAGCGAGGAGAAGAACGCCTCGGCAGCGGCATGGTCGAAACACGACCCGACCCGACCCATCGACTGCCGAATCCCCACTGCCAGCACAGCGTGGTGAACGCGTTTGCGGTATAGGTGCTACCGCGGTCGGTGTGGAATATGACCCGCTCGGACTGCTCATCGCGGCCAGCCCACGTGGCCGCCGCCGCGCGCGGCCACGGCCCATCTTGATGGCCGCGCACGCCAAGTCAGCATCCGGGTGCAGGCCCATCGCCGCCCCCAGCAGCCGGCGGCTATAGAGGTCGAGCACGGTCGCCAAATACAGTTTCTGCCCGGACTCAGTAGGGATCTCGGTCATGTCTTATGCCGACCTATGGAATATGCCGACGGTCGTTGCGATGGTGCAGGCCAACGGCGGTGCTGAGGTGCAAAAGGTCGGCATAGTCGTGGTCACGCTTCAGGCATGGAATTGTCTGGAGGTGAGGTCCGTGACGAAGAGATCGCCGACGGCCCGGTCGTATCCGGTTCGGGTCCCGCGGGTTCCGGTGGGTCCTTTGGCGCCGATGGTGCTGGGCCAGTGTTCGGGATGGTTGGCCGGGCTGGGCTATTCGCCGGGTTCGGCGGCGGGGGTCGTGAATGTGTTGGAACGACTGAGCTGGTGGATGCAGCTGGTGGGCGCCGAGGTCGATGACATCGACGAGGATCTGCTCGCGCGGTTCCTCACAGACGAGGGGTCCCGAGATCTTCCTCACCCCCGACCGGGCCGAGGAACTCCACTACGATCGAAAATTGCACCCTCAAACCGAGGAGGCAGTCAGATAACGGAGCCTCCGGACACGGGTCGGACCTTATTTGGTCCGCAGTCCGGAAAGTGGGAGGCACGCCACGCGGACGTCTTCAATCAGTAGGTGCTGTTTCTGGCTGTGATCGAGGGTGTCGATGTCCCGACTGATCCACCCCGGCTAACCGCTATCTGGAGACCTCGTTTCTGCCAGGCCGGGACTTCAACTCACCGGCTAATCTCAATAACAATCTCAGCCGCTTGAGCGAGCACTTGCGTTCCCCCGACTACCTGGCGATCGTCCTGCCCGGCGGGGCGTCTCTGCGGTGAACTTGTTCTCGCCGTCGGACTGCACGTCGAACAGGTCGAGCAGGCTCTGAACGGTCCAGGGCGTCGGCGCTGAGTCTGTGGTCATGGGAGGGAACAGTAACCCAGCTGCGACAAAAGCGGTAACGTCGTTACCGACATTCGTGCACAACCCCGGAAGGAGCCCATGGCGAAGCGCAGCGGTCGGCCGCCCGGCGGAGGAGCCCGCCCGGCGACGTCGGACGCAGTCGTCGACCTGGATCCGGAGTCGCGCCCGAAGAGGTTCATGAAGTCGGCGTTGGCGATTCTCGGTGAGACCGGCCGCACCGACTTCACCGTGCTGGAGGTCGTGGAACGGTCCAAGACCTCGCTGCGATCCTTCTACCAGCACTTCTCCACCAAGGACGAATTGCTGCTCGCGCTGGTCGACACGATCATGTCCGAGGCGACGCGCAAGTGGCGCGAAGACACGGCCGGCCTGCCTGCCGTCGATGCGCTGCGGATACTCATCGACCGCATCTGCACGCCGGCGGAAACGACGACACAGGACAAGGTCAACCGGGGCCTGACGTTCTACAACGACCGCTTGGCCGAGGCGTTGCCCAGCGAGTACGCGCGTGTGCTCGCCCCGGTGCACGAGCTGATCAAGGACATCATCCACAGCGGTATGGACGAGGGCACCTTCCGAACCGACATCGACATCGACGCGACCGCGGCGCTGATCATGCAGTCGGCGCTCGGCGCCATGCGGTTGCACGTCCTGGGCGCCGAGTTGAGCGGCGTGCCCGTCGACGCCGACCAGATCTATGACTTCTGCGTCAACGGCCTCACCGGTGGGCACAAACGCGCCTGACCTGCAGGGTCCAATGTGAAAAACACCTCAACCAGGCCTGCTGTTTTCGCTGGTCCAGACGTGGTAATGTCATTACCACCACAGCCCAAGCGAGACTTCCAGGAGGCGGAATATGAGCCGCGAACTCCCCTATCCGGTGTTCGATGCCGATAACCACTTCTACGAGCCCAAAGAGGCGCTGACGCAATTCCTGCCGGACCGCCGCAAGGGCGTCATCGACTACATCGACGTCCGCGGCCGCACCAAGATCATGGTCCGCAACGTCGTCAGCGATTACATCCCGAACCCGACGTTCGAGGTCGTCGCCCGCCCCGGTGCCCAGGAGGAGTACTTCCGGCACGGCAGCGGCGGCAAGAGCTACCGCGAGGTGATGGGCAAGCCCATGAAGGCGATTCCCGCCTTCCGTAACCCCGAGGCACGCCTCGAGGTCATGGACAGCCTCGCATTGGACTACACCCTGATGTTCCCGACGCTGGCCAGCCTGGTCGAAGCGCGACTCAAGGACGATCCCGACCTGATCCTCGACATCGTCCATGCGCTCAACCAGTGGATGTATGAGACCTGGCAGTTCACCTACGAAGACCGCATCTTCTCCACGCCAGTCATCAACCTGGGCAACGTCGACCGTGCCCTCGAAGAACTGGAGTGGTGCCTGGAGCGCGGCGCCAAGACCGTCCTGGTCCGACCCGCACCGGTGCCCGGCTACCGGGGCACTCGGTCCCTGGGCGTCGAGGAGTTCGACCCGTTCTGGGATGCGTGTGTCAAGGCCGGCATCCCGGTGTCGATGCACGCCTCGGACAGCGGGTACTCCGAGTACCTCAACGACTGGGAGCCCGGCGACGAGTTCAAGCCGTTCGCGCCGACGTCGTTCCGCATGGTCGCGATGGGCAAGCGGCCCATCGAAGACACCATGGCGGCTTTGGTCTGCCACGGCGCGCTGACTCGCAATCCGGATCTACGCGTGCTGTCGATCGAGAACGGCGCCGACTGGGTGCCCTACCTGTTCAAGCAATTCAAGAACGTCTACTCGAAGATGCCGCAGGGATTCCTGGAGGATCCGATCGAGGCGTTCCGTCGATGCATCTACGTCGCACCGTTCTGGGAGGACGACTTCGCCCAAATGGCCGAGCTGTGCGGCGTCGACCGCGTGATCTTCGGTTCCGACTGGCCCCACCCAGAGGGCCTGGCGCAGCCGACGCACCTGATCGACGATCTTTCCGGACTCGACGCCGAGGGGCAGCGCAAGGTCATGGGCGGCAACATGATCGATTTGTTCAAGATTCCGAACGAGGTCGTCCACAAGCCGGGTGTGCCAGCCATGGAATTCGCCTGACATCCAACGGTACCTATCGTGAATGTGCGTGTCGGTGCTCCGGCACGCACTTCGCGCGTCAGTGAAAGTGAGTCCGCGCCGTGACCGACGCCGCAAACCCAGAACGGCTGCTGTTCGTCTCGACAACTCAGTCGTTCCTCGAGAAGAGCGCCTCACTGGACCGGTTGCGTGAACTCCACGACGCCGGAACGTCGTTCGAAAGCGACTGGTGGCGGCGCGCCGCCGAACTCGGCTGGACCAGTCTGCTGGTGCCCGAGGAACTTGGCGGCGGCAGCGTGTCCGGCGACGGTGTCGCCGACCTCGCTCTGGTCGCGGAATTATCGGGCCGGTCCGTCGCACCGGGTCCGCTGCACCCGGTCAGCATCGTGCTGGCAGGTCTGGCCGAAGCGCCCGAGAACCACGAGCACACCATCGAATCCCTGATCTCGGGTGAGGTCGTGGCCTCGTGGGCGGTCTACGAACCCGGCAAGCAGTTCTCACCCCTCGATGCGGCAGTCACCGCGACGCGCACCGAGACCGGGTACCGCATCGACGGCGTGAAGGACCGTGTCGAGGCCGGCGCCGAGAGCGCAGTCCTGCTGGTGGTGGCAAACTGCGACGGCGCGGTGCGACAGTTCGTGGTCCCTACGGACGCATCCGGCGTCACCGTCGAATCGCAGCGGTCTATCGACATGGTGAAGACCTACGCCCGAGTGCATTTCGACGGCGTCGAGGTGGATGCCTCCGCGGTCGTCGGCTCCGCCGAGCAGACCCCGGCGCTCATCGCGCGCCAGAGCCAGATCGCCGCGATTCTCCAATGCGCCGAAATTGTGGGCATCTTGGAGACGGTGCTCGACTTCACCATCCAGTGGGGGTTCGACCGGCATTCGTTCGGCAGACCCATCGGCTCCTACCAGGCCCTCAAACACAAGTACGCCGATCTGAAGATCTGGTTCGAGTCGTGCCGGGCGACGACGAACGCCGCGGTGGTCGAGGTGGCCGCGCGTCCGGCCGGCGCCCAGATGGCGGTCAGCGTCGCGAAATCCTATGTGGGTGAACATGCTCCGGGCATGCTGCAGGACTGCATTCAGCTGCACGGCGGCATCGGTGTGACTTGGGAACACGATCTGCATATCTTCCTGCGCCGGGCAACGCTGTACCGCTCGATGTTCGGCACACCCGAGGATCACAACCTGCGCGTGTACGCGCTCACCAAGAACCTGGAGCATGCATCGTGACCGACACCGCATCGGCACCCGCCGCAACGACCGAGTCGGTCGAAGAGTTCGCAACGCGGGTCCGAACCTGGTTGGCCGAGAACATGCCGCCGATCGATCCCGCCAACCCGCCCGAGCACGACCGCGGCGAAGAGGAGCCATGGGATCGCGCCCGGGAGCTGCAAAAGAAACTGTATGAGGGCGGGTTCGCCGGAATCTGTTTCCCCCGCGAGTACGGCGGCCTCGGTCTCCCGATCGCCTATCAGAGGGCTTTCAACAACGAGTCACGCTGCTACGAACTGCCGGTCATTCTGAACACCCCGACCTTCACGATCTGCGCCGCGACCATCCTCGATACCGGGTCCGAAGAGCAGAAACTACAACACATCTCGGCCGCACTACGCGGTGACGAGGTGCTTGTGCAGCTGCTGTCGGAGCCCAGCGGCGGATCGGACCTCGCCGGGGTCATCACCCGCGCCGACCGCAAGGGCGACAAGTGGGTGATCAACGGCGCCAAGACCTGGAGCACCAGCGCGTTCGCCGCCGACTACGGGCTGATGCTGGCCCGCACCGACTGGGACGTCCCCAAGCACGAAGGCCTGACGATGTTCCTGGTGCCCATCAACAGCCCGGGCATCACGCTTCGGCGCATCAAACAGGTCAACGGCTCGGTCGAGTTCTGCGAGGAGTTCTTCGACAACCTCGAACTCACCGACGACGCCGTCGTCGGCGAGGTCAACGGCGGCTGGCACGTGGCGTCCCGGCAGCTGTACCACGAGCGCCGGGCCGTCGGCGGCGGTTCGGAGTTCGCGAGCGGCATCGGCGCCGAAGGCAAGTCCGCCGTACCGATCGACTACGTCGCGCTGCTGGAGGCGACCGGGCAGGCCGACAGCGAGCGGGCACAGGAGGCCGCAGGCCGCGCGTTGGTGCACCGTGCGGTACGCGAGCAGCTCATCGACCACGTGTATCACGGCGTCCTAGACGGCTCACTGCCACCTGCCGCAGGCTCGATCATCCGGGTCACCCACGCCGAGGTACATCATCTGGAGTTCGACACCGTGCTTTCGCTCACCGGGAGTGCCGGCGTCGTGGAAGTCGGAGACGACATGATCCGCTACGGCGAGCGCTACCTGTCGCGACAAGCGGGGGCGCTCGGCGGTGGCACCACCGAGATCGCGCGCAACATCATCGGCGAACGCGTGCTGGGCTTCCCGCGCGAGCACGCCGCCGACCGTGGCGTGCCGTTCAATCAGGTGAAACGCAACAAGGGCTGATATGTAGGTCAGTTTGTCAAGGGGCAGGGGGAAGCGCGGCCGCGACCGTCGTCGGGGCCGCCGCTTCGTTGACCAGATGGGTGTTGCTGCGGGTCACGCGTGTCGAGCGTAATCAGTTGTATGACAGTGTGATTGCCATAGCCCTATCGCGGGTCCCTCCAGGGCGCTTGCCGCCCGCAGCGTTGTTCATCTGGACAATTGGGTGGGTCAGTCGGGCATGACTGCCAGTGAGCAGCACCAGCCGGCCAGTTCTCGGGCGATCGCCACGTTGGCGATCACCGGGCGTTTCTGGCGGGCGTCGAAGCCGGCCCAGCGGGTATGCAGACGCCGGCTAGCCTCACTCAGGGCGTGGCGGCAGCGCGGCCAGCCACCCGTCGGCAACCAACTCCAGCAATTGTCCGTCGGGGTCGCGGATCATCGCCGACCCCGCCGCGACCGTCTCCTCCACGACCGAACCGCCGAACTCTGCAACCTTGCGCAAGATTGTCGCCAGATCCGACACCGACAGCGAAATATGGGTCAAACCAAGTTGATCCATCACTCGTTCAGCACCCCGACGTGGTTGGCGACCAGAGTAGTCGAGTAACTCAAGGACCAAGCCGTCGCGAACCAAGTAGGTAGCGTGCAATCCGACTGGCTGATCGAGCTGCAGTAGCTTCGCGGTGGGTTCCTCGGGTGGGTCCAACTCCCACCAGAACTTAAAGCCGAGGAGTTCCTTATAGAAGCGCCGAGATCTCGTGCGATCACCGACGCATATCCCGACGTGATTGAAAACAGTTCGGTGATCGGTCATCTAGGCCTTCCTAGCGAGTGAGATTCGTGGACCATCACGTCTGACCTGGGCGGTCACGCCTGCGAGGAACCCATGCGCCACGGCGATCCAAGCAGGGCGGGCAGACTGCCCGCGACCGTCAATCTTGGCAACTTTCAAAGACTATCCGCCCATGTGATCACTGCGAGGCGCTACAACGACAGAATCGTCGCTGAGGCGGTACCCGGGGCACCGTAGACCTGGGCCAGCCCGACGCGCGGACTGCCCGGAATCTGGCGTGCACCTGCGTCGCCACGAAGCTGGCGCACAAGCTCGTGCACCTGACGCAATCCGGAGGCACCGATCGGCTCTCCATTTGCGATTAGCCCACCGTCAGTATTGATGGGAAGGGATCCGCCGATCTCAGTGGCACCGACGGCGACCAGCCTCTCCTGATCCCCGTCCGCGCACAAACCGGTCTCGGCCATGTGAATCACCTCAGCGCCTGCGTCGGTATCCTGCAGTTGGGCGACGTCAACGTCCTCGGGTCCGATGCCTGCTGCCTCATACGCGGCGCGAGCGGCGTAGACGGTCGGCGAAAAGTCCTCGTCGATCGGCGCAGAAGTGGCGTGCACTTCGTATGCGCCGTAGGTGCGAGTGCGTATCTCGCTGGCGCGCACGTAGACCGGTTTGTCGGTGTAACGGCGTGCGATATCGGCGCGGCACATAATGATCGCGGCCGCACCTTCGTCCGGCGCGCAGAACATGTATTGCGTCAGCGGATAGTTCAGCACCTTCGAGTTGAGGATCTCGTCTTCGGAAATTGCGTTCCGGCGGAAGGCATTCGGGTTGAGTGAACCGTTGCGAAAATTCTTCGCCGCGACCTTGGCAAGCGTCGGTTGCGAGATGTTGTGTTTGTGGAGGTAATAGTTGGCCTTCATGCCGAAGAACTTGGTAGTCACAAACTGCCCGTTTTCCGCGTACCACCGCGGAAGCCCAAGGGTTGCCGGCTCGTCGGTGAACGCTCCGCGCGGGTGCTTGTCCATACCGATCGCGATACCGATATCGTACTTGCCGAGCCTAATGGTATCGGCTGTCTGCGCGATGGCACTGGCGGAGGTCGCGCACGCATTGAACACGTTGGTAAATGTGATACCTGTGAGACCCACCAACCGGGTGACCGCGTCGGGGTTGGACACCTCGTGACTGCCGCCGAAGCCGAACTGAATGTCTGGCCATTCGACGCCGGCATCGGCAAGCGCGGCGTCAATGGCCTCAGCACTCATCTCCATGGCGGTCTTGTCGAACCGGCCGAAAGGGTGCAAGCCCACGCCGATGATGGCGACCGAATCTCTCAACCCCGGCATCGATGACCTCCTTTAATCACGTTTGTCAGCGCTCTCCAGGCTGATCTGAGAACTCACCGACCTGCATGACGTTATCAGGCTTTCATGTAACATCTTTCATGTCACACATGGTTGGACTGTGCCCCAACGACGTCGTCATCGGAACTTCGCGTCGTCAACCTAGAACCGCCTTCTACAGCCAAAACGGCTACTCATAGTCAGCTTCGACGGACTCGCTCCCTGTGACATGCCGACGGAAGGGGTTGGGGCGTCAGCGACCACTGAGGCAAGCAGTCGACAAGCTCGAATTTTCGGTTTACATTATTGCCATGGTTTGTCACACTCGAAATCCAGAGGGGACCGGCCTGGTGGGCTATCGCAACTTCGGACGGATCGGCGTCAAGCAGCCGGCTGAGCCTGGCCCGGCGGCTCTGGTACGCAGTCTCGACCCGGTGACTTGCTGTTCGCTTACCGTCGTTTGCGTAGACGTCGCGTCTACCGTCCGCGCGGCCGGCGGATGGTTGTTCGACCGTGCGCGGGCTGGCTGGCGCGTCACTGCGTGGGCACCTGCCGGAAGCGACGTCACGCCACTGCGGATTCTCGGCGTCGAGACCACTTTTTTCTTCGAAGCAGAACTTGAGCCGTCGCTATTCACGCCGATGCCCGCATCCCTGGCTGTCGCAGCCGAATTACTCACGTCGTCCAGTCCCCTCAATGCTCGCGCACAAGCCCTCAGCCGGCGCGGGATGGAGGTCGTTGTCTGGGGCGACGAAGCGTTCACATCCGGGCAGACCTTCGAGCAAGCAAGGCATCGACTCAGTGCGGCCGCTTCAGCTTTCAAGGCTCGTGCACTTCGTTCCGCCTCATCGGTTGCGACCGAGGATTCCGCCGAGCTTTTCCGCACGTGTGGCTCTTGGTACGCGATCGAGCACGGTGTTGATCTTGAACGTGTCTAAACGACCCCCTGGCGCGAACGCCAGACGATTTAAGGCGCGATGCAATCGCGCCCGGCTAGCGGTGGCTTCGCCGCGACTGCGCTTAAGCCGCCGATACATGAAACCGTGAGTAAGTCGCTCCGGTGGCGATTGTGTCGGTCGTCAGCACGACACCTCGTGCCGCCGGCCAAAGCAAACGCGATTGACATAGCCGCGCCCAGTTTAAGGACCAACACTGCGATAGGTCGTGCGCAGACGGGTCCCGCTGCAACCGGCGTGTGACGAAGGAGTTTGGAGCCTGCATGGCCGATCGAACGCTCGATCATGGCGGTAGTCGCCGGAACCTTTCACGGCACGTCCATGGCCTCCACCTAAGCGGCCTCTTGTCGGCACGGTGAACGCCGCCGATTACCGCTGTCCGCGAAGTGAAGTTCCACAGTCTGCCAAGAAGACGGAGGAGTTTACATTCTAGAGATATTTTGTAACATAGGAATGATGGCTGTCCGGAGGGGGTGCCATGGCCTTCGACCCTGAAGCAGTGCGCGCCAAGTACCTCGCTGAGCGCGACAAGCGCCTCGTCCCCGGCCGTGCGGCCATCCGCGATCTCGCCCATGACGAGCGCCTCGCCGGACACCGGGCCGACCCCTTCACGCCCCGCATCGACCGCGAGCCCGTCGTCGACGACCCAGACGTCGTGATCGTCGGCGGAGGGATCGCCGGACTCCTCGCGGGCGCTCACCTCCGCAAGACCGGTGTCGAGCGAATTCGGATCGTCGACCAGGCCGGCGGAGTGGGCGGCACGTGGTACTGGAACCGGTATCCGGGCGTGATGTGCGACGTTGAGTCTTACCAGTATCTTCCGATGCTCGAGGAACTCGACTACATCCCCACCCGGCGCTATGCCTTCGGCGAGGAGATCCGACAGCACCTTCAGGCGGTCGCAGCTCGATTCGACCTGGTGTCCGACGCCCTGTTCCACACCGGGGTCACCCGGGCGGTGTGGGACGACGACGCCGGCCGGTGGACAGTGCACACCGATCGCGGCGACGAATTGTCGTGCCGCTACTACGTGCTGGCAGTGGGGATCCTCAACCTCATGAAGTTGCCCGTGATCCCGGGCATGGACGACTTCGCCGGCAGGGCGTTTCACACGGCGCGGTGGGACTACGGCTACACCGGCGGCGCGCCAGGAGAAGCGCTCACCCGCCTCGGTGACAAGGCCGTCGCGCTGATCGGTACGGGAGCAAGCGGGCTGCAGGCCCTTCCGCCGCTGGCTGAGTCGGCCAGGCACGTCTACGTGTTCCAGCGCACGCCATCGGCGATCGGGGTCCGCGGCAACCGACCCACCGATCCGTCGTTCCCAGAGGGGTTGGCGCCGGGCTGGCAGAAGGAGCGGATGGACAACTTCCAGTCGATCATGCTGGGCCGCTCCGTCGAGACCGACCTCACAGACGACGGTTGGACCCATCACTACGCCGCAGTACACAACCCGCCGCGCCGCAAGGGCATGAGCACCGAGGAGTTCATGCGGACAGCCGAGGAACTCGATTACCAAATCATGGAGGAACACCGCCAGCGGATCGATCAACTGGTCACTAATCCCGACGCGGCGGCCGCGCTCAAGCCGTACTACCGGTATCTCTGCAAGCGCCCGTGCTTCCACGACGAGTATTACGACGCGTTCAACCGCCCCAACGTCACCCTTATCGACTGCCCCACCGGAGTTGAGCGGATCACCCAGTCGGGACCGGTCATCGACGGTCGACAATACGACGTCGACTCCATCATCTACGCCACCGGTTTCGAGGCCGAGATGACGCCGCTTCAGCGTCGCGTCGGCCACGACATCGTCGGGCGAGGCGGCATCACGCTCGCCGAGAAATGGGCCGACGGCGCCGCCAGCCTGTTCGGCATGATGAGCCGCGGCTTTCCCAACATGTTCGTGATGCCCGCCCCAGGGCAGCAGTCGGTCGTCACGGTCAACTACACCCAGATCGCCGTATTGGGTGCCGAGTTCATCTCCGGCACCGTGGCACTGCTCGAGAAGCAGGGGATTGGCGTGTTCGACGTGAACGCGGAGGCCGAAGCCGATTGGACGCAGCAGATCGTCGACAGCTATATAGACCCCAGCGCCGTGATGTCAGCTTGTACGCCGTCGCGCATCAACAACGAGGGCGATCCAGGTGGCGTGAAGGCACGCAACACGAACTACGGTCGCGGATTCGGGGACTATTTCGCCTACCGCGACCTGCTCGAGGATTGGTTGGCCTCAGGGGAATTAGACGGGCTGGAGTTGGCGTGACTGCACGGCAGCGCGTGGTCGTCGTTACTGGGGGCGGTGGGGGCATCGGCGCCGCCATCGCCGAATCAGTTGGCAGCACCGGTGCTTTCGTGGTCACTCTCGATCCGCTGGTTTCGGTCGACGGCTTCCAGCGCCTCCCCCCATCCGAGCAGACGACCGCCGGTCGCATTGTGGCAGCGGGCGGCGCCGCGCGGGCCTCCGAGGTATCTGTCACTGACGCGGCGGCGGTTAGGCGATTGTTCGCCGAACTCGCCGACGAGTTCGGCGGGCTCGACGCCGTGGTCAACGTTGCCGGCATCAGCCGTCCGACCGGCTTCGCGACGGGCAGCGCCGACGACTGGCGCAGCGTGCTCGACGTACACCTCGACGGCTACCGCAACGTCCTGGCCGCCGCACTGCCGCTGATGGCGGCGGCCGGGCGGGGCCACATCCTCGGGGTCACCTCAGGATCGGGCTGGCGTGCCGCCGATGCCGGTGCCTACGGCTGCGCCAAGCGCGCAGTGGCCTCGCTCACGTGGCAACTCGGCAGGAACGCTCCCGAGGGCGTCATCGTCAACGCGATCTCCCCGATCGCGGCGACCCGGATGGTCGCCGCTGCGCAGGGCCGCACACAGCCGACTCGTCCGTCGGCCACGGGCGGGCTCTCACTGGGCTCGATGCCCGCACCCGAACACCTGGGCCCCCTCGGCGCGCACCTGGTAGGAGACACCTTCAAGGCGTGCCACGGCCGAGTCCTTTTCGCCGGCGGATCCGAGGTCGCGGTGATCGACGAGCCACGGCTGGTGGAGGTCATTCGCAGCAGCGACGTGCCAGCCCTGGCCCACTTGCTTCAAGCCGCGACGGTGGCCGCCCTGGCCCCCGCCGAGGCGCACCAGATCAGCGGTGGCGGCAGCAACGCCCGCTTCGGATCAATCTTCGACCAATCTCCCGCCGACGAGCTTGCGCCCACTGCCGCACGTTCGTGCGCAGTGGTCGCTGATCTACCTGAAGTGGCGAAGGCCGTGTCGGCCGCGCTGGAAGCGAGGAGCGTGCAATGCCAGTCGGTCGCCGTCCCGGCTGAACTGAACGATGTCGACGCCCTCGACGCCGTGGTCGTCGCTATATCAGGACCTGACGCAAGCCGCGCGGCGTCCGGCTGGGAGCGCATCGTCGATGAACATCAGGGCATCGTCGAGCTGATCGATACGGACGCTCAATGGACAAGGGCCGTCGCCCAGGTGGCCGCGACTGCTGACCGACCCATCCGCCTCGTGACCGTCACCGACGGCACCAACTCGGGCGGCCGCAGCCGAGCACAAGCGTCAGCCCAGTTGGCGCGCGCCGGTAAGAAGGCAACCCACGGTCGGGTCCTGCCTTTCGCCATTAGCGCAGAATCCAAAGACTGCCCTGCTGAGTTGATGGCACATCTGGTCTGTAGCCCCGACGCCGCCGACCTCGCCGGTGCGGAATTAGTTTCGAGCGAGGGCTGGTTCGGACTGCGCGTTCACCCGCGGCCCATCGGCAGCATCAGCTTCGGCGGGCCGGTGGTGCCCCCCTGGTTTGACGAGGCAATCCGAGAGATCGTGCAGCCGGGATGACGCCTAAGCCTCCCCGCATCGTCGACGCGCATGTGCACCTATGGGACCCGGCCCGCACCGACTGGTATCCGTACCTGACTGCAGGGCAAGCGAAACTGAACATGGGCGACGTCTCGGGCATGTCGCGTCGCTTCGACGCTGCCGCCTACCTTGAGGAAAGCTCAGGGTGGAACGTCGAGAAGCTGGTGAATGTTGCCGCCGCCACGGGCAAGCACTCCATCGATGAGACCCTCGAACTCGACCGGCGAGCGGCGGCGGACGGCCAACCCAGCGCCATAATCGGCGGCTTGCCACACCTCAATTCGACGGTCGACGCGATAACTGCCATCGATCTACAGCTGGCGGCGCCCCGTTTCCGGGGTGTTCGTCCGATGGGGGTGTCCGAAGCCTCGCTTCCAGCGTCCGATGTGCTTCGCGCGCTTGCCGAGCGCGGACTCGTATACGAGGTGATGACCCATCCCGATCAACTCGCTTCGACCGCCCGAGGACTGGAGGCTCACGGTGACCTCACTGTGGTCATCGAGCACACGGGCTGGCCGCGCAACGACTCCGACGAAGAACGCACCCTCTGGAAGACAGGTATCGACGCCTTGGCGAGCCTCGGCGACAACGTGTTGTGCAAGCTCTCCGGCCTAGCCATGCCGTTGGGGTCACTGTCTGTCGAAGTCATGGCCCCCTGGCTCGAGTACGCCATCGACGCATTCGGCACCGACCGATGCATGTTCGCAAGCAATTTCCCGGTTGATGGGATGCACGGCACCTTGGACCAACTTTGGACCACATACTCGACGATCACCGCCAGCCTTTCCGCCGACGATCGCTACAAGTTGTTTGCCGGCACCGCCGAGCGCGTTTACCGCTGTTAGCGACTCGTGTCAGCGACTCGACCGGCTGGCGATGGAAAGTCGCCATACATGACAGATGGGCGCATGTCGAACCAGACGGTCGTCATCTCCGATACGTTCCGAAGTGGGGTCACGAGATCAACCGTGCCGGAGACCGTTTGAGTCACCCGCCTATTCGGTCGACGGCCGTTGCACTTTGGGCCTGCTGCATCACACGCTGCAACTGGCCGAAGGCATCGATTGCGCTGTGCAGAGCAAGCCCACTGTCGGCCAAAATTGTCTGACTGGTGACCCATAGCATGCCCACAACCGCGACGATGGCCTCGGCGACATCGTCGGCCTCACCGAGTGGACCAAGCGTCGACCCGCTCCGCCAGACCCTCGACCCAGTCCCGAAGTTGCTCCAGTGTGGCAAGCATCGAGTTGCGGGTCACACCCGGGCCGACCGAATTGACCTGGACGGCGGTTGCGTGTCGTTTGCCAGGGTGATGGGACCACTGTGGCGCGTTATCGAGGATGCTCGTCGGGGCGGTCTGGGTCAAGTGCGCCGGTGCAGGAACCGGTCTGCGCGGCGGAACAGGTGCAGACTGTCGTGGTCGTCGCTGAAGAGTTGGATGCGGGTGCCGTCGGATCGCAGCTTGGCGGTGGCCAGCAACGCCTGCTCGGCGTGTTCGTCGCGGGCGGCGATGTAGTGCATCGTCATGGTGGGGGTGGCGTGCCCGGCATAGCGCTGCAGCACGTGAATCGGCAGACCGAGTTCGGCCAGCCGGGTTTAGCCGGGTGTGGCGGAAGCGGTGGGGTGTGGCTCAACCGCACGGCGTGGCCCTTGGCGTCGGTGATCTGAACGAGGTCGCTGAGGGTGCGCAGCACCCAGTTGTAGGTGCCTGCCGGATAGGGTTTGTCGCCGCGGCGGTTGCCCAGACGCCGCGCGAACAGATACCGCCTGCTGCCGTCGGGATGCTGGGTTTGCAGCCAACGGTGTTGTTCGGCAATGACTTCGGTGACCTCGCGGTCAACGAGGATGGTGTCGGGTGCGACGTCGATCTTGCTTTGTGCATAGCGGAACCTGGTCAGCGTTTGGTCGTCGCCCTTGGCTGCTGCGGTGGTGGCGGGGGCAGCCGAAAGGCAGTCGAAGTCGCAGGTGCGGATCTCGCTGGCCCGCCGGCCGGTGAGGATCTGCAGCAGGATCATCCGCATCGCTTGCGGGTCGTCGAGCCCGTTGGCGGTGAGGGTGGTGCCGTCGCCGCGGGTGATGGTCATCTGTTCGGTGCGAGGCAACCCGATCAGCGGCAGCGCCGCAGTGATCTGCGCAAGTGCGTGATCGTCGATGTAGTTTGCGTCGTTGAAACCCCGTTGATGCGGTATCCGGGTGACCCGGCCGAACCAGCTGGAGGCGTGTGCTGCGCTCACTCGCTGCCACGGTGTTGGACGTCGCTGAGTATGCAGATGATGCCGTCACTGTCGATGAAGACGTGATTTCGGGTGTTCGTCTGCGCGGTGACGGGGTGTTCGTCACGGTGACGCGGTCGTCGTCGTGGTGACGGCTGTGCTCGGGCACGCCGACGACGGCCCCCGAGGGGGCGGGGGCTCGCGAGTGGGATCAGCCGGGTGGCGCGAGAAGTCGTCCGCGGGTGTAGAGGCCGATCAGGGTCCACGGCGGGTCGCTGATGCCGTATCGGCGGTACTCCCAGTGCGCGGCTGCCGCGAGGATCGACAACGCGTAATGCAGCATGGTGCCGGTGCGGCGCAGCGTGGTGAATGTGTCAGGGTCCAGCGCCAGCAGCCGTTGCGTCCCGTCGTGGTAGATGCGCTCCAGATGGGCCGGCGGTAGGCGGCGAAGCCAGCGCCGCACCGTGGACACTGGCCGGTCGATCGTGGCCGCGATACGCCGGTGTCGGAGCCCTTTTGCTTTGTGCAGCAACGCTGTTCCGATCACGGCGGTGGTGTCGGCGTGTCGTGGTTGCAGCGCAGCGGGCAGCACGATGTGCGTCGTTGAGCACGACGAGCATCGGGTGCGGCGGGGCTGCACCGTAACCGTGGTGCCGGCAAGATCGCGCACGCTGCGCCGTCGACCGTATCCCCAGGGGGTCAGCTGGCCGGTGGCGCAGTGCGGGCAGCGCAGCTCGCCGTTGATGAGCAGTTGTTCGGCCAGTTCGGTAGAGCGGGCGACGATCACCGCAGAGCCAGTCCATGACACATCAGCCTTACCTATCACCCACGGGCGGGCATAGGGGTCAGTTCGTGTTGGGCCACGCCAGATTTGGGCCGGTCGCCGTCACCGACCATGACGACAAGAGTCATCCTCAGCGAGCCGAGGTCGGATGGGATCGTCGGCGGGCTGACCGGCGGCCAGGCCCATCGTGGGCGCGGTGATGATGCAGATGACCATCATCCCCGGCATCGATCATCGCTAGGGCCAATGACGAACACCGCCGCCGTGGTCGTTACACAGGGAGACGGTCAACACCACGGTTCGGCGTGGGAACAGTTGATGGCGTTCGAGGAGCAGATCACCGCGTTGGTGGCCCGCTCCGTGGCCATGCGGGCGCACCGGGCGGACCGCCTCGGCCACCGCCCCAATCAACTCGTCATCAACTGCGCTGACATCGTCGTCACGGCACAAACCGGCCGCTTGCGCGGCCTCCACGTCGCGGCGCACGGTTTTGCGGTCCAGGCCGCAATGCGCGGCGATCCTGCGGTACCCCGGTGCCGGCAGCCCCGCCACCCCCAACCACACTCTGAGCACTTCCCTGATCTCATTCACACTGACCTCCCTAAA
>NZ_JBAUJB010000195.1:0-6356 GCF_049683355.1 Mycobacterium sp.
CCTGACAATCGGCACGACACCCCGACCACCGACAGCCCCGCTCGACACGATCGAGCGGGGCTAATTCACGCCGAACCAGCCTCAACGGCAACGACGCCACCATGTGCAACATCAGCGACGCGCAACAACCGCGTCGACGATCTACTGCACACAGCTACCGCCCGGCCAGTGGCACGACCGAATGGACGAGAAGATCCTCGCCGACGCTATCGTCGACCGGATCACCACCAACGCGCACGCCACCGTCCTTAACTGCGACGATTCCATGCGCAAACACTTCAACCAGATCAACTGACCAGCGCTAACGGGGCGGGTGGCGCACCGCCGCCCGCCCCCAACAGCGCCACGGCTCAGCCCGCAGCGTCACGGTGGCCCAGTCCCGACCGGAACAGTGGCTCACCAGGCAGCGGAACACTGGCTCCCGCCGACCGTAATATCCAGTTGAGGTGCCTCTAGCTAGATCTAGATTCGAGACGAGCTCCCGCCCGGCCGACGGGGGCCGGGCGGGACCGAACAGCCCGTGCCGCACTTAGGAGGGCGGGCACCCAGCAGTTGCCGGCCATAGCGACAGATGTTCGCCCGGCTCTCGGCGGTCGGTTCCGCCGTATCCGGCGTTGACACACGTAGATGACGGCTTAGTTCGCCCTGCGGTTCTGTAGTTACTTGCTGTGCTCGCTGACCAAGCCCGGCCAGTTGTTGTCCGCCTTGGCCACGTTTTGCTCATAGTCCTTGTCGAACTCCTTTCGAAGCTCCGTGTTCAAGATCACTGTCAGTTTGCCGTCGCGCACCTGCCAGGTGTTGATGATGTCCACCGGGAACAACGCGCCCACCGAGACGCCGAAAGCGCAAAACCCTCCATATTGCGGGGCATATTTTCCCGGGTCCGCCTCGAACGTCTGCTGGTGCTCCTTGGTGGCGAACATATACACGGCACCCTGATGCTTCGCCGTGATGGCGGGATCACCGTTCACCGGCTGCTGGTCGGTGAAGAAAGCGACGGGATCAAAGCCGTCGAGGGCGAAGCCGCTCGCGCCGGCGGTGTTGACGAGGGTGGGTGAAGTGATAGACGGAGTGCTCATGGGTTTTCTTTCTGTCGGTTGATCTGAACGGGATCTCGCCGCCGAAAGCGTGGCGAGTAATGTTCAGACGCCGCGATACCCCACAGCGTTACACCGCACCGGTACCCTAATCGCCCGCGGAGAGGAGGATTCGATATATACGGTTTGCTCCAAGGCGCACCGTCGATGCCACCGCCGAGAAGGCGACAACGGCGATCGGGGGCGGAGGCAACGAGTGGACCGGTAAGCCTCCTCGCACGCATCGCGCATATTCCACGGACTGATTCGCCCGGGTCGTGAGTTCGGTGGTGGTCCTGCGGCGCTCGGCTAGGAACCCACCACGAACCTGAAGGTCGGCGCGTCAGCATCGCCTACACTCGCCGCCGTGAGCGAGACCAACGAACCCATACCCGATGCGCGCATCGCCGGCATCGGTGTGCGCGACCTGGTGCTCGCCAGCGGGCTACGAAACCGCCTGGGCCGCCTCGTGCACTCCGCAACTCCCACGCGCGTGAGCGCAGCGCCGCCGCGGTGCGACGTCGGCTCGGCGCCGGTCGGCATCCGCTCGACGGGCTTCGACTCATGAGCGCGAAGCGCGGCACCGACCGCGACCCGGCCCTGTTCTACTCGGGGCTGGTGGCCGACCTCTATGAGCCGCTGGCGAGCGAGCACGCGAAGGCCGACGATTACGTGTGCTTCCTGGATGCCGCGGGTGCCCCCGCCCTCGAGCTCTGCTGCGGCTCGGGCCTGCCCCTGCTCGAGCTGCTCGCGCGGGGCTACGACGTGCACGGGGTCGACGCCTCTGCCGACATGCTCGCGCGCTGCCATGCCGAGGCCGCACGCCGGGGTCTCGACGTAACGCTGTTCGAGCAGCGTATGCAGGACCTCGACCTGCCTTACCGCTACCACGCGATCTTCCTGGCCGGCGCGAGCTTCACATTGCTCACCAGCGACGAGGACGCCCGACGCGCCCTCGACGCCATGGCGGCGCACCTCGAGCCGGGCGGGCGCGTGCTGATCCCGCTCGAGGTGCCAGACCCGGACCTTCGGTCACCGATCACGCGCGAGACGCCGGGGCCGGATGGCGCGACCCTGCGCGTGCGCGTGATGGCGATGGCCATCGACCCCGAGGCCCGCAGCCATCGCAGCACCCTGCGTCTTGAGCGGGTCGCCGCCGACGGCACCACCGAGACGCTCGAGCGGGACTGGGTGCGCCACTGGTGGACCCAGGCGCAGTTCGCGGCGATGCTCGATGAGGCCGGCTTCGCGGACGTTCACGCAATTGGAGCGGACGGCCACACGGCGGCGCCGGACGCCCACTTTTTCGTCTTTGTGGCACGCCGGCCGAGCTGAGCGCGCGCGGGCGCCGGGCTCGGGCCTCGGCTTCGCGGCTCACCCCCGGGCTGCACCCAGTGCAGAATGGGGCTGGTCGCACCGAAGCGCCCACGCCCGACCTGGTCTTAGCTGTCAACGCAGTTCAACAAGCTGCCCGTACACGTTTGGCGACCTGGCGCATACGGCACCACACCCACCGGGGAGGCTCATGGGCTCGGCACCCGCCCACTCCCTTGGCTGCCCGGCCCCGCCGACACTGGGCGGGGCCGGGCAGCCGAGCTGGGTCACACAGACATCGTGGCCATCGTCGCTTCACCGATTGCTGGCGATGACCTGGTTCATGCGCGGGGCGCGGGCACGGCTAGCGGTGTCGGTGAGTTTCCAGCCGACGAGGATGCTCAAGGCGCCGTACACGAGATGCAGGTAGTTGTCGGGTTCGCCGATCGAATGAATGTTGAGGAAGCCCAACACACCCGAGACTCCGAGCACGAATGCGGCCAGCAGGCCGATGCCGAGAACCACGTTGGCAATACGGGTGATCGAGGGCATCAGTGCAGCGCCCAGCCACGCCGCCCCCAACACCAGGTGCACGATGTTGTGCATGGGGTTGACGGCGAGGATCAGGACCTTCGTGTGGTGTTCGCTGGTGAAGCCGGTCACCGCGAAGCCGATGATTCCGGCGGCGAAATAGATGGCCGCGGACGCGTAGGCAAAAATTTGGTTGCGGGTCATGACGATTTCCTTCCTGGTGGGCCGCGGGTTCGCGGCCGTCGCAGGTATCGACTCGCGCAGCGGGCCAGGTGTTACAACGAGTCTCAGTCCCGGTTGAGTCGCTCAAATTCCGCCATCAGCGCATCGAGGTTCGCCGGCCGTACCTCCACCGATTCATCGCGCGCCGCAGCGGCGATCCACACGGTTCGGCGGATCTGGTCGACGTACACCCGGCAGGCCTCGCACCCACCGAGGTGCTGCTCGAATCGGTGCAGATCTGCCTCTTCGAGCGCGTCCTCCAGATAGTCGGTGACCAGCGCCACCGCGTCCGAGCAGGTGATCCGCAATTCGTTGGTGATGAAATCGTCGTTAGTCATTGAGATAGTCCTCCAATACGACGCGTAGGCTGGCACGGCCCCGATGTAGCAGTACCCGCTGGTTCACCGCCGAGATGCCAAGTGCATCGCAGGTTTCCTCGCTCGACCACCCTTCGATGTCACGCATGGTCAGCACCTCACGTTGGGCGTTCGGTACTTTCTGCAGGGCGTCAGCGATCACCGAGCGCACCTCGGCCGACACCAGCTGCTGCTCGGGCAGTAGATCCCAGCGGGCCGGCACGCCGACCCAGTGGTGCGCGCCGAGGTCGGGATGAACGAGCCGCCGCGGATCGACCGAAGGACCGGGCTCCGACTCGAATCCCGCGGTGGCGAACGGCACCGTTTTTGCATCCCTGCGGGCCAGTGTGCGCACCCGGTTCAGCATCACCCGAAACACCCAGGTCTTCAGGCTCGCACGGCCCTCAAAGGAGCCGATGGAACGTACCACCGACACCCAGGTGTCTTGCACGGCGTCCTCCGCGGTGGCGGTGGACACATACATCCGCGCCAGCCGCACTAGCGGCGCATGCAGCGTATCGACGAGGGCCCGAAACGCGTCCTTGTCACCCGCCCGAAGCGCCGCGATCAGGTCCTCGTCGGTGGCCCACCGATCGTCGACAACGGTGCGCAAGCGTGCAGCGCGTGCCGCCACGGGTGTCTCGAATCCTCGCTCCACGAAGTTGGTTACCTCCGGTTGTAACACGGCACGGCATTGCGATGTCTGAACACTAGCCCCGCCGATATGGAACCGCGGCGAGGTCCAAACGATTCCGGATAGTGGAGGAAATATGAGCATCATGCCCCTCGTCACCGACGCGAACGCGACGACCGATCAGGCCGAGGCGCTGTCGGCGGCGAAACGAACACTTGGCGCTGTTCCCAATCTGACTCGGGCGATGGCCAACAGCCCGGCGCTGCTTCGGGGGTACCTGGGCTTGGTGGCCAGCCTGGAAAGCGGTGCGCTTCCGGTCGCTACCCGGGAACGTCTGGCCATCGCTGTCGCGCAATCTAATGGTTGCTCCTACTGCCTGTCAGCGCACAGCTACACCGGCCAGCGCATTGCCGGGCTGAGCTCCGAACAGGTCGGGGCGGCCCGCAAGGCCGACGCCGACGACCCGAAAACCGCTGCGATACTTGCCTTCGCCGTGGCGGTAAACGAACAGCGCGGCCAGATCGATGATGCTGATCGCGAAGCCGTTCGCCGAGCAGGCGCCAGCGACACCGAGATCGCTGAGGTGATAGGCCATGTCGCACTCAACGTGCTGACCAACTACTTCAACAACGTGGCGCACACCGAGATCGACTTCCCACTCGTAGAACCGTGATCGGTCGGGCACGGCGGACTGACCGGTCCAATCCGCCGTGCCCCCGGTCCATCAAGCCAGCCTGCAACGGCGATGGCGCTCGGCGCTGGCAGCGAATCTGACTGCGGTTCAGCAAGATGATTTCCGACGCTCGCGGGCTCGCCCGCACCACGGTGTACCAGGCCCTACACCGCGCCGAACCCCCTACAGCGCGGGCCCAACGTGGGTGAGCAACCTACTTCGGCAGGGACCAGATTCGCTGCGCTACTCAGGAGACCTCGGCGAATCAACCTGAGCGTGGAAACTGGCACCCCGGCAAGATCCGAAGAGCCTGGAAACTACGCCGCCGGTTTCGAGACAGGAAATGATCACCCCCAATCTCTAGGACCGTGACCATGGCGCACGACGTCAGCGACGGTGTTTGTTGGCCGTCGCTGAGGATGACGATGACGGCGTCACGGTGATCGACGACGAGTTTCTGGCCGTTCTTGGGCAGGGTGACGCGGTGCTCGGCGAGGTGACGCGGTCGTGGCCGTGATGATGCCGCGATCCGGCGTTGTTGGTGACGACGAAAGGGTTGGCGGTCAGGATCGACGCGGCGTGCGAGGTGCCGGCACGGCGAGGCCCCCCGGGGTCGATGCACCCGGGGAAGTGGCGGGATCAGTCCCGCGGGGCGAGCAGCCTGCCCAGGGTGTAGATGCCGACCATCGTCCAAGGCGGGTCGGTAAAGCCGAGCCGATCGCGGTCCCAGCGAGCGGCGGCCGCGAGCATCGACAAGGTGTCACGGAGTTGGTTGCCGACGAATCGCAGCTCAGCGGAAGGGTCGGGAGCTACCTGGACCAGCCGCTGGACCCCACGCTGGTACATCCAGTGCATGTGTTTGGGTGTGGCGCGGCGCAGCCAGCGCCGCACGGTCGACTCGGGTCGACGGAGGCGGGCGGCGATGCTCCGGTAGCCCAGTCCGTTGGCCTTGTGCAGCAGTGCCTGCCCAATCACCTCGGTGGTGTCGGCACGGCGGGCCTGGAATGCCGTCGGCAACACGATGTGGGTGGATTCGCAGTCCGAGCAGCGCACCCGTCGTGGTCGCAGCGTCACCGTTGTCGCGCCGTGGGAGCGGATCGTGCGGCGCCGTCCAAACCCCCATTTTGCGAGGCGGCCGGCGCATTGTGGGCAGTGCAGCGTCCCAGCGTCGAGATGGTCCTCGGCCAGCTCGGCGGTTCGGGCGACGATCACCGCGGCGGTCGACAGTCATGGTTCACCAGCCTTGCCTACCACGAGCGGATCCGGCAGGGGTCAATTCGTGTTGGGGCCAACGCATCTGGCCGTCGATCGTCACTGTGGATGACGACCAAGGATTCGGCCGTCACCATGCACACGGTCCGTCGGCCGTGGCGGGGGTGCTCACCGGGACGGTGGGCAGGGTGAGGTCACCGGCAATGAGATAGATCATGGTGATCATGTTGTGTTTGTTGCGGTAGCCGCGGGCGCGGGCCTTGGCGGCTTGCACGAGGGAGTTGATCCCTTCCAGCAGCCCGTTGTTCAATCGGCTGGCGTGCCAGGCGACGATGCCG
>NZ_JBAUJB010000196.1:0-19598 GCF_049683355.1 Mycobacterium sp.
TACCGACCAACCAGGTGGTTAGTCTGCAAGGAGACCCCATCCCGAGCAGGAGGCTGCCATGCAGTTGGCGCTGACACCCGAGGAAGCCGCCTTCCGCGACGAGCTTCGCAACTTCTATCGCACCGAGATCCCGGCCGAGATCCGCGAGCGGACCCGCATCGGCGCGGAGGCCAATCGCGAGGACATCGTCACCACCCACAAGATCCTCAACGACAACGGCCTGGCGGTACCCAACTGGCCGGTCGAATGGGGCGGCAAGGACTGGACCGCGACCCAGCAGCAGATCTGGCTCGACGAGATGCAACTGGCCAGCGTCCCCGAACCGCTGACCTTCAACGCGAACATGGTGGGACCGGTGATCGCCGAGTTCGGCTCCCAGGAGGTCAAGGAACGCTTCCTGCCGCCCACCGCCGCGCTGGACATCTGGTGGTGCCAGGGATTCTCCGAGCCCGAGGCCGGCTCGGACCTGGCCTCGCTGCGGACCACGGCGTTGCGCGACGGCGACAGCTACGTCGTCAACGGCCAGAAGACGTGGACGACGCTGGGTCAGTACGCCGACTGGATCTTCTGCCTGGTCCGCACAGACCCCCATGCACCGAAGAAGCAGGCGGGCATCTCGTTCCTGCTCATCGACATGAACGCTCCGGGCATCACGTTGCGGCCGATCAAACTGATCGACGGCAGCTCTGAGGTCAACGAGGTCTTCTTCGAAGACGTCCGGGTGCCCGCCGACCAACTCGTCGGCGAAGAGAATCAGGGCTGGACCTACGCGAAGTTCCTGCTGGGCAATGAGCGCAACGGCATCGCCCAGGTGGGCCGCACCAAGCTCCGCCTCGCCGAGATCAAACAGCGGGCACAGTCGACCGGCCTGATCGACGACCCGCTGTTCGCCGCACGACTGGCAGAGGCCGAGAACGACATCCTGGCGCTGGAACTGACCCAGATGCGGGTCGCCTCGGGCTCACAGGGCGGCAAGGCGAACCCCGCGTCGTCGGTGCTGAAGCTGCGCGGCAGCCAGCTGCAGCAGCTGGCGACCGAGTTGCTGTTGGAGGTCGCCGGACCTGACGCGTTGCCCTACGACGCCGACGGCGTCGCCTCCCCGCAGTGGGCGCAACACAGCGCGCCGCGCTACCTGAACTACCGCAAGACCTCGATCTACGGCGGCAGCAACGAAGTGCAGCGCACCATCATCGCGTCGACCATTCTCGGATTGTGAGGTAAACCATGGACTTTCAACTCAGTGAAGAGCAGGCCATGCTGCGCGACACCACCAGGAATGTGCTGTCGCGCACCTACGACCCCGAGAGCAGGCTCAAGGTCCTCGACAGCGACCTGGGCTGGAGCCGCGCCGTGTGGACCCAGCTGGCCGAGATCGGCATCCTCGGACTGGGATTCGAGGAGGACGCGGGCGGTCAGATCGAGGTTCTGGTGGTGGCCAACGAGATCGGTCGACGCCTGGCGCCCGAGCCGGTGGTGCACGCGGCGCTGGGCCCGGGCAGCCTGATCGCCGACGTGGGCACCGCGCAACAGCGCGCCCTGCTCGACGAGGTCGCCGCGGGCGAGCGGCTGCTGGCGTTCGCCCATTCGGAACCCGGAATGCGGCTGCCCACCGGGACACTGACGACAAGCGCTGCCCGCGAAGGCGATTCGTGGACGCTCAGCGGGCGCAAGAACCCGGTGCTGGCCGGGGACTGTGCTGACACCCTGGTGGTCAGCGCCGCCCTGCCCGACGGCGGCACCGGGTTGTTCCTGGTCGATGCTGCGGCCGTGAAGCGGCAGCCGTACCGCACCTTCGACGGTCAGCGTGGCGCGCAGATCGACCTCGACAACGTCGCCGCCGAACCCCTCGGCGAGCCGGCCGACGCCGGCGCCGCCATCGGCCGCGCGATGGTGCGGATCTCGTCGGCACTGTGCGCCGAAGCGCTCGGCGCGATGGAGGAAGCCCTGCGCCTGACGACGGAGTACCTGACCCAGCGCAAGCAGTTCGGTGTCACGCTGAGCAAGTTCCAGACCCTCACCCATCGCGCCGCCGACATGTACGTCTCCCTCGAGCTCGCCCGCAGCATGACGTTGTACGCGGCGATGTCGATCGCGGACGCTGATCTCGACGAGACCATCGCGGCACGGGCCAAGCTGCAGATCGGCCGCTCCGGGCGCCACATCAGCCAGGAGGCCATCCAGTTGCACGGCGGTATCGGGGTGACCGCCGAATACCCCGTCGGGCACTACGCCGCGCGCCTCACCGCGATCGAGCACACGCTCGGATCGTCGCAGGACCAGCTGCACGTGCTGATGGGTAAACTCGGGGACTATGAAGTCGTCACCGTCTGAGGCGATGTCCGGGCGTTAACGCCTGCCGCGGCGGATGCGATAGAACGGATGTAGGACCGCAACGAGCATCCAGATATCAGGCAGAAGGAGTGCACGATGCAGGTGAAGAGAGTTCTTGCCGCCGCCGCGATCACCGCAGGTCTCGGATCGGCCGGCCTGGGGTTCGCAGGCACCGCCGCCGCAGACGACCGTTGGTGGGCACCGAAGCCGCCGCCCCCGGGCCACGTCGGACAAATCGTCAACGTCCCGCCCGGTCACCTCGGTCAGATCGTCGGCGTGCCGCCGGGGCACTGGGACAAGCCGTGGAAGTGGGTCAAGTAGCCCCCACCGCCTAACTAAAGGCGCAGCGTGGTGCCGGTTTCAGCCTCGGCGAACTCCCAGAGCGCCCTGGCCGTGTCGTAGTCGCACGCGTTCGGGGTGCGCCCGCTCAGAGTCGGGCCGCCCTTGAACCCGAACCTGCCGTTGATGCCCACGTAGCTGCCCGGCGGAATCGGCTCCGAGATGCAGTACAGCGTGGGTGCTGCGCCGGCGTCGATGTCGTTGCCGATCTTGTTGGCGACGGCCTGGGCGGCCGAGTGCACGGCCGACATCACCCGGGTGTCGGAGATGTTGGTCAGGTTGGACGACACCCACCCCGGGTGGGTCAGCTGGGCGGTCACCGGTGACCCCGCCTCGCGCAGCCGCCGGTCGAGCTCCAAACCCCACAGCATCACCGCCAGTTTCGACCGGGCATAGGCCGGAAACGACGACCATTCCCGGGTGCGCAGGTGCGGGTCGTCGAGCGCGAGGTGCGCCCGCTTGTGGGCGTCGGACCCGACGTTGATGATCTGCGAACCCACCCGGTCGAACAGCAGGTTGGTCAACGCGAACGGGCCGAGGAAGTTGGTGCCGAGGGTGACCTCGAAACCGTCGACGGTCTCGGCCCGGGTCTGCGCGACCAACCCGGCGTTGTTGATCAGGATGTCGACGTCGCCGTCGAACAGGCCGGGGAAAGCGCGCACCGACGACTGGTCGGCGAGGTCGAGTTTCACCACCTCGGTGTCGCCGCCCATCTCGGCGGCGCGCTGCGCACCCAGGTCCAGGTTGCGAACCGCCAGGATCACGTGGGCGCCGGCACTGGCGAGAGCGCGTGCCGTCGCCAGTCCTACGCCGTTGGTCGCACCCGTCACGATGATGCGCTTGCCGCTGAGATTGCCGAGCCGGCTCGACGACCAGTCCGTAGTCACGCAGCGAGATTAGCCGGTGAGATCGTTGACATGACACATCCCGGCTGGTTGTCTACCGAGAAATGACAACAACTCAGGTCCAGATCGGTGAGCCGAACCGGCGCAGGCCGCGCAGTATCGGTGCTCACCCGCTCACCGCTTCGGTGAGTTCCGCCAGGCCGACGACACGGCACTGCGGCCGACTCGGTGTTTCCTCCGACAGAAACCAGCGCAGCCAGATCAGACCCTTGCGCCGTCCCGCGGTGGACACCCAGTTGGGATGGCCCGGATCCCGGTCACTGATCACGATCTTCCACGACCCGTCCGGTTCGTAGGTGACCTTGGAGCCGTTGATCGTGACACGTTCGTAGGTGTGATCGTAGGTGTGCAGGAAGGGATTCCACAGGCACAGGTTCCAGAACACACAGTCCGGTGAAGTGCCGGTCACCACCAGGGCCTGATCGGGCGCCAACTCGAAGGCGCCCATCGCGTAGGCGGCGTCGGCGGCCGACCAGCCGTAGGCGTTCTCGGGCACCGGGAACGGTTCCATGATCTCGTTGGGTGGGTCGATCCGGGTCGGTAGGAAAGAGACCTATTCCCGCAGCCACGTTCTGGCGGACTGCAGCGTGCGGGTGAGGTCCTCGGCGCTGTCGCGGCGGCGGGCGGGCGGGTCGACGGCCTCGAGCTTCCACACCGGGCGGCGGCCGGTTGCCGGTTCGTTGAGGTAGTCGCGGGTGAGCGCGAACTCGGCGTCCGGATCGAGCTGGAGCCACGCCCCGTCCCCGGGCTGCGGGCCGAGCATGAACTCGAAGTTGCCGGCACTGTCGAACTCCAGGTTGCGGTCGTTCATCGTCCCGACGATCCGGTTGCTGTACTGACCGTTGCCGGGGCCCCCGTAGACGGTCATGGACAGATAGACGGCGTCGCCCCGGTTTCCGGTGACCCGGTAGGTCCGGTTCGGGTCCAGCGGGGCGAGCTGGTAGTGGGCGTCGGAGTTGTCGCCACCCCATTTCAGATACGGGTCGATGACGTCGACCAGAATCGGGTTGTCCCGGTCTCCCCACACGTAGGCGTCGACGGTGACACGCAGCAGGCTGAACGTCAGCCGATAGGCATCGAGCAGGTCGGGTTCGTCCAGCGCCGGCTGCGTGGACAGCGCCTTCTGCTCGATGGCGCGGACCTCATCGAGCAGTTCGTTGAATGCCCGCGACAGCTCTGTCGTCTCGGTCATCGCTTTGCCTTCTTCCGGTTCGGGACT
Organism: Mycobacterium sp.; assembly: GCF_049683355.1. GTDB lineage: Bacteria > Actinomycetota > Actinomycetes > Mycobacteriales > Mycobacteriaceae > Mycobacterium. The sequence goes on from NZ_JBAUJB010000196.1 coordinate 4,795, forward strand.
GCGTGGACCCCCTGGATCACCAAGGAGCACAGTCGTTCTGCGAGTTGCGTGGTGTTCGACCCAGCGTCCATGACCACCTGCGCCTGGTAGAAGGTCGTGCCGATCACCAGCTGGTAGAAGGCATCGACGTCGACTGCCGGGTCGACGACACCCTGCTCGATGCCGCTGCGCACCAGGGACCGGAAGTGCGCGACCGTCCGTTCGTCGAGCAGTTGCTGTGTGCGGATGTGCAACTCGGGGTCGCGCCGCCGTTCGGCCAGGATGCCGAGCGCGGCGGCCTCCACCACGGGGTCCCGCCAGAAGGTCAGCGCAGCGCAGACGAAGGTGCGCAGGTCGGTGTCGAAATCGCCCGATCGCGCCGGAAGTTCGTCGTCTCCCGGATGGCCGAACGCTGCGTCGAAGACCAGGTGGGCCTTCGACGGCCACCGCCGGTACACGGTCGGTCTGCTGACACCGGCCGCCTTGGCGATCGACTCGATGCTGATCTGTTCGTATCCGTCGGCGGCGAGCAGTTCGCGGGTGGCGGCCATGATGTCCCGGTCGGCACGCGGATCACGGGGACGACCCCGAACTCCCGATCCCTCGACGGACACCCGACTATCATTACACTACGTAACGTAAATAATGCAAAGGTCGCGGCTCAGTAGGCGTCGTGCAGACGCATCCACTCGTAGGGCGGCTGTTGGGGCCAGCCCTCGGGCGAGTCCTCCCAGCTCTCCTGCCGGCCGTAGGGCGTGAGGTCGAGCAGGTCGAACACCACCATGAACGGCTCCTCGCCGCGGTCGAACGTCTGCCAGGTGTGGAACACCCGGTCCCCGTCGCGCAGGAACACGCTGATCGAGTGGCGCTCCTCGCCGTCGACCGTGGTGTGGAAATCCTCGTTGAACGACGACCGCCCCGACGACACCCACGGCAGGTCCCATCCCATGCGGTCCTTGAACGCCACCAGCTTGCCCACCGGGTGCCCGCGACACCAGGACCAGCGACGTGTCCTTGGCGTAGAGGTGTGACAACGGGCCGATGTGATCGGCCATCATCGAGCAGCCCGAACAACCCTCGTCCCAGTCCGAGCCGAACATGAAGTGCTGCATGATCAGCTGGCTACGACCGTCGAACAGCTCGAGCAACGACCACGGCCCGGATTCGGTGTCGAACTCATACGGCGTCTCGATCGCCACCATCGGTAGCCGACGGCGGGCGGCGCTGACCGAGTCCTTGAGTCTGATCAGTTCCTTTTCCCGGACGAGCAGTTCAACGCGGGCAAGGTCCCACTCGGCGCGCGAGACGATCGGTGGCATGGCTTCGGCGGTCCCCATCCCCCGAGCATGCCACCAGGCCTCAGCCGAAGTCGCCGACCACCTCGGCGACCTGACGCACCTGGTCGATGTCCGAGCTCGTCGGGATCAGGTGCACCTCGTCGGTGCCGATGTCGGCGAACCGCTGCAGGACCGCGTGCAGCTGTTCCGCGGTCCCGCCCAGCCGGTGGTCGGAGCCATCGCGTCCACGATCTCGGCGGGGATCCAGTTCATGTAGCGCTGCAGGTGGCGGTGGACCTGGGCGCGAGGCTCGTCGCCGTCACCGACCGCGAACCAGAACGACGTCGCCAGGTGCGGTGCGGTCCTGCCTGCGTGCTGCCACGCGTCGCGTGCCACGTCGAACAACTCGTTCTGCTTGTCGACGTCCAGATCCAGGGTGGTTCCGGCGAGCCCGTCGGCCCAGCCGGCGGCGTGGCGCATCGTCTTCGGTCCCATCGTGCCCACCAGCAGCTTCGGCCCCCGCCTGCACAGGCGGCGGCCCCACCGGCAACGTCGACTCAGTCACCTTCTCGCCGGACCACACGCGTCTCATCACCGCCACCCGCTCGGCCATCTCGCGCATCGTCTGGGTCGCCGGGTCGGCCCCGGCGGCGCGGTAGTCCTCGTGCCGACCGCCCACACCGAGGCCGACGGTGAGTCGGCCGTCGCTGAGCATGTCCGTGGTGGCCAGCGCCTTGGCCAGCATCACGGGGTCGTGCAGCTGCGGGATCAGCACCGTGGTCACCAGCTGCACCCGGTCGGTCCAGGCCGCCACCGCCCCGAGCAGCGTGAGGCTCTCCGGATTGTCGAACGCCATCCGCTCGCCCCAGCACAGCGACGAGAACGGTCCGCTGTCCACGAGGTGCGCCCACGCTTTCAGCGTCACCGCATCGAGGTTGGGCTCCATCACCGGCAGGGTCATCCCGATACGCACGTCGGCGATTCTGACATGCCGGGCGAATCCGGCGCGGCTACCGACGGTGGTGGGTCGTCAGCGCGCCGGATCCGTGGCGGGCGGATCCTTCTGCGCGCGGATCGGATCGGTTCCCGGAGGCGCGAACAGCCCGCCCCGCAGCCCCCCGCCGAACGTCCGCACCGCCACCAGACACCAGGTGGCCAACAACCCGATGTAGGCGACGGCGGCGGCGACCCGGAACACCGGCAGCTCGGTGTGCACGGCCAGCTGCGTCGTGCCGGTGACGAAGGTGCCGACCGGGAACGTCAGGCTCCACCACGTCAGCGCAAACGGCATACCCCGGCGCAGCGTGCGCACGGTCAGCGAGGTGGCCAACCCGATCCACAGCACGGCAAAACCCCACACCGGAACGCCGTAGAGGATCGCGAACACGCTCATCCCGTCGGCGACCTGCTGGTCGACGGCCAGCGCCGCGTCGGTGGCCAGAAGGCCTGCCACGGTGATCGATTGGCCCAGCGGGCCCAGGACGATCCACAGCGTGGGCACCCGCGCGGTACCGGAGGTGCCGAAGTGCGCCAGCCGGCTCCAGATGATCGTGATGATGATCAGCGACGCCACCAGCGACAGCCCGAACATCGCGTAGCAGCCGTAGAACATCGTGGTGCGGCCCGTCCCCGGCGCCATGTGCGGGATCAGCATCGCGCCCGTCGCGGCGGACACCATGGGCGGTACAACCGGCATCAGCCATCCGCCGAACGCGGCATCGGGTTCGACCCGGTACTGCGTGAACATCATAAAGGGGATGCTCATCGCGGTGAACAGCCCGCCGAGAGTCCCTGCGGTCCACAACACCCAGGCCAGGTCCACTGCCGCGCGTTCGCCGATCAGGTCCCTGCCCACCAGCAGTGCCCCGGCGCCGACGGTGAGCAGCGCCATCGGAGCAGCCCCGTAGAAGTGCGCCATCTGCGGGTTACGGACGTGGCTGCGCGCCACGGTGGGGTTGCGCACCCAGTGGGCGATCATCGCGAGGATGAGCAGCACCAGCCACAACGCCGAGGCCACCCACACCCCCAGCGCGAAAGTCCGCAGGCCGGGGACGTGCACCGGCAGCGTCGCGCCTGCCGTGGCCACGATGCCCGTGCCCATCACCGACGCGAACCAGTTCGGCCCGAGGTAACTGAGTGGGGTGGGCCGGTCCCTGGTCATCTCGCCGGTCATGCAGGCAAGTATGGCGGTAGCACCCGCACGATCGAGGGCACTTGGCAGCAGGGGGGTTATCCCTCGCCGGAATCTGAGGAAAACGCTGTGTCGCTGCCGCGGGCAGGTCCATCGGTTGGAGTCCATGGCCGCTATTGCTGACATGGACGCAGTCACCGCCCCCGGTCCCGCCGTCCCGCCGTCCCGCACGAGCCGACCGTGGCCGAGCCACCACGGCCCCGCGCCCTCGGCCTGGTACCGACCGCATCGATGATCACCGGCGGCGCGCTCGGCTCGGTCTGGTTCTGGATCCCGTTGGGGATCGTCGTCATCGGCATCTCCTCGATCCCCAGCATCATCGGCTTCGTCGTCGCCGGCGTGGTCTTCATCTACCTGATGCGTGGCGTCGATCAGATCGAGCGGGTGCGCAGCGAAGCCGTGTTCGGCATGGGCATCGGGGTTCCGCCACGGCGGCTGTCGCCGCACACCGGCTTCCAACGATGGGCCCACCAGCTGTGGCTGGACCTGAGCAGCACCCGGTTTTGGAAGGCAGTGGCCCACCACTACCTGCGGATGATCTACGACATCCTGGTCACCGGGCTGGCTCTGGCGCTGCTGGTGTTCGCCTTCCTCGCTCCGGCCGCCGCGATCGCCATCGACAACAGCGACGCCGATGCCGGCCTGGCATTCGTTCCCGCTCCGCTGGCCCGGCTGTTGGCGGTGGTGGCGCTCGCCGCGGCGGTCGTGCTGCTGGTGTTCGCGCCGGCGCTGGACGCGACGATCGACCGCTGGCTGCTGTCCCCGTCACCGACGGCCGCGCTGCAACATCAGGTCAGTGCGCTCGCCGACGCGCGGCAGGGCGCGGTGACGTCAGCGCAGACCGAACGGCATCGCATCGAACGCGATCTGCACGACAGCGTGCAGCCGCGGCTGGTGTCGCTGGCGATGACGATCCGTCTGGCCCAGACCAAGCTCGACACCGATCCACCCGCGGCCAAGGCATTGATCGCCGAAGCGCACGACGACGCGAAGAGCGCTCTGGTGGAACTCCGCAACGTGGTTCGCGGTATCGCCCCGACCATCCTGTCCGACCGCGGTCTGGACGCCGCGCTGTCGGCGGTGGTCCAGCGCGCGACGAATGCGGGTGTCCCGACGACGCTGAGCGTGCATCTGCCGCGCCGGCTACCGGATGAAGTCGAGGCGTGCGCCTACTTCGTCGTCGCCGAGGCCCTGACCAATGTCACCCGACATTCCGGCGCTTCCCATGCGGCGGTGACCGTGCGCCTCGACGAAGCCGCGAACCGGTTGTACGTCAAGGTGTTCGACGACGGCCGTGGAGGCGCGTGGATCACCGACGACGAGAATGCGACCGGGCTGCGGGGCCTCGACGAACGGGTGCGCGCGGCCCGCGGCACGTTCTCGGTGGCCAGCCCGGTCACCGGACCCACCGTCGTCACCGCGGTGCTGCCATGCGCATAGTGATCGCCGAGGACTCCGCGCTGCTGCGCGCCGGTATCGAACGGATTCTGACCGACGCCGGGCACCACGTGGTCGCCGGGGTCCCCGACGCGACCGACCTGCTGCGCCTGGTCAACGAGGAACGGACCGACCTGGCGATCCTCGACGTGCGAATGCCGCCGACGTTCACCGACGAAGGGATCAGGGCCGCCGCCCTGCTCCGCAGCCAGAACCCGGAGTCACCGGTGCTGGTGTTGTCCCACTACGTCGAGGAGCGCTACGCCGCAGAGCTGATCGCCTCGGACACGAAAGGGTTCGGATACCTCCTGAAAGACCGGGTGGCCGATGTCCCCGCGTTCCTCGATGCCGTGGCGGTCGTAGGCGCCGGCGGCACCGTGCTCGACCCCGAAGTCGTCTCCCAGATCCTGGTCCGCTCGCACCGCAACAACACCCTTGACGCGCTGACCGCGTGAGCGTGAGGTCCTGCAGTTGATGGCCGAGGGCAGGACCAACTCCGCCATCGCGATGGCACTGCACATGTCGGTGGGCTCGGCGGAAAAGCACATCGCCTCGATCTTCACCAAGCTGGACCTCGCACCCGACGAGAGCGAAAACCGCCGCGTCCTCGCGGTGCTGCGGTACCTCGAATCCTGAAGCAGTGAAAGGACTCTGACGTGACGACCACCCTCGCTCCACCACCCGAACCGACATCACCTCCCCCGCCGCTCTCCCCCGGCGGACGCACCGCTGTCCGAGCCGTGTTGATGATCGCCGCCGCGGTTCTCGTCATCGGACTGGTCGTCACGCTGTCCACGCTCGCCTGGGGGGTGAGCACCTTCCGGGTCGTCACCGACTCCTCGGCGCTGCCGGCCACGCTGCGCTCCGTGGCGATCGACACCGGTTCTGTTCCGGTGGCGATCCGCATCACCAGTGACCGCGAGGCGCGCGGGCCCAGAGTGGACATGCGAATGGTGAACTCCACCCGTGCGGGCTCGGTCCACTGTCGGTCAACACCGATGAACTCACCGCGCGGGTGACGATCGACGCCGAGGACTCACCGATCCTGGATTGGGGAAGAGCATCGGAGATCACCCTGGTGCTGCCGCCCGAGGTCGCGCGCCGCATGACGGTGACCACCCAGCAGCAGATGGGCCCGGTGCTCGCCCAGGCCGATGTCGACCAATTGATCTCGCGGACCGGCGAAGGGGCTGTCGTTCTCAGTGGCTCGGCCAACCACATCGACATCACGAACGAGAACGGCGACGTCCACACCCGCGAACCCATCGAGGTGTCCGACTCGTTCCGGGTGGTGACCCGCGACGGGGACGTCAGCGTCGACTTCACTGCGGCACCAGAGACGATCGACGCCGAATCGGCCACCGGGGACATCGTTCTCGCGCTGCCGAGGCCGGGCCCCTACAGCGTCGATGCGACGACCGGGCAGCGCTGGGGCACCACGGCGGTGCGAGTCCCGCAGACCCGGGACCCGCAGAATGCGGCGTCGGTGGTGACGGTCCGCTCGGACACCGGCGACGTGATCGTGGAGGAGCTGCGTTAGTCGCCGGCGTCGGGCGGCGCCGCCGCGAGCCCGATGGTCAGCTTCTCGATGATCGAGGCGACGGGCGCGGATTCGGCCTGCCGATATCCCGTGCCCGCCCACACGTTGACCGCCTGCGGATCCCCGGCACGCACCGCCGCTGCCCGCACCGGACTGGTCAGGTAGTGAACCTCGGGATACCCGAACGGTGCCAGGGGTTCGTGCTCCTCGACGAACCGGTTGCGCAAACCGCGCGCGTAGCGGCCGGAAAATGACCGTGTGACAACGGTTTCGGTGAACTGGGAGTCCCGCAGCGCCGCGCGGTGCACCGCACTGCTGCCGGCTTCGTCGGCGAGCAGGAATGCGGTGCCCAGCTGGGCGGCCACCGCTCCCGCCTGCAGCACCCGGCGAACGTCGCCGGCGCCCATCAGCCCGCCGGCGGCGATGACAGGGATGTCGAGATCCGCGACGATCCTGGCCACCAGCACGTCGAGCGTCTCGTCCGACGGTGCCGCAGTCGCGTCGAACGTGCCGCGGTGCCCACCCGCCGAGGGACCCTGCGCGACGACGGCGTCGACGCCGCACTCCGCGGCGAGCCTCGCCTCGGTCATGGTGGTCACGGTGCCGATGGTGCCGATACCGGCATCGGTGAGTCGCCGCCGTTCTTCGGCGCTCGGCAGCCCGAAGGTGAACGACACCACCGCCGGCCGCAACTGCAGCAGTACCTCGATCTTGGCGGCCCAGCTGTCGTCATCGAAGCGCGGCTCGCCCAGGCTGACGCCGTAGCGCTGCGCCTCGGCGGCCAACGAATCGGCGTACGCGCCGATGGCCGCGGGGGTGGCCGCACTGGGCTGAGGCACGAACAGATTGGCACCGACCGGCCCGGTGGTCAGTCGTCCCGCGGCCTCCAGTCGCTCGGCGAACACCTCCGCTGTCAGATATCCTGCGGGCACGAACCCCAACCCGCCCGCATCGGCACCCGCCCCGGCCAACTCCGGAGTGGACGGTCCGCCCGCCATCGGGGCGATCAGAACCGGCACCGCAAGATCGCGAACGTCGAACATCGCACCCTCCTTGGAAGCCATGACTAACCGACCGAGTGCCCCCGCGCCTCTTCCTGGCTTCGGTAGTCGTCAGCCAGGACGCACACGTGTTCGGGTAGTGCACCGGCGACGACATCGGCGAGGCTGGTCTGTTCCAGTACCGAACGCATGCTCGCCCGCAGGGCTCGCCACACGTCCGTCAGCGCCGCTGTGGGACCGGAGTACGGCAGGTCACCCAGGCCGATGTCACGGACGCTGGCCAGCGGCCCGTCGATGCACCGCAGCACGTCGGCGATGCTGATGTCGCCGGCCGGCCGGGCGAGCTCGTAGCCGCCCTCCCTGCCGCGATGGCTCCGCACCAGACGATCGGTGCGCAGGTCGGACAGGATGTCGACAAGGAACTGCGGCGGGATCCCCTGGGCCTTGGCCAGGTCGTCGGTCTTGACGACGGTGCCGTCGCCGACCGTGGCCAGCTGGACCATGGCCCGGACGGCATATTCCGCCTTGGCCGACATCCGCATAGGCCCAGGCTAGTCGGGTATGTCCGCCGATCCCGCAACCACCACGGCAAACAGGTCGGCCAGCGCCGCCAGGCTGGCCGCCTGCATCGCCGACGCCGGGACGGGATCGCCCTCGAGGCCGGGCAGCGCCCGAGTCGCGGTGGCACCGGACACGACCGTCGGCGCGTAGCCCAGGTTGAACGCGCCGCGGGCGGTGGAGTTCACACACATGTGCGTCATGAATCCGGCCAGGACCAGGTGCGACGCGTCGACCGTCTTGAGCAGTCCGTCGAGCTCGGTCTTGACGAACGAATTCGGATAGTTTTTGATGACTACCGGTTCTGCGTCCCGCGGCGCCACCTGCGCGACGATCGCTCCGCTCTCGCCGTCGACATCGTAGAGCGAGCCGGGCCCGTCGTCGTGCTGGATGTGGATGACGGGGATACCTGCCGTACGCGCCCGCTCGAGCAGGGCCGCGGCTTCGTCGAGGGCCGGTTGGACCCCCTCGAGTTCCATCACCCCGTGGGTGTAGGTGTTCTGGCAGTCGATCAGGATGAGCGCCGAATCGGCCAGGCTGACCGGGGCGAGCGGCAGGCCTGCCATCGCGCGCAGAGTATTGGGATCAGACACGGTCCCAGCCTACTGGTGACCACCGGCAGGATTCGGCGGTTCAGCGGGCGGTGACCGCCAGCACCGCGTCGGCGAGTTCGGGACGGCACACGATCAGGTCGGGAAGTTTCGAGTCCCGCTGGTTGTACCGCAGCGTGGAACCGTCGATCCGCGAGGTGTGCAGCCCAGCGGCCCGGGCCACGGCCACCGGTGCCGCGGAGTCCCACTCGTACTGCCCACCGGCATGGACGTAGACATCCGAGAGCCCCTGCACCACGGACGCCACTTTTGCTCCGGCCGAACCCATCTCGACGAGCATGCCGCCGAGCGCCTCACGAACCTCGAGCGCGACGGCGGGTGGGCGGGTCCGCGAGACCACGATCCGCGGCACCGCGGGGGCCGGCGGCGGGCCGGCCACCGTCGGGGTGGCCAGCGTGATGTCCTGCGCCGGCAGTGCGACCGCGCCGGCGATCAGTTCGCCGCCGTCGCCGTGGCGCTGCCAGAGCGCCACGTGCACCGCCCAGTCTGTCAGGCCGAGCTCGGAGAACTCCCGGGTACCGTCGAGCGGGTCGACGATCCAGACCCGTTCGGCGCCGAGCCGCACCGGATCGTCGACACCCTCTTCGGAGAGCACCGCGTCATCGGGTCGCTCGTCAGCCAGCGCCGCCATCAGGAAGTCATGCGAGCGCTTGTCCCCCGCCGCCTTCCTCTCCTCGGCGGTGGCTTCCGCCAGTTCCTGCCGGACATCGAGCAGTAGCGCACCGGCCTCGGTGGCCAGCCGGGCGGCGAGCTCGTGGTCGGTCACGCCCGGCCCTCGAGCATCTCGATCACCGCGACCGCCAGCTCGTCGGGGGTGCGGTCCGGGGTGAGCCGCAGATCCGGGCTCTTCGGCCGCTGATACGGACTGTCGACACCGGTGAAGTGGGTGATCTCACCGGCACGCGCCTTGGCGTACAACCCCTTCGGGTCGCGCCTCTCGCAATCCTCCAGCGGCGTGTCGCAGAACACCTCGTAGAAGTCGACACCGGCTTCGGTGGCCACCGTGCGCGCCAGCTCACGGTGCTCGGCCAGCGGGCTGATCGCCGGTACCAGCACCACCTGACCGGAGTCGGCGAGGATCGCGGCCACGTGCGCCAACCTGCGGAGGTTCTCCGACCGGTCGGCCATCGAGAAGCCGAGGTCCGCGTTGAGACCGTGACGCAGGTTGTCGCCGTCGAGAACGTAAGCGGGAATCCCCTTTTCGAGCAATTTCTGCTCGACGAGCATGGCCACCGAGGACTTGCCCGAGCCGGACAGGCCGGTGAACCACACCGTGCGCCCCTTGGTCAGCCGGTCCTCGGCGGTGCACAGCGACTCGTGGCGGACCGTGTTCGGGCTGGCAGTGCGTACCGTGCCGTCGCGCAGCACCATGCCCGCGGCCACGGTCCCATTGGTGTTCGGGTCGATCAGGATGAACGAGCCGGTGGTCGCGTTGCGGCTGTACTCGTCGAGCAGCAGCGGCACCTGGGTGCGCAGCGAAACCCGGCCCAGCTCATTGAGTTTGAGCGCTGTCGCCGACTTGTCGCGATGCAGGGTGTTGACATCGAGGCGGTAGTCCAGACCCGTCACCTTGACCCGGGTGGTGCGGGTGTTGTGCTTGATCAGGTAGTCGCGGCCGGGTTCCAGCGACGCGCCGTCGGCCATCCAGCACACGGTGGCGTCGAAGTCCTGCGAAACCCTGGGCTGATTGTTCGGACGCGCGATCAGGTCACCGCGAGAGATGTCGATGTCGTCGGTCAGGCTGACCGACACCGCCATCGGCGGGAACGCCTCTTCGATTGGGCCGCCCGGGCTTTCGATCGAGGCGATGTTGGTCGTCTTGCCGGTGGGCAGCACCACGACCTCGTCACCGACCCGCATCACCCCGCTGGCCAGCGTGCCCGCGTAGCTGCGGTGATCATGGTGATCCCGGGTCTGCGGGCGGATCACGTACTGCACCGGGAACCGGACGTCGACGAGGTTGCGGTCGCCGGCGATATACACCTCTTCGAGGTGAGTGAGCAGCGACGGCCCTTCGTACCACGGTGTCACGTCGGACTTGGTGACCACGTTGTCGCCGTTGAGCGCCGACAGCGGGATGGTCGTCACGTCATGGACATCCAGGCGCGCGGCGAAGTCGTGGAACTCGTTGCGGATCGACTCGAAACGCTCCTCGTCCCAGTCGACCAGATCCATCTTGTTGACTGCCAGCACGACATGCTGGATGCCGAGCAACGAGGCCAGGAATGCATGCCGCCGCGACTGCTCGAGCAGCCCGTGGCGGGCATCGACAAGCACGATGGCCAGCTGCGCGGTCGACGTTCCGGTGACCATGTTGCGGGTGTACTGGATGTGGCCCGGGGTGTCGGCGATGATGAATTTCCGCTTGGCCGTGGCGAAATAGCGGTAGGCGACATCGATGGTGATGCCCTGCTCACGCTCGGCCCGCAGGCCGTCGGTCACCAGCGCCAGGTCGGTGTAGTCGTGCCCGCGCTCCTTGGAGGTGCGCTCGACAGCCGCGAGCTGGTCCTCCATGACTGCCTTGGAGTCGAAGAGCAACCGGCCGATCAGCGTGGACTTGCCGTCGTCGACCGAACCGGCGGTCGCGATGCGAAGTAACGTCGCCATGTTTAATTCCCCCGTCGCTTCGCTCGCCTTGGCATCAGAAATACCCCTCTCGCTTGCGATCTTCCATGCCCGCCTCGGAGATCCGATCGTCTGCGCGGGTGGCGCCACGTTCGGTCAACCGCGAGATGGCGGTCTCGGCGATGACCTCGGCGACGGTGGCCGCCGTCGACTCAACGCAGCCGGTGCAGGTGACGTCGCCGACGGTGCGGAACCGCATGGTCTTCTCGATGATCGGCTCGTCCTCACGAGGCTGCAGATACTGGTGGACGGCCAGCAGCATGCCGTCACGCTCGAACACCTTGCGCTGATGGGCGTAGTAGATCGACGGCAGCTTGATCTTCTCGGCGCCGATGTAGGACCAGATGTCGAACTCGGTCCAGTTGGACAACGGGAACACCCTGATGTGCTCACCCTTATGGTGACGACCGTTGTAGATGTTCCACAGCTCCGGGCGCTGAGCCTTGGGATCCCACTGGCCGAACTCGTCGCGGAAGGAGAAGACCCGCTCCTTGGCCCTGGCCTTCTCCTCGTCGCGACGGGCACCGCCGAACGCGGCGTCGAACTTGTTCTCGCGGATGGCGCGCAACAACGTGAAGGTCTGCATCGGATTGCGCGACGGGGTGGTTTCGACCACCCGGCCGGCGTCGATGTCGTCCTGCACCTTGGCGACCACCAGCCGCACGCCGGACTCCGCGACCAGCTCGTCACGGGCGGCCAGCACCTCGTCGAAGTTGTGGCCGGTGTCGACGTGCATCACCGGGAACGGCAACCGGCCGGGCCGGAAGGCCTTGATCGCGAGATGCAACATGACGATCGAGTCCTTGCCACCTGAGAACAGCAGGACCGGCCGCTCGAACTCAGCGGCCACCTCCCTGATGATGTGGATGGCCTCGGCCTCCAACGCTCGCAGGTGGCTCAGTTCGTACCGGCCGGCGTTCTGGGTGAGCTCGTCGTCGGTGACCGTCATCGCATCTCCATAAAGTCGGTAGATATGACCAACTTAGCAATCATGCCCTGGAATCTAGCGATCTGCCGCGGGTGCTGTCAACGTCGAGCAGTCCGCAGCCGTCGCGCAGGCACGCCCAAATCCGACCTCTGCAGCAGAACTGCGAGTGACGGCCTGCAAAAGTCGGGTCTCGGCGTGCTCAGGGTCGCGCTGTCTAGGCGCTAGGCACCGCCGACGTTCATCGGGACGGAGTTGCCGGCAGTGCATTGCCGGGCAGCCGCACGGTGAATTCCGTTCTGCCCGGGACGCTGTGCACCGCGATCGTGCCGCCGTGTGCCCGCACCACCGCATCGGCGATCGCCAGGCCGAGCCCGGTGCTGCCGCCACGTCGCGAACGCGAGGAGTCGCCACGGGCGAACCGCTCGAACACATCGGGTTGCAGCCAGGCCGGGACACCGGGCCCGTCGTCCAGGACGGTCAACACCACGTCGGCCCGGTCGCTGACGGCCAGCGATGTGGTGACAGCGGTGCCCGGCGGGGTGTGAGTGCGCGCATTGGCCAGCAGGTTGGCCAGCACCTGGTGCAGACGCGCCTCGTCTCCGGCGACCATCACCGGTTCGTCGGGCAGGTCCAGCTCCCACGCGTGGTCGGGTCCGGCGATGTGCGCGTCGCTGACCGCGTCCACGACGAGGCGGGTCAGGTCGACGGCATCCCGCTGCAGGGGTCGTCCGGTGTCCAGGCGGGCCAGCAGCAGCAGGTCCTCGACGAGGTTGGTCATCCGCTCGGTCTCGGATTCGACGCGGCTCATCGCGTGGGCGACGTCGTCGGGCAGCTCACTCTGCTTGCGTTGGGCCAGTTCGGTATAGCCGCGGATGGCCGCCAGGGGCGTACGCAACTCATGGCTGGCGTCGGCGACGAACTGCCGCACCCGGGTCTCGCTGGCCTGGCGCGCCGACAGCGCCCCGGCGATACGGTCGAGCATCCGGTTCAGCGCGCCGGAGAGCTGGCCGATCTCGGTGTGCGCGGCGGCCGGATCGACCTTGACGATCGGTGTCGGCAACCGCACCTCACCTCGGTCCAGCTCCAGATCGGCGACCTGCTGGGCGGCCGCCGACACCCGCGCGAGCGGTTCGAGCTGGCGCCGGACGATGACGATGCCCGCGGTCGCCGCGGCCAGTAGGGCGACGGCGCCGACCACACAGAAGATGACGAACACCCAGAGCAGGGTCTCGTCGACGTCGGCGGTGGGCAGGCCGGTGACGATGGCCTGACCCGGGTGGTGAGCGGGCGAGCTCACCACCCGATAACGGCCGAGCCCCTCGATGTCGACCGTCCTGGGACGCATGTCGACGGGAATCTCGGCGAGTTGCTGGGCGGCGGCCGGGGAGATCGCGGCGCGGGATCCGTCGGCGGTGATGACGCCGGCGTCCAGCACGGAACCGTGGGACACGACCGCGCCGACCGTGCGGATCGCCTGGCCCGGTGCGTTGAGGAAGGCCGGACCCATCTCGTCGGCGTCGCGGATGACCACGCGTGGTGCGGCGCCGGGCGGCCGGGGCAGGTCGGGCTGCCGCATCATGGGCGGGCCCATACCGGGTGGTGGCCGTCCGAAGTCGAAGATCATCGCCGAGCGTCTGGCGGCCTCCACCACCTGCTCGTCGAGCTGGTTCATCAAGAAGCGTTGCAGCGCAAACTCGGTGGCGATGCCGATGCCCGCACACACCGCCGCCAACAGCACGACCTGGGTGACCAGCAGGCGCGTCCGCAGCGACCAGCTGCGCGGAGCGTGCCAGCCCGCCCGCGCAGTTTCAGCGCGCGGGCTTGAGGACATAGCCCGCACCCCGCAACGTGTGGATCATCGGTTCCCGTCCGCTGTCGATCTTCTTGCGCAGGTAGGACACGTACAGCTCGACGATGTTCGACCGCCCGCCGAAGTCGTAGCTCCACACCCGATCGAGGATCTGCGCCTTGCTCAGCACCCGTTTGGCGTTGCGCATCATGAACCGCAACAGTTCGAACTCCGTCGCGGTCAGTGAGATGACGTCTCCGGCGCGGGTCACCTCGTGGCTGTCTTCATCGAGCACGAGGTCTCCGACGACGATCTTGGCCCCGCCGCCCTCGGTGGTCACGCCGGTGCGTCGCAGCAGAGCACGCAGCCGCAGCACCACCTCTTCGAGGCTGAACGGTTTGGTCACGTAGTCGTCACCGCCGGCGGTCAGGCCCGCGATCCGATCCTCGACCGAGTCCTTGGCGGTGAGCAGCAGCAGCGGCAGGCCCGGGATCTGCTCACGCAGCTTGCGCAGCACCTCCAGCCCGCTCATGTCGGGCAGCATCACGTCGAGTACGACCACGTCCGGCGGGGTCTCCTTGGCCAGTGCGATCGCCGTGGCACCGTCGCCGGCGGTCACGATCTCCCAGCCCTCGTAGCGCAGCGCCATCGACACCAGCTCGGCGAGCACGGGTTCGTCGTCGACGACGAGGACGTGGATGGGACGGCCGTCAGCGCGGCGCATCACCACCCGGGCACCGTCGGCGTCGGAGACAGGCGTGTCGGCCACTGACCCATTATGTGCCCGGGGGCTATGCGAACTCTGTGCCGCTGCTATGCGCAGGCTGTGAACATCGCCCTGCGTTCGGCGCCGATCAGCCACGCCGAG
>NZ_JBAUJB010000197.1:0-18858 GCF_049683355.1 Mycobacterium sp.
GTCACGGCCCGGCCGCCAGCCCGAGCAACGGGGAGCCGCCCGGGTCCACCGGCAGCACCCGCCCGTCGCCGTCGGCCATCCCCAGCTGCGCCAACCAGGCCTCGAACTCGGGGGCCGGGCGCAACCGCAGCGCCTTGCGCGCATAGCGCGTCGTGGAACGACAGGCTCTGATAGCCGAGCATCACGTCGCCGGCGCCGGGCACGGTGATTGCATCGGGATCTCGAAGCGCTGCCTGATGTCGTCGAGCAGGTGCAGCAGGTCCGAGGTGTGCTGCGGGGAATCGGTGGCCGGGTTGATCCCGATCACCGCGTCGCCGCAGCCCATCAGCAGACCGTCGAGGGTGGCCGCGGCGATGCCGCGCGGATCATCGGTGGGGTGGTTAGGCTGCAGCCGGGTGGCCAGAGTCCCGGTACGCCGATCGAGGTCCGGAACGCCGCGCTGACCGTGGTGGCGGCCGCGACGGCGATCAGGTCCTGGTTGCGCATGATCTTCGGCACCGCGGCCACCATCTCCGGCGTCAAACCCCGTGCCACCGCCGTGATGTGTTGCGCACTCTGCGGCTCCGACGCGGTGGCGAGCAGCCAGTCACGCAGCCCACCGACCGTGAGGTGCGAGACCGCCGAGAACGCCTCCCGGTCGTGGGTGTCGATGATCAGCCGGGTGACGTCGTCGGTCTCGTAGGGGACCAGCTCCTCGGTGAGGAACGTCGACAACGGCAGATCAGCGAGAACCCATGTGTCGCCTTGGCCATCACCTCGACGAGGCCGTCGAACTGATAGGTGTGGCCCGAGACCTGTTGGCTGTAGGTCACCTCACCTCAGCTCGTCCTCGGCGGCGGCCAGCGCGGCGAACTCCTCGTCGGGAGAGTTGGCGACCAGGTGGTGGCGGCTGTACAGGCCGAAGTAGGCCATGAACGCGGCGAACACGATCAGGCAGCCCAGCGCGGCGACGTGATCGACCAGGAACGTCGCAATGACAGCGATCACCGCGATCACCAGGGCGAACCCGGTGGTGACGACACCGCCCGGGGTGCGGTAGGGACGGTGCATCTCGGGTGCGCGCACCCGCAGCACGATGTGGCTGACCATCATCAGCACATAACTCAGCGCCGCCCCGAACACCGCCATGTTCAGCAGCAGCGCGCCCTGGCCGGTCAGGGACAGCGCAAACCCGATGATGCCGGGCACCACCAGCGCCAGGGTCGGCGCCTTGCGGGAGTTGGTCACCGACAGCACCGTCGGTAGATAGCCGGCGCGCGACAGCGCGAACAGCTGCCGGGAGTAGGCGTAGATGATCGAGAAGAAGCTCGCGATCAGTCCGGCCAACCCGATGTAGTTGACGATCTTGGCCATCGTGCCGTCGCCCAGCGCCTCGACGAGGGGGTTGCCGGACTCCGACATGGCGGACGCCCCGCCCGCGCCGGTGGTCAGCACCAACACGGTCACGCAGGTGACCAGCAGCACGGCCATCGCCGCGATGATGCCGCGGGGCACGTTGCGTTCCGGGTTGGCGGCCTCCTCGGCGGCGAGCGGAACACCCTCGATCGCCAGGAAGAACCAGATCGCGAACGGGATCGCGGCCCAGACGCCCAGCATGCCGAACGGCAGCCACTCCGAGGCTCCGGCGGCGTCGGTGACGGCGATGTCGGTCAAATTGGCCGAGTCGAACTGGCCGATCGCCGAGATCGCGAAGACGACCAGACCGACCAGTGCGATGCCGGTGATCACGAACATCACCTTCAGCGCCTCGCCGACCCCGGACAGATGGATCCCGATGAAGACCGCGTACACGAACAGGTAGATCCACCAGCCGTCGGTGATCCCGAACAGGTTCAGCGATTCGACGTAGGCGCCGATGAAGGTGGCGATGGCCGCGGGGGCGATCGCGTACTCGATCAGGATCGCGGTGCCGGTGGCGAATCCGCCCCACGGGCCGAGGGCGCGACGGGCGAAGGTGTAGCCACCGCCGGCCGCCGGTAGCGCCGAGGACATCTCGGCCATGCCGAGGACCAGGGCCAGGTACATGCCGGCGATGATGACGGCGGCGATGGCCAGGCCACCGAACCCGCCCTCGGCCAGACCGAAGTTCCAGCCCGAGTAGTCACCGGAGATGACGTAGCCGACCCCGAGGCTGGCCAGCAGGATCCAGCCGGCGGTGCCGGTCTTCAGTTGCCGCTTCTGCAGATAGGCTTCCGATTCCCGGTGCTCCTCGACGCCGCGCCTGGGATGCGTGCTGTGTCTGTCGCCACTCATCTGATGAGACTCCCGTTCGAAGGTGTGAGTGATCACACTATGCCCCACGAAGCGCGGTTGGCGTTGCATTCTTCGCCGAAGTTTGTTGTGTCACAACAAATTACCGGGAGAAGTGCGGGCAGGGCTGCCCGGAGCGACGACGTCGTCGCGCTCGGTGGCGAGCGAGGCGCGCGTGTCGGCGATACGCCCTCGCCGAATCTGCCGAGCATCCGGGCTGAAGATCTAAAGGTCGTTCTGACAACCTTTAGCGGCAGCCTATTGGCTCTCCTCGGGGTTGTCCAGTCCTGTCCCGCTGTAACAGCGGTCTTCGGGCGTTCGATAGATCGCACATACCGGTTTGCAGACTTCGAAGGGGTCGCCGTGCGCGCAGTGCTGGGACTGTCTGTGACTGCTGACGAACTCGCCTGGGTGCTCGTCGACTCCGGCGAGAGCTCTGTGCTCGACCACGACGCCCTGCCGTATGACGCCGAGATCGCGGGCGCGGCGGCGCGCGGCGCGCAGGCCATCGCTCAGGCGTGCGGGTACGAACTCGACGGTGTCGGGGTGACCTGGAGCGAGGACATCACCCGCGAAGGTCTGCGGTTGCGGTCCCGGCTGGGTTGTCTGGGGTTGCGCGACGCCGAAGCGGTTCCGGTGGCGACGGCCACGGTACTCGGTGGACAGGTCGGCGACGTGGCGCCGCGGCTGGGGCCGGCTTACGGCGCCGCGCTCGCCGTGGTCACCCCCGGTGCGGCGATGACACTGGCTGTGGCACAACCGGTTTCCGAGCGCCTACGCACCCCTCGGCGACGAACCGTATCGGCTGTGCTCGGCGTGGCCGCTGCAGCGATCGTCGGCGCGCTGTGCCTTTCTGCCGGCGCGGCGCCACCGGTCGAGCCCGCCGGGACGGTGGCCGAACCGCCTGTGCCGCCCTCCGACTCGGGATGGGTCTCGGTGCCGGCGCCGTCGGGTCCGGCCGCCGACGTGGTGCGCAAGGTCGTCGCCGCCGGGCCGACGCCTGGTCCGGACGCGCCGGTTTCGACGCCGCCGACCGACGCCGAGATGACAGAATTGGTCAATGTGTTCACTGCGTTGCCCTGAACGCGTACGGTCGACCCGTGACACCGGTATCCCAGGTTGCCCTTTCCCCTGATCACCTCGTCGGACTGGCGCGCGACATGCGTGAGCTGGTGCGGGGCGAGGCCGGCGAATCCGAGCGCAATCGCACGATGACAGCCGCGACCGTCGAGGCGATGTGGTCCACCGGTCTGATGTCGGCATTCAACCCCACCGCAGCAGGCGGGGTCGAGCCGTCGTTCGCGGAGATGATCGAGACGTGGATCGAAATGGCCTGGCAGGACGGATCGTTCGGCTGGGTGGGGATCGCCAACCTGCCGTCTGCGTTCGCCGCCGCCACCTATCTTCCCGACGACGGCTTCGCCGAGGTGTTCACTGCCAACAACAACCACGTCACGGTGGGCGGTCAGTTCTTCCCGAACGGGCAGGGCGTCGCGGTCGACGGCGGCTACCGGCTGACCGGGTCGTGGAGTTTCGGCTCGGGCACCGGACATGCCGAGTACGTCGCGGCGGGGTTTCTGCCGATGACCGACGGCGAGATCCGCTGGGTCAGTGAGGGCGTGCCCGACATGCAGGTGGCCGTCGTCCCGCGCAGCCAGGTCACCTTCAAGGACGGCTGGCATGTGCAGGGGCTCAAGGGCACCGGGTCCTACGACTACGCCCTCGACGATGTGTTCGTCCCGCAATCGCGCACGTTTGCGTTGTTCACCCGCGAACCCATGCGAGGGAGCTCACCGGCGACCCGGATAGGGATGATGCCGGTGACCGCGGCAGGTCATGCCGCGTGGGCACTCGGGGTGGCCAAGAGCATGCTCGACGACGTGGCCGAGCTGGCGGAGACGAAGTTCCGGATGAGCGACATGGCTGCACTGGCCAGCCGTCCCACGTTCCAGAAGGGCCTGGCCCACCATGTCGCGGCCTGGCGGGCGGCGCGGCTGCTGGTCCTCGACGCGTTCACCACGGCCGAGGCGGCTGTCGCCGGGGGCGGCGAGCTCACCCCGACGTTGCGTGCGGACATGCGGGTGGCGGCGGTGTTCGCCACCGATACCGCCCGGGGTTGTGCCGAGTGGGCGCACCTGGTCGCAGGCACCTCGGCGATCCGCGAGGGCACTCGCCTCGAGCGGGCGTTCCGTGACATCTACACCGGCACCCAGCACGCCTTCATCAGCGAGAAGGTGGCGATCGACGCAGCGCAGATCTGGCTGGGCATCGTCGAGGACCAGTTCGGTCTGTGACCGGGGGGCCGGCCGGCGCGATCAACGCGCGACAGGCCAGTGCCACACCGACATGTCGCCGGGCGGATAGTTCATGCACACGTCGGTGGCGTGGGCCACGACGCCCTTGTTGTTGAAGAAGATCTTCGCCCAGTTGCCCCAGCGCGTCGCCACCTGCTCGTAGAAGACGTTGGTCGCGGTGTTCTCGGAGTACTGGCGACGTCCCACCGGATCGAGCGAGAAGAACCAGTGGATGCGGTCGAACGCAGCCTGCTGGACGTCGGCAGGCCGGTTGCTCCGGTCCAGCATGTACCGCTCGTAGTACACCGGGCTGGTGTCGCGCACCGCTGCCAGATACTGCTCGACATCACAGGTGGTGTGGATGATGCGTCGCGGGATCGGATAGTCGTCGGTGGAATCGGCTGCCGCCGGGCCGGCGGCGCCCAGAAACATCGCGGCTGCTCCGAGGAACCCGAGGCTCACCCGCGCGACGCGACTCTTCAGTCCGGTCATCTTCACTCCCTGCGTCATCGTTCGGTTTGGCATCGTTCGGTTTGGCATCGCTCGGTTTGGCATCGCTGCGCTCATCGGATCAGCCGCCGCCCGTCACCGGGTTCGATGTCAGCATGAGGAAGCCGCCGTTGATCCACACGCCCCAACGCCCGCCCCAGGCCGAGTTCCACACCACGGGCTGCCCGTTCCAGGACTCGGCGGGCTTCGGAGGTGCCCAGGCGGGTGGCTGTTCGCCCTGGACCGGTGCCGGCGGAGCCGGCTGTGCGCTCGCGAGGCCCGAGTGCATGATTCCGAGGGCCAGCCCGCAGGCGACCACCACACCGGAGACCGCAGTCCTGATCAAAGTCATCGAGTCATCCCTGCGTCAGCGCTGAGCCTGCTGCAGGACGGGCAGCCTGTCGGGACAATACGTGCGCAGTCCCGCGGCCAGGAACTGCCACGCCTGCTCGGTGGTGGCGTTCTTGTCCAACTGGTTGTGGACGAAGTCAGCCGCCTCGTAAGCGTCGGCGTCGACGTTTGTGGCGAGACGTTTACACGTGATCTTGCCGATCCAGGCGTTGTAGTCCTTCTGGCCGTAGATGCCGTACGTGTGCAGTTCGTCGGCGAACGCGGTGTCGGGGTCGGCCGACGCGGGCGCGGCCAACCCGAGCCCGAGCCCGAGCCCGAAGGTCAGCGTCGCGATTCCTACCAAAACCCGCTTCATGGCCTCGCTCCCTCTGCTGGATCTGTCTGCAACCGTTCAGGTTTTGGCCACGGTGCCGGCACCGGCCTGGTGCGCACCCGTTGCGGCCACCAGAACCACGGCCCCATCAGCGCTGCGATGGACGGAGTCATGAACGACCGGATCACGAGGGTGTCGAACAACAGACCCAGCCCGATCGTGGTGCCGACCTGGGCGATCACCGTCAGCTCGCTGACCACCATCGACATCATGGTAAACGCGAATACCAGCCCAGCGGCGGTTACCACCGTGCCGCTGCCGCCCATCGCGCGGATGATCCCGGTGCCCACGCCTGCGTGAATCTCCTCCTTGAGCCGCGACACCAGCAGCAGGTTGTAGTCCGCGCCTACGCCCAGCAGCACGATCACGGCCATCGCGAACACCATCCAGTGCAACTCGATGCCGATGATGTGCTGCCAGATCAGGATCGACAGACCGAACGACGCGCCCAGCGACACCACCACCGTGCCGACGATGACCGCGGCCGCGACCACGGCGCGGGTGATGATCAGCATGATGATGAAGATCAGGCACAGCGCGGAGATGCCGGCGATCAACAGGTCGTAGTTGTTGCCACTCTGCATGTCCTTGAACGTGGCCGCCGTCCCGCCGAGATACACCTTGGAGCCCTCCAGCGGAGTGCCCTTGATGGCCTCCTTCGCGGCGGTCTTGATCGCCTCGATCTTCTCGATTCCCTCAGGGGTCAACGGATCACCCTCGTGGGCAATGATGAACCGCACCGCGTGCCCGTCGGGGGACAGGAACTGCTCCAGGCCGCGCTGGAAGTCCTTGTTCTCGAATATCTCCGGCGGCAGGTAGAACGAGTCGTCGTTCATCGAATCGTCGAACGCCTCGCCCATGGCATCGGCGTCCTCGGACATCGCGGCCATCTGGTCCTGCTGGCCCTTCTGGCTCTGGTACATCGTGAGCATCATCGTGCGCATGGTCTTCATGGTCTCGACCATCTCGGGCATCAACGCGACCATCTGCGGCATCAGCTCGTTGAGACGCCGCATTTCCGGCAGGATCTCTTTGAAGTCGTCGGTCATCACGTTGATGCCGTCGAGGGTGTCGAACACCGAACGCATCGCCCAGCACACCGGAATGTTGTAACAGTGCGGTTCCCAGTAGAAGTAGTTGCGGATCGGCCGGAAGAAGTCGTCGAAGTTGGCGATGCTGTCGCGCAGTTCTTCGATGTCGAGGTACATCCCCTCCATCTTCTGCACCATGTTGTTGGTGATCGCCGCCATCTGCCCGGTCAGGTTCGACATCTTCTCCATGGTCGCGATGGTCTCGTTCATCTCATCGGCCTGGACCAGCATGTCGGCCATCCGGTCCTGCATGTACTTCTCGTTGAGCCGCTGGGTGGTGCCCTGCATGCTCATCTGGAACGGGATCGACGTGTGCTTGATCGGTTTGCCGTCCGGGCGGGTGATGGCCTGGACCCGCGCGATGCCCTCGACGCGGAACAGCGCCTTGGCGATCTTGTCGATCACCAGGAAGTCGGCTGAGTTGCGCAGATCGTGGTCACTTTCGATCATCAACAGTTCCGGGTTCATCCGGGCCTGGGAGAAGTGCCGGTCGGCCGCGGCGTATCCCGCGTTGGCGGGCAGGTCGGCAGGCAGATAGTTGCGGTCGTTGTAGTTGGTCCGGTAGCCGGGCAGGGCGAGCAGTCCGACCAGCGACAGCGCGACGGTCCCGACCAGGATGGGGCCGGGCCAGCGCACCACCGCGGCGCCGACCTTGCGCCAACCCCGGACGCGCATCGTGCGTTTGGGCTCCAGGATCTTGCCGAACCGGGTGACCACGCTGATCATCGCGGTCATCAGGACGACACCGGCCAGAACCACGACGAACATGCCGATCGCCAGCGGGACGCCCATGGTCTGGAAGTACGGCAGCCGGGTGAAGCTCAGGCAGAACGTCGCGCCGGCGATGGTCAGACCCGAGCCGAGCACCACATGCGCGGTGCTCTCGAACATCGTGTAGAACGCGGTCTCTTTGTCCTCACCCGCTTCGCGTGCTTCCTGATATCGCCCGGTCAGGAAGATGGCATAGTCCGTCGCCGCAGCTATCGCGAGCGTCACCAGCAGGTTGGTGGCGAACGTGGAGAGGCCGATGATCTCGTGATAGCCGAGGAACGCGACCACCCCGCGGGCGGCGGTCAGCGACAGCACGACCATCACCAGCGTGACCAGCACCGTGACGATCGACCGGTATACCAGCAGCAGCATCACGATGATGACCGTGAAGGTCGTGAGCTCGATCAACCGCATGCTGCGGTCGCCGGCGATGTGCTGGTCGGCTGCCAGCGCGGCTGGCCCGGTGACGTAGGGCGTCACCCCCGGCGGTGGTTCGAGGCTGTCGACGATGTTCTGGACCGACTCCACCGATTCGTTGGCGAGCGCCTCGCCCTGGTTGCCCGCCAGTTTGACCTGAACGTAGGCGGCTTTGCCGTCGGTGCTCTGCGAGCCCGACGCGGTCAGCGGGTCACTCCAGAAGTCCTGCACCGACTGCACGTGGGCGGTGTCGGCCTCCAGCCGGTCGACCATCTCGTCGTACCAGGCGTGCGCCTCGTCACCGAGAGGTTCCTCGCCCTCGAAGACGATCATCACCGAGCTGTCCGAGTCACCTTCCTCGAACAGCTCGCCGACCTTCTTCATCGAGATCATCGACGGGGCATCGTCGGGGCTCATCGAGACGGCCTGCATCTGGCCGACGGTCTCCAGCTGCGGCACAACGATGTTGACCGCGACGATGAGCGCCACCCAGCCGAGGATGAGGGGAACCGCGAACGTCCGGATCATCCTGGGGATGAGCGGGCGCGACCGCTGCCGGCCGGGCGGGAAGGAATCGGTGGGCGCGTCGCTGACCGGGGTACTCATGCGGACTTCACGAAGCAGAAGGTCTGGGCGTTCAAGCCGTCAGTGGTCCTCTCATCCTCGAGCTCATCGTCGACGTAGATGCGGCAGGTGATGGTGCTGCTGTCTCCCTGGGCGACGATGTTGGGGGCGGCCGACGGTTCGGTGGTGCTCAGCGTGAGCGACCACGGCAGCGCCGCGCTGTCGACCCGCTGCGGCTTGGCGTCGAGATCGAGGTAGTTGATGTCGGCGTAGGATCCGTTCCCGGAGATCTCGTAGCGGACCTCTTTGGGGTCGAACGGTTCAGGCAGGTCCGCGAAGTTCCGGGGCGTCTCGATGATGCCCTCCGAACCGAAGAAGGTCCGGATCCGGGAAACGGTGAGCCCGGCTACGACCACCACGACCACGATGAGCAGCGGCAGCCAGACGCGTTTGAGGACACCGATCACGTCTGCTGCACCCGAACCTCAACACGCAATTTCGACCCCATGGTTTTGTGACTGAATGTTCTGCCGATCGTAACTTAGCCGGTTTAAGTTCTCACCCAGCCACAGGTTACCTCAAGCGATTGTGGCGCTGCTAACTGTTTGACCGTAGCGCGAGCCAGGTCACTCGAATCCGGCGCGGCCACCCTTGACCACCGGTCGCGCCCGCTGCTAGACATGGCCACAGCTTAATGCTGAGCGGTCGCCCAACGGCACTGTCGACCGCAGGCCGACGAGGAGCGTGCGCGATGGCGGATCCAGCTCAGCCGACGGTGTACTACGACCCCTACGACGTCGGGATCACCGCCGACCCGTACCCCACGTACGCGCGGCTTCGCGACGAAGCGCCCCTGTACTACAACGGCCGCTACGACTTCTGGGCGCTGTCCCGGCATGCGACGTCGAGCAGGCACTGTCGGACTGGGAGACGTTCTCCGACAGCCGCAGCGACATCCTGGAGCTGGTCAAGTCCGATTTCGACATGCCCCAGGGCGTGATGATGTTCGAGGACCCGCCGGTTCACTCGATGCTGCGCGGGTTGATGGGGAGGGTATTCACGCCGCGGCGGATGGCCGAGATCGAGGACCAGATCCGCCGCTACTGCATCAACTGCCTCGACCCGCTGGTCGGATCCGACGGGTTCGATATCATCGCCGAGCTGGCCGCGATGATGCCGATGCGGGTCATCGGCATGCTGCTGGGGATCCCGGAGTCAGAACAGATATCGGTGCGCGACGCCAACGACGCCAATCTGCGGACCAGACCGGGCACGCCGATGAAGGTGCGCAACCCGGACAAGATCGTCGACGGCAGCATCTACGCCGAGTACGTGGAGTGGCGGGCGGCCAACCCCTCCGACGACCTGATGACTGCGCTGCTCGAGGTCGAGTTCGACGATGAACACGGCAGGCGGCGCAAGCTGACCCGCACCGAGGTGCTGCACTACACGCAGGTGGTCGCAGGGGCGGGCAACGAGACGACCGGCCGGCTGATCGGATGGCTGGCCAAAGTGCTGGCCGAGTACCCCGCACAGCGCCGCGAGCTGGTCGCCGACCGGTCGCTGCCGCTGCGGGAGGTCGACGAGACACTGCGGTTCGAACCCACCGGCCCGCACGTCGCCCGTTATCTGGCCCGGGACTTCGACTACGACGGACGAACCGTTGCGGCAGGGTCGGCGATGCTGCTGCTGTTCGGGGCGGCCAACCGCGACGAGCGCCGCTACCACCGGCCCGACACGTTCGACATCCACCGGGACAACATCAGCCACCTCACCTTCGGCAAGGGCGTGCACTACTGGCTGGGCGCGAACCTGGCGCGCCTCGAAGGCCGGGTTGCACTCGACGAGCTGCTCAACCGCTGGCCGGAGTGGGACATCGACCACGAGACCGCGCGGCTGGCCCCGACGTCGACAGTGCGCGGCTGGGAGTACCTGCGGGTTCTGATCTGAACCTCTCAGGTCGGTGCAGCTAGGCCTCCGGGGACGCGGTGTCCTCGGCCGGGTCGGGCGCGTCGAGAACGCTGACGGCGATGCCGTAGGGCAGGAAACGGACGCGGCGCGCGGGGTCGGTGTTGTTCTTGTTCGCCCGCAACGCGTCCAACTCGGTGGGATACACCTGGTCGATGTGGGCACCACCGTCATCGTCGACGGTGTAGATCGCCCAGACGCCGTCTCCGGTCTCGCCGGTGGTTTCCGGCCGGGTGCGGGGCCGCGCGCCCCGGGTGAACTCGTCGAACAGCATCGACCAGCCGGCGCGTTCGCCGGAGGTGTTCACGAACCTGCCGAGACCGTCGAGCGCCTCCCGCAGCCCTTCACCTGCCTCGCGGACGACGCGGTCGAAATCCTCGGGGTCGAAACCGAACGGCCCTCCGGAAGAACTGCTGCTCATGGTGGTCCCTCCTGAACGGCTGTGCCCACGCACAGCGGATACTGACCAGTGTGCCCGCGTGAGCAGAAGTAGTCGACTGCCGTACAGAAGAAGTGGTAGGCAACCATATGCCCATCACACGAGCGGACCTGTTGGCCACTGCACAGCGATCGCTGAGCACGGCCGCAGCACACGACCGCGACGGCTGGATCGGGATGTTCACCGCCGACGGCCGGGGTCGACGATCCGGTGGGTTCGGCACCACACCGGGACCACGTCGCCATCGGGCACTTCTACGACACCTTCATCGGGCCCCGCGTGATCGCCTTCCACCCCGACGTGGACCTGGTGGTCGGCACCACCGTGGTGCGCGACCTCGAGCTCGAGATCCAGATGGCCGCCTCGCTGACCATGCGGGTGCCCACCTTCATCCGCTACGACCTGCGCGACGATCACCACGAACTGAGAATCGCCGCGCTGTCGGCGTACTGGGAGCTGCCCGCCATGATCGGGCAGTTCGTCCGCGGCGGGCTCGGCGCCGTTCCCGCCGGGCTCGGGCTCGGCAGAACCATGTTGGCCAACCAGGGCCTGTCCGGCAGCCTCGGCTTCCTCACCGGATTCCGCGGGCTCGGCACCGGCGGCAAAGCGCTGGTCGCCCGCTTCCTCGACGAAGCCTGCAGCGGCGACGAGATCGGCGTGCGGCGGCTGGCTGCCGACATCCCGATCACCCGGGGGGACGCCCCCGCGATGACCACTTCCGACCTGGTCAAGCACCTCGCCGGTGGGGCCTGGAGCAAACTGATCCGGTCCGGACGCGCCGTCGCGGCACGCGTCGACCACGACGGGGGCCGCACCGTGGTTGTCGCAGACCTGCGGTCGGACCGGGTGGCGATCGGCCGGATCCGGATCTTCGGCGAGAGCGCGCGACGGTGAACCGCCGGCGCGCGACGGACATCCCGGATTCGGCCACGTTGTCGCGCTCCGCGCCGCGGGCGTGAGAACGTAGCAGCACCATGGAATCTGCTGACTACGTCACCTACGAGGAGTTCGGGCGCCGGTTCTTCGAAGTCGCCGTGACCGAGGACCGAGTGGGCGGCGCGATCGGCGCGATCGCCGGTGACGCCTTCGAGATGGGCCCGATCGCGCAGGGACCGGGCAAGATCGCCAAGGTGACGGCCAAGGTGCGGATTCTGGCGCCCCGCGTCAAACGCGAGGTCGGCGATTCGATCACTTTCGGCATCCGCATCCCGTTGGAGATCGACATGGTCGTCGACCTGCGGATCGACAAGCCCAAATTCATGGTCTTCGGTGAGATCTCGCTGCGCGCCACCGCCAGGGCTGCCGAACCCCTGCTGCTGATCCTCGACGTGGAGAAACCGCGCGCCTCCGACATCTCCATCCACGTGACGTCCAAATCGCTGCGTGCTGAGGTGGTTCGCATCGTCGGTGGGGTGGACGCCGAGATCAGACGGTTCATCGCCGCCCATGTCGCCGGTGAGATCGACAGCCCCGAGTCGGTACAGGCCAAGGTCATCGATGTCGCCGAGCGCCTCGACGCCGCCTGGACCGGCATCTGAAACGGCCAGGCGGTCACCCGCTCCACTGCGAGAGCAGCGGTCGCCGGGGGTCGCGGCCCGCACCTCCGGAATGGCCGCGCAGGCGTTGCCACAGCCACGGCGCCAGCATGTTGCGCGTCCACAACATCTGGAAAAACACCTGCGAGTACGAGCGTGTCCGCAGGGACGGCGGGGCCGCCGCGGGACCCCGCGCCGCCCAGTCGTGGCTGCTGCCGGGCAGCCCGAGAGCCTCGGCCGCAGCAGCGGCGAATAGCTCGTGGCCCTTGCTGGACCCGTGGACCCGGTCCGGACTCCAGGTCTCCGGCTGGGACATCGACGGCGCGTGGTAGAGGTCCACCAGCCGAAACCCGTACCGGTGGGCGGCATCACGGATCTCGGCGTTGATCCGCAGCACCCGCCCGGCGAGCAGCCGCCCGATCGGCAGGATCCTGGCCAAGTCGGGGAACGTCGGCGTCACCACCGTCGCTCCCGATTCGGCCAGGTCCAGATGCAGATCGTCGAGATGGGCCAGCGCGCGGTCGAATCCGCGCCCGGGCCGGGTCACGTCGTTCATCCCGACACAGACGGTGATCAGATCCGCACCCATGGTCATCGCCTCGGGCAGTTGATCGTCGAGCACGTCACGGATCTGTTTGCCGCGCACCGCCAGGTTGGCGTACTGCAGGCCGGGCCTGTGAGTGTCGAGCAGAGCGGCCAGCCGATCGGCGAAACCGACCACCCCGACAGTGTCGTCACCGTCTCACAGTCCCTCGGTCTGGCTGTCGCCCAACGCGACATACCGCGAGTACCGGAGCACAGCTGGCACTGTAGCCGTGCGCCACCGCGGCCGCCTCCGGCTATCGTGCACCCGTGGACGAAGTGCACACATGCCCAGGCTGAGCGCCGGACTGCTGCTCTACCGCGACACCCACGGCCCTCTCGAGGTGCTCCTCGGCCACCCGGGCGGCCCGTTCTGGGCGCGCAGAGACGAAGGCGCCTGGTCGATCCCAAAAGGTGAGTACGCCGAGAGCGAGGATCCGTGGACAGTCGCGGTGCGCGAGTTCACCGAGGAGATCGGGAAGCCGCCACCGGCCGGGGACCGGATCGATCTCACCCCGGTGCGTCAGCCCGGCGGAAAGATCGTCACCGCGTTCGCCGTCCGTGGTGACCTCGACCTCGAGGGTGCGTGCAGCAACACCTTCACGCTGGAATGGCCCAAGGGATCGGGCAACGTCAGGGAGTACCCGGAGATCGACCGGGTGGCGTGGTTCGCCGTGCCGACGGCTCGGGAGAAGCTGCTGAAGGGGCAGCGCCCGCTGCTCGATCAACTCCGGGATGCGCTCGGACACGACGGACCGCAGGTGTCTCGATCGCGTTGATCGTCAAGGCGCGGCCGTGGATCCGCCAGCCCCGGGGTGTCCGCGCATACTCGTCGTCATAGCGCAGGTGCCACACCACATCCGTGGCCGACGTCCCCGTCACCGTCCAGTGGTGGGCGATACAGGTGATCCGGCCCAGCCCGTAGTCGGCGTGGTCGCCAGGGGCATACACCTCGCCGACGATCGCGTGCTCGGTCCGGGCGACCTGTGCCAGCGCCGACATCGCGGTGCGCACGCCGGCGCGCCCGTGGTGCAGGCGCACCGGCTCCAGGGAACGCGGGGGATCGGGGAGGCGCAATTCCGCTGTGTCGGTGAACAGTTCGACGATCGTAGACCATCGACCAGTCGACCTGCAGCCGGCGTGCCAGATCCAGCATCGGGAGGATCGGCGTGATGCCGATGCCGCCGGCGATGAACCGGAACCGCCGCGCCGGGGAACCGCGGCCGGGAACGGTGAGCGGAAAGGCGTTGCGTGGGCCGTGGGTGTGCACGGTGGCGCCCTCGGGCAGCGCGTCGTGGACCTCCATCGACCCGCCGCCCCCGTCGGGAATGCGTCGCACCGCGATCCGGTAGTGATCATCCGACGGGTCTCCGCACAGCGAGTACTGCCGGACCAGGCCGCTGGGCAGGTGGAGTCGCGATGCGCACCGGGATACCAGCGGGGAGCGTCCGGCCGCGGGCGGCGGTCAGAGTCAGCTCGATGACGTCCTGGTCATGGGCCACGACGCGGCGGCGCGCCACGTTCAGCGTCATGGTGTCGGCGCCCCCGCTCGGAGGCCGGATCCGCCGTACCGCCGCAGTGCTCGCGAAGATGCCCGACAGCGCCGCGCCCGCCAGACCCAGCGTCGGGTCGTGCCGGGTGCGGCCCGACGCGCTCGGCGGGGTCTTCAGGGATGTCTGCCGGTAACGTTCGAACACCGGCATCACATGTGCGCCGCGCGCGCCGCGGGGGAGGTCGCGAGGTAGGCGACGGCCTGTGCGGTGGAGCCGAGTTCCTCCGGCGAGTAGCCGGGCCGGAAGTACGCCAGAGTGTTGGAGCCGAACAGCGCCCGGTAGCGGGGCAGCAACCCGAGCTTGGAGTCACGCATCCGGAGCCGGTTGAACTTCCACAAACTGGTGGTGGCCGTGGGATCGGTCTTCACCAGGTACCACGCGGCACGCTGGAAGAACACGAACAGCATGACCGCCGCGGTGGCCATCGCCCGCACCCGGCTGAAGTAACTGTCGTGGAAGTACATCGCGACGTCGTGGGCCACGCTCCGGTGCTCGACTTCCTCGCTGCCGTGCCAGCGGAACAGGTCGACCAGCGTCGGGTCGGCGTGGTGGTCGTCCCATGCGCAGTTGAGCGAGAAATCGCCCATCACCGCGGTGTAGTGCTCGATGGTGGCGATCAGCCACAGCCGCTCGCAGAGGTGGTTCAGCCGCCGGGCCGGGTCGGAGGTCTCCGGCGGAGCCAGCACCTCGGTGAAGACGTGCTCGACCTGGGCGAGGATCGGTGCCGGGTCGACCCCGTGCTCGACCATGAAGGTGTGCAGGATCTTCTCGTGCACGTCGGCGTGGGTGGCCTCCTGGCCGATGAAGCCGCGAATGTCGTCCGCCAGCTTGGGGTCCTTGACCAGTGGCAGCGCCTCGTTGAAGGTTTCGACGACCAGCGCTCCCCGGCAGGCAGCACCAGGTTGAGCACGCTGACGACATGAGAGGCCACCGGATGGCCCGGGATCCAGTGCAAAGGGCTGTCCGCCACGTCGAAGTGCACCTTACGAGCCTGGATCTGTACCGGACCTGGATCGATCTCGTCTTCGCATCGGCGTGAACGCAACATCTGCGGATTCTGTTCGTCGTCACTCTTCGCGAGTTTACGACGTCGGAGTCCGGTTAGTGGGAACGCGGGTCCCGGATAGCTGTCCCGGGGTGCGGGATCAGCCGAGTGGTTGGCCGGGGATCGGGGGACCGCCCTGGATCTGCGGGGGCGCACCGGCGACGGGTCCTCCTGCTCCCGGGGCGCCGGCGATCGGCACCAACGGCGTCGGGGTCACCGTCGTGACGCCGTTGGCGCCGACGGTGGGGCCACCGGTCGGGCCCTGAGCTTTGATGATGTCGGCCGCTTCCTGCGTGCAGTCGAGATTCAGCAGCATCCGGCCGCCGCTGGTCATCTTCTGCGAGTCCACCAGGCAGTTGAACTGGGGGAGCACGCTGCCGGTCGATCCGCCGAAGTACGCCTTGACTCCCTGGCTCTTGAGGATCGCCAGCGCCCGGCCGTACTGCTCGCCGGTCACGTTGTACGGCGATTGCTGCGAAGGCTGGGAGATCGCCACGCCGGCACCGATCAGCGCGGCCGTGCCGGCGGCGACCAGCCCACCGCTGAGCACGAGGGCTTTTTTCACGACGAGCTTCCTCACGACAATAATCTCCTCGCCTCGGGTGGTGCGGTGCGAACATATCGCAGCGGTGTCGAATGTGAAACCGCTGCAGAAGTCCCAGGCGTTACACCCGGGCCGTCACACCGGGGGCTTGACCGCGGCCCTCATCGCCTCACACAGCGCTGCGGCACGCGGATCGGTGAAGACCGACTCGAGCAGGATCTGGCGCCCGTCCGGGTCGCCGAGCGGAACCCGCCAGTTCGGATACTCGTCGGTGGTGCCCGGCTGGTTCTGGGTGCGCACCTCGCCGACGGCGTCGGCCAACGACAGCGCCAGCAGCCGAGACGGGGTACGACCGAGGTAGCGGTGCAGGGCCAGCACGACGGCGTCCATGTCGGTGCCCTCGCCGGCGTCTCCGCCGGTGTCGTCACCGTCGAGCAGCCCGACCCGGCGGAGCTCGGACATCCAGGCTCGCTGCTGGGCTCTGTCGCCGGCGAGCTCCTCGTCCGCGGGCCGGGTCAGTAGCCCGAGCTCGTCGCGCAGCCGGACGTGTTCGCCGGCAAGGTACCCCCTGGTGGGTGGCAGATCGTGTGTCGTGACGGCCGACAGGCAGTTCTCCCGCCACCGCTCCGCGGGCAGCGGTCCGCCGGCGCCGTCGCGGTCCATCTCGAACCACAGGATCGACGTGCCGAAGAGGCCGCGGTCGCTCAGGTAGTGACGGACCCACGGTTCCACGGTGCCGAGATCCTCCCCGACGACGACCGCGCCGGCGCGCTGCGCCTCCAGCGCCACGATGCCGATCATCGCCTCGTGGTCGTATCGCACGTAGGTGCCTTCCGTGGGCAACACACCCTCGGGGATCCACCAGAGCCTGAACAGCCCGATGATGTGGTCGATGCGCACCCCGCCCGCGTGCCTCAGGATCGCCGCGACCAGCGCCCGGAACGGTTCGTAGGCCGTCTCGGCGAGCCGGTCCGGACGCCACGGCGGCTGCGACCAGTCCTGCCCGAGCTGGTTGAACTCGTCCGGCGGGGCGCCCGCGGTGACCCCGAGCGCCAGCACGTCCTGCAACGCCCAGGCGTCGGCGCCGTCGGGATCCACCCCGACGGCGAGGTCGCCCATGATGCCCAGCTCCATCCCCGCCTGCACCGCGCCGGACTGTGCGGCCCTGAGCTGGTCGTCGACCAGCCACTGCAGCCAGCGGTGGAAGTCCACCGCCGAGGGTTGCTGATCGACGAACGCGGCGACCTCTTCGGAGCGCGGGTGCCGCAACGCCTCCGGCCACTGGTGCCAGTCGTTTCCGTGGCGCTCGGCCAGCGCGCACCAGGTGGCGAAGTCGTCGAGGCTGCGCCCCTCCTTCTCCAGGAACGCCTGGTAGGCGATCTCGCGGCCGGCCGAGCGCTCGACCTGGTAGATGCTCGCCAGCGCGTCGCGCTTGGTCTTCCAAGCCCGGTCCCGGTCGATCTGTGCGCAGCGATCGGCCCGCATCTGCACCGCTGCCTGCACCTTGCGGATGCGGCCGCGGTGGCGGACGAAGGCGAACTCGGGCACAGCCGCGACCCGCAGGTACATCGGGTTGACGAAACGCCGCGAGGTCGGCAGGTACGGGGACGGTTCCATCGGTGCCGCGGGCGCCGCCGCGTGCAGCGGATTGACCAGCACGAAACCTGCACCGTGGCGGGCCGCCGACCAGACAGCCAGGTCGGTGAGATCGGTCAGATCACCCACCCCCCAAGAGTTCCGGGAACGGACGCTGTAGAGCTGGGTCGCCAGGCCCCAGGCACGACCCGGCCCGAGGCGGGGCGCCTCCAGCGACGACGGCGACACGATGACCGTGGTGCTGACATCCGACGAACCGATCTGCAGGTACAGCCGGTGATAACCGACCGGCAGATCGGCGGGCAGCTCGAAGCTCGCCTCACCGACGAGGCGCCCGTCGAGATCGAATGGCGCCCTGTTGTTCTCGAGCTGGCGCACTCCGGTGCGCACGCTGCCGTCCTCCAGTCGCAACCACAACCTCGCCGGGTCACCGTGGGTCACGTGAACCCAGAAGGGTGTGGCGACGCGGCTGCGGCCGACGATCACCGGAGGAAGTGGGCGGGCCCAGTGGGCGCGGTCGTGTGCCGCGATCGCCGCTGCCCGGTCCTCTTCGGTCCCCGCGGGCACGCCGAGCGCGTCGAGGACGGCGACCAACGTGGTCGGCGCGACGGTGACGGGCCGGCCGGTCCAGTCGGTGTAGCCGGTCGCGACGCCGTACCGGTCGGCGAGTTCGATCAGCGAGTCGGGCAGGTCGACGTCCGCGGCGGCAGCAGGCATGCCGCCAATCTTGCCCCGTCAGCCGGTATCACGGAGACCGGGTTTGGGTAGGTTCGCAGACCATGGCGGCCGAACCGCTCCAGGGCGGCGAGGTGCGCAACGGCCGGGCTCGCCTCGCAGTGGCAGCATTGTTCCTGGCCAAGTCAAGACCACGACGTGCCTCACCTAC
This sequence comes from Mycobacterium sp., assembly GCF_049683355.1. Classification (GTDB taxonomy): domain Bacteria; phylum Actinomycetota; class Actinomycetes; order Mycobacteriales; family Mycobacteriaceae; genus Mycobacterium. Next base: position 18,749 of record NZ_JBAUJB010000197.1, read on the forward strand.
ATTGAGCGCGTAGCCGGTGGTGGTGCCTCACCTACTTTGAGCGCGTAGCCCGGAAGGCTTGCCCGATGTTGGAGGGCAAGATCGATATGGCCGCGAGACGGCAGGTAACC
>NZ_JBAUJB010000198.1:0-1568 GCF_049683355.1 Mycobacterium sp.
GTTTCCTCCAAGGAGGCCGCCGTTTCCACCGTTGCAGGCGTCTCCAGTGCAATCCGCGGCAGCGTCGCGGCCGTTGCCGATCAGCCAGCCGCCGTTACCGATCAGGGGCCGGAGCGTTATCGCCTCAGTGGTGGCAGCGGCCCGGTCACCGATGGTCATGCCCCAGAGAACGAACTCCTCTTCGTCGTTGACCAACTGGACCTGGGTGGTGCGCGGTTGTTCGGGGGATTCGGTCGCGGTGAGCATCAGCGTCCCGAGTCCCGCCATTGCCGCGCTGGTGACACCAGCGGTCACCCCAGCACTCAGGTAGGTGCGGATCTTGGCCGAACGCGATGTCTTCCGGGAATGTCGAGCCACTGGTGAACCCCCAAATACGTCGTTGCCGAGCAGCGCGCAACTACCCGGGCTGATGGCATTCAGCAGTGAAAAAGTTAGCACCTCTACCGACGCAATGTCATCCGGTTTGGAGAAACGTGTGCAAAACGTCGGCCAAAATCTCTGCAAACACCGCGGTGCCAGTGCCGCGTCAGCGAAATGTCGGTAACCGCATCGTGAGTGGCCCCGAGCGCATATCCAGCGAATAGTCGCGCGCAGTGACCGAGTTGGCAATGTGAGACCTGATTGAATCGCGGACTCCGCTGTTTTCGACGTATCTGCACTTCAATGCGCCCTCGTCGATTCCACCGCCATCCGTGGCGTCGGCGCCACTCCGACCGGACGACCCACCGCCCGCCTGCACCAATTTGATAATTTGCTCGCCGGGGGAACACCTCGCTGCGCTCTACGAAACCAGGAGGCACTACGTGAAGATCAAGCCGGCGTTCGTCGCCACGGCCGCTGCCGCTGCAGCCCGCCCTCAGCGTCGCGGCCGCACCGTTGGCTTCGGCCGAGGACATCGAGATCCAGAGTCTGGGTGAGCCGGGCGAACTCGTCGACGGCGACGTCATCCAGCACTGGACCGTCACCGGCCTCAAGCCCAGCACAGATGCGATCCCGTATCAGCCGGCCGGCACGTTGTGGGAGGCCACAGCCACCGACGAGGCGGTTTCCGGTTCGGCCATCCCGATCGTGTCCAACTTCAACGCCCGGGCCGAGAACGGCGACACCTACCGCGTGCTGTTCGGTGTCGCCACCCCACAGGGCATCAACCCGGCGACGCTCGCACCGGGCGAGAAGACAACGGGGAAGGTGTACTTCGACGTCACCGGGGAGAGGCCCGACAGCGTCGTATACAACGCAGGCGGCCGGGATCTGTTGGTGTGGGTGGAACCGCCACCGGCCCCGGCGTCCGCCTCTACTGGATCCACTGGATCCACTGGATCCACTGGATCTTCGGTGCCGGCCCAGACCTACACCGCCCCCTCGGAGTCCTCGGCCACCGCCGAGATGACGACTCCGGCCACACCGACCCCGGAGGCCGGCGCCGCGGCGGAAGCACCTGCACCGACGGCCACGCCAATGCCGGCTGGAAGTGCGGGAACGCCGCTACCCGAAGGTAGTTCGGGCACACCGCTGCCGGAAGGCAGCGCGGGCACCCCGGCACCCGCGGGCGCGGCGCCCACCACGAC
>NZ_JBAUJB010000199.1:0-41685 GCF_049683355.1 Mycobacterium sp.
TTTTAAGTCCGCTGCCTCTGCCAATTGGGCTATGGGGGCGTCACCAACGCGCTGATCCTAAAGACTTCGCGTGTGCGACGCCCCGACAACCCCGCAACGCGCCGCTCCTGCGACGCACCATGTCAACGTCGGGGCACGCCCGTCGACCACAACGCCCAGGCAACTAGGACCGGCTGAAAGAGTAGACGGACAAAGCGACGGCCGTCGGTGTTCAGCCCGAAGCCGTCACGCTTGTTCACGAACTGGGCGATGTTGCCAGGGAACACGGCCACGAAGAACGCTGCCGCCAGCCGCCCGACCAACACCCGGTCGCGGCGCAGCAGCGCCAGACCGGTCCCCAGCATGATCTCGACGCCGCCTGAGGCCATCACCACCCCGTCCTCGTCGAGCGGGACGAACTTCGGGACCTGGGCGCGGAACGTCTCCCGCCCCCAGAACAGATGGCTCAGACCCGCGAAGACGAGCACACCCGCCAGAGCGAGACGGGCCGCGGTTCGTGCCGGCGTGGTGGGGGGCGGCTCCGGCAGATCGGTGTTGGTCATGCCTCCCTTTCTACCGGGCACGGACCGCGTTGCGTCAGGCGAGGCGTCGCACTCAGCTTGTCGGCGGCTCGTGGGGCACCTCGGGATGTTCGGCATGCCAGCGGTTTTCGGCTTGCCGAACTCGCCGGTGGGTGTACGCCAGCCAGCTCAGTCCGGACGCACCGAGGATCACGGCGATCACCACTGCCACGATGCCCACCGTGGCGTTGCCGCTGCCGAATGAGAAAAGCCCCACGACCAGGGCCACCACCCCGATCCCGACGGCGATCAGGCCGGGGGCGTTGACACCGTTCTTCATGGACTCGCCGGCGTGCTGGCGATAGGTGCGGGCGTGATCGACAGGATCACGCGAAGTGTCAGGCATACGATCCATCTCCCATTGAGTTTCGGTGTTTCGACGTCACTCGTAGGGCGGGTACTGCGCCTGGCGAAGCACCCGCGCCAGGTGAGCTGCGTTCCGAGCGACTGCCGCTGTCGTGGATGCCACCGCCTTGGGCACCTCGTCCAGATCCTGGTAGTCCGTCGATTCCATGGCGGCGCCGTTCCAGTACGTGCCTCCCTGCGCCGGGATGCTGTATCCGATGTCGTTGAGCGCCTGGAACACGTCGGCGATCACCTTGTGGGCGCCGTCCTCGTTGCCCACAACACTGACCGCGGCCACTTTTCCGGCCATCTCCGGACGTCCCTGCTCGTCGTTGTTGGAGAGTTCAGCGTCCAGTCGCTCCAGCACTCGCTGGGTGATGGAGGACGGATGCCCGAGCCACACCGGAGTGCTGATGAGCAGGATGTCTGCGGCAAGCACCTTCTCCCGCAGCTGCGGCCATTGATCACCGTCGCCCATGTCGGGCTCAACTCCCGGGGCGATCTGGAAATCGGCACAGCGGACTGCGTCACACTCAACGTCCTGGATACGCAATGTTTCAAACAGGTGCTCTGCTATCAACGCGCTGCTCGACGGTGCAGGACTCGGTGTGAGGCTGCACACCAGAGCCAGCGCGCGAAGTGTCGTCGAATCTGACATGTCGTCGTGGTACCCGACGTACGGGCCACCAAACGGGGCCGACTCAGGCGTCAGTCATAGGTCACGTTACGACGATCATGGCGAGGGTTTCAGAGCTGCTGCACCAGGGCATGTGTTCGTGGCCAACACATATGGGAGGACCCTACTTATGAGCCAACCAAATCCGGACAAGAGCGAACCCGACGTCGAGTCTGACGACAAGGTCGCCAGCTCACGGGCCAACAAGGGGGAAGATGGCGCCTACGTGGGCCAGACTTTCTCCGACGACGACTTCGATGCCGAAGAGAGCGGCGCGGAGGCACGCAGCCAGGACGGGTGATCCGTCACTCGTCCTCCCACGGTGGGGTGTCGTCCATCTTGTCGTAGTACTTGGCCAGGTGGCTCTTCACCCGGTCGATGTCCTTCTTCGGGAGGTCCACCCCGCCGCGGGAGCCCTGCATCACCGCCGCGGCCGCGATCACGCCGCGCGGAACAGCCCTCAATTCACCGTCGACGACATCGGCGATCAACAGCTTGTACGCGGTGAAATTGTCCTTCTTCTCGTGGTCGTACCACACGTGCGCATCGCGGTACTTCTGGTTGGGCTCGTCGGTGGCGTCAGCCCAGGAACGCACACGCTCCTCCGCGGCGCTGCCATCCCATTCGCGATCGCGGTCAGCCACAGGTAGATCTTGAAATGCAGTCACTGACATGGGATCTCCTAACCTCGGCTTCTGTTCAGGAGTAGCGCAACTTGAAGATCAGGTCTTCCTTGCTCAGCGTGGAATAACCCGTCATGCCGAGTTCTTTCGCCCGACACTTCAACTGGCGCACGGTCCAGTTGTAGTACGAACTGGAATCTGCGCCGCGCCGGCCGGCCACCGGCCTGGTACGGGTGACAGGTGCCATCACCATGACCTCCTAGGTTCGAATCCAGCTCCCGTAGGGTGCCCGACACGCGAACTACCAAAACCGCAGCGACGGCCGCCCCACTGACCAGCGGCGACGAACCCTCCGACAGGTTTTCAGCTCGGGGTCTTCGGGTACGCAGCCCTCCTAAGGAGGTTCGTATGTGTGCGCCGACGACCGGTTCGGTTCGGCATGGATGAGCACGAGAACCCGCAGGGCACCGTGGCTTTCGAGAGCCTGGTGTCGCTGCTCGATTACCCGATGTTCATCGTCACCACCAAAGCAGGCGGCCAGCAGGCCGGATGCCTGGTCGGCTTCAGTTCACAGACCAGCATCAACCCGCCGCGATTCCTGGTCGGGCTGTCCCGGCGCAACCACACCTTCACGGTGGCCGCCGACGCCACTCACCTGGCCGTGCACGTGCTGCCGCGCGACGAACTGCCGGTGGCACGCTTGTTCGGCGGTGAGACCGGTGATGAGACCGACAAGTTCGCCCAATGCCGATGGCACTCTGGACCCGAGGGGCTGCCGATTCTGGATGCGGCCGAATCGTGGTTCGTCGGCACGATCACCCACCGCTTCGACGTCGGTGACCACGTCGGACATCTGCTGGAGCCGGTGGCAGGAAGCGCCCCCGACGAACTGCGCGAACTCATCAGCTTTTCCGATGTCCGCGACGTCGATCCCGGACACGACGCATGACCGAGCTGGGACGGATCGACGCCGGCGCCGCCGTTGAGGACCACGGTTACCGGCCTGCTCCCGAGGGCGTGCGGGCCAACATGATCTTCAGTGCTGACGGGGCCGCGGCGTTCCAGGACCGTGCGGGTCCGCTGTCGTGTCCTGCTGATCAGCAACTACTGGTGGCGCTGCGGGCCTATGCCGACGTGGTGCTCGTCGGGGCGGGGACGGCGCGTGCCGAACGCTACGGACCGGTACGGCTGTCCCCCGCCCACCGAGAACAACGCATCGCGCTCGGACTCTCCGAGCAGCCACCGCCGATTGCCGTGGTGTCTCAGTCGGGAAAGCTGCCCGACACCATGTTCGGGTCGACGCCGCCGTTCCTGATCACCAGTGCCCGTAGCGCTCGTGACAATCCCGAGGTACACGCGACACCGTGTCAGGTGCTCACCTGCGGCGATGACGCCGTGAACATCCCCGACGCGCTGGCTCAGCTACGGGATCGCGGTCTCCGGCGAGTGTTGTGTGAAGGCGGGCCGACGCTGCTCGACGAACTGGTGGGCTCCGATCTGGTCGACGAACTCTGCGTGACGCTGGCGCCGAAGCTGGCCGGGAGCCAGCCGCTCGGCCGCGGCACCCCCAGCACCCTGCCCGCTCCCGCCGGGCTGACCCTGCGTCACCTGCTGATCTCCGAGGACGACTATCTCTTCCTCCGGTACGGACGTCGGCTCTGACTCGGGGCTGCTCACCGGCCTGTGCGCATGCTCAACGGCCAGACCAGCCAGAAGACGGTGAACAACACCAGGGCACAACCACCGGCGACGAGGGCGGCCGGCCGCCCCGCCACCGCCTCGAAGATGATCGTCGTCATCCCGGTCAGGGCCAGTCCGAGGAAGAGCACACCGGTGTAGGCGCAGCGGTGCGCCGCCGCGACCAGCGACACCAGTCGGTGACGGCGGAACAACATCCGGTGCATCGCCACAGGGGCGATCAGCAACGCGGTGGACACCACAGCCGCAACGACGGTCGCCATGTACACCGCCACCATGGTGTCGTCGAGCAGGTCGAAGCGGGCTTGAAACGGCAACGTCAGCAGGAAACCGGTCAGCAGCGCCACACCCGTCTGCACCACACGCAGTTCCTGCAGCAGGCTGGCCCAGTTGCGGTCCAACCGTTCGCTGTCGGTCTCGTTGCGTAGCGGGCCGTCGCTGGGATTCTGGTCGTCCACAGGTTGATCTTCGCAGTCGGCAAGGCCACGGGGCGCGACTCGGAAATCTAACTAAGGATCTCCACAGGTACCGGCGAGGCGCTTCTCAGGCTGGCACTCCACCGTGGAGCCATGGCTGGTTCTTCTCGACGGGCCGCGCTGGCGGCGGTGTTCGTGCTGATGTCCGGCATCATGCTCGCCGCCCTGCCCGGCATTCACTCGGTATTGGCGTACTGGGCCGTCTCGGCCGTCGCCATCGCGGGCGCGATGGTCCTGATCGTGGCCGGCGAATCGGCGTGGGACCGCATGCTCGTCAACGCGCGCGCAGCCGGCGTCGTCGCCCCCTACTGACCCCGCACGGCGAGCCCGGCGCCACGCCCCGCAAGGAGGCCGTAAAAACGGCGGCGAAGCGGGAGTGCGCTGATGTCCGTGATATCCGTGGCCATCTACGTCGCGCTGACGGTGGCGGTCTTCGCCCTGCTCGGTGCGGTCCAGAAGTGGGTCGAGACCCTGTGATCCAGAACGTGATCGGCCTCGCGCTCGCCGTCCTGATGGCGGTGTTCGTGTTCGCCGCGTTGCTGTTCCCGGAGAAGTTCTAGTGGGCACCACTGCGGCAGGCATCGTGTTCGCCGCTTCTCTGGTCGTCGCGTTGGCCGCGGTGCACGTGCCGCTCGGTGACTACATGTACCGGGTCTACGCCTCCACCAGGGACTCTCGCGCCGAAGGGCTGATCTACCGGATCATCGGGGCCGACCCCAGAGCCGAGCAGACCTGGGGGGCCTATGCACGCAGCGTCCTCGCCTTCTCGGCGGTCAGCATCCTGTTCCTGTTCGGCCTCCAGCTGCTGCAGGGCAAGCTGCCGCTACACCTGGACGGCCCTGCCACCGAGATGACCCCGGCGCTTGCCTGGAACACCGCGGTCAGTTTTGTCACCAACACGAACTGGCAGGCCTACTCCGGGGAATCCACCCAGGGCCACCTGGTGCAGATGGCCGGGTTGACGGTGCAGAACTTCGTCTCGTCCGCCGTCGGCATGGCGGTGGCGATCGCGTTCGTCCGCGGCCTGTCCCGACGCAGCACCGGCGAGCTGGGCAACTTCTGGGTCGACCTGGTGCGCGGAGTCATCCGGATCCTGTTGCCACTGTCGGTCATTGCTGCGGCCATCCTGATCTCGGGCGGCGTGATCCAGAACTTCGCGCTGCACGACCAGGTGGTCGGCACGCTCGCCGGCGCGCAGCAGACGATCCCCGGCGGTCCGGTGGCCAGCCAGGAAGCCATCAAGGAGCTGGGCACCAACGGTGGCGGCTTCTTCAACGCCAACTCGGCCCATCCCTTCGAGAACCCCACCACGTGGACCAACTGGGTCGAGCTCTTCCTGCTCGCGATGATCGCGTTCTCGCTGCCGCGGACATTCGGCCGGATGGTCGAAAGCCGCAGGCAAGGACTGGCGATCGTGGCCGTGATGGCGTTCATCGCCACGCTCAGCGTCAGCCTGACGATGCTGTTCCAGCTGCAGCACCACGGCACCGTGCCCACCGCCGTCGGCGCATCAATGGAGGGTGTCGAACAGCGCTTCGGAGTGGCGAACTCAGCGGTGTTCGCGGCCGCCACCACGCTGACGTCCACCGGCGCGGTCGACTCGATGCACGACTCCTACACCAGCCTCGGCGGCCTGATGTTGTTGTTCAACATGCAACTCGGCGAAGTCGCACCGGGCGGTGGGCTCGGGGCTCTACGGCATGTTGATCCTGGCGATCATCACCGTCTTCGTCGCCGGCCTGATGGTGGGACGCACCCCGGAGTATCTGGGCAAGAAGATCACCCCACGCGGGATCAAGCTGGCGGGCAACATATTCCTCATCACGCCGCTGATCGTGCTGACGGGCACCGCGGTGGCGATCGCGATGCCGGAGCAACGTGCCGCCATGCTCAACACCGGCCCGCACGGGTTGTCGGAAGTGCTCTACGCGTTCACCTCGGCCGCCAACAACAACGGCTCGGCGTTCGCCGGAATCGCGGTGAACACCACGTGGTACAACACCGCCCTGGGGTTGGCGATGATGTTCGGTAGGTTCCTGCCGATCCTCTTCGCGCTCGCGCTCGCAGGCGCGTTCGCTGCCCAGGCGAAGACCCCCGCGTCCATCGGCACCCTGCCCACGCACCGACCGCAGTTCGTCGGTCTGGTCGTCGGCGTGTCCTTGATCCTCGTCACCCTCACTTTCCTGCCGGCCCTCGCGCTGGGCCCCCTCGCCGAAGGAATCCACTGACGTCGGTCACTGTCGAAGCAGCCCCCCACGAGCACTCCGCGCACACATCCTCGACCCGGATGCGCAGCGGACTGCTGGACCCACGGCTGCTGTGGACCTCCCTACCGGAGGCACTGCGCAAGCTCGATCCGCGCACGCTGTGGCGCAACCCGGTGATGTTCATCGTCGAACTGGGCGCACTGTGGAGCACGATCCTGGCCGCCACCGAGCCATCCTGGTTCTCCTGGCTGGTCGTGGTGTGGCTCTGGCTAACCGTGATCTTCGCCAACCTCGCCGAGGCGGTCGCCGAGGGCCGCGGCAAGGCGCAGGCCGCGACCCTGCGCAAGACCAAGACCGCGACGACGGCGCGCCGCCTCACCGGCTGGTCACCGGGGCACCCGGGCCACGAGGAGCAGGTGAGCGCCTCGCTGCTGCAGCAGGGCGACGTCGTCGTCGTCGAGGCCGGTCAGACGATTCCCGGAGAGGGGACGTGGTGGAAGGTATTGCCTCGGTGGATGAGTCGGCCATCACCGGGGAATCCGCCCCCGTCATCCGCGAGTCCGGCGGAGATCGGTCCGCGGTCACCGGCGGCACCACCGTGCTGTCGGACCGGATCGTCGTCCGGATCACCCAGAGACCCGGTGAGAGCTTCATCGACCGGATGATCGCCCTCGTCGAAGGCGCCGACCGGCAGAAGACGCCCAACGAGATCGCGCTCAACATCCTGCTCGCGGCCCTGACGATCATCTTCGTCTTCGCCGTGGCGACCCTGCAGCCGCTGGCGATCTACTCCAAGGCGGGCAACCCCGGAGTGCCGGACAGTCTGGCGCTCAACGGAAACGGCGTCACCGGTATCGTGCTGGTCTCCCTTCTGGTGTGTCTCATCCCGACCACGATCGGCGCGCTGCTGAGCGCCATCGGCATCGCCGGAATGGATCGCCTGGTGCAGCGCAACGTGCTGGCGATGTCCGGGCGCGCGGTGGAGGCCGCCGGCGACGTGAACACGCTGCTGCTCGACAAGACCGGCACCATCACGCTCGGCAACCGGCAGGCGTCGGATTTCGTTCCGCTGCCCGGGGTGACGCCCTACCAAGTCGCCGATGCCGCACAGCTGTCCAGCCTCGCCGACGAAACGCCGGAAGGCCGATCCATCGTCGTCTTCGCCAAGGAGCATCACGGCTGCCGGGGCGAGCGAAGCGACGGGGGAAAGTTGCGCGCCCGCACCCCCGGCGAGCTGGCCCACGCCACGTGGATCGGATTCTCGGCCACCACAAGGATATCCGGCGTCGACCTGGACAGCCACCGGTTGCGCAAAGGCGCGACCAGCGCGGTGGCCGACTGGGTGCGCGCCGAAGGCGGCACCGTGCCCACCGAACTGGGCGACATCGTCGACACGATCTCTGCGGCTGGCGGCACACCACTGGCCGTCGGCGAGGCCAAGGACGGCATCGCGACCGTGCTCGGTGTCATCGGGCTCAAAGACGTTGTCAAGCAGGGGATGCGAGAACGCTTCGACGAAATGCGCCGCATGGGGATCCGGACGGTGATGATCACCGGCGACAACCCGCTGACCGCCAAGGCCATCGCCGACGAGGCAGGCGTCGACGACTTTCTGGCCGAAGCCACCCCTGAGGACAAAATCGCGTTGATCAGGCCGATGTCGGCGTGGCCATGAACACCGGCACCGCCGCGGCCAAAGAAGCCGGCAACATGGTCGATCTGGACTCCGACCCGACCAAGTTGATCGAGATCGTGGAGATCGGCAAGCAGCTGCTGATCACCCGCGGCGCCTTGACGACGTTCTCCATCGCCAACGACATCGCCAAGTACTTCGCATCATCCCCGCGCTGTTCGTCGGCCTGTTCCCCGGCCTGGAGCTGCTCAACGTCATGCGGCTGCACAGTCCTCAGTCGGCGATCCTGTCGGCAGTCATCTTCAACGCGATCATCATCGTCGCCTTGATCCCGTTGTCGCTGCGCGGTGTGCGCTACACCCCGAGCAGCGCATCGAAGCTGTTGAACCGCTACCTTTCCCTTTTCGGTCTCGGCGGAATCGTCGCCCCGTTCATCGGCATCAAGCTCATCGATCTGACCATCCAACTCCTCCCGGGAATGTGACATGAAATTCGGCAGCATCGTTCGACAGCACTGGGCCGCGCTCCGCGCCCTACTGGTGTGCACCGTGGTCCTCGGCTTCGGCTACCGCTGCTGGTATGGCTGGTCGGTCAGCTCCCGGGCCTCGCGGACAAGGCCGACGGCTCACTGGTGGTTGCCGACGGGAGAGCGGTCGGCAGCAGTCTGATCGGCCAGAGCTACACCGACGCCGACGGCGACCCGTTACCGCAGTACTTCCAGGGCCGGCCGTCGGCGGCCGGTGACGGCTACGACCCGCTGGCCTCCGGCGGAAGCAACCTGGGCCCGGAAAGCATCGTCGACCTTCCCGGGAAGCCCAGCCTGCTCACCGTGGTGTGCTCCCGCAGCGCAGCCGCCGGTGAGCTCGACGGCGTCAGCGGCGCGCGCCCGTTCTGCACCGGTGACGGCGTCGGCGCGGTGCTGTCGGTGACCCCCACCCGCGGCGTCAGCGTCAACGAACCCTGCGAGACGGCGCCGACACCGTTCCTGGCCACCTATGCGGGCGTGCGCGTCGAGTGCGCCGAGGCCGGTGAGGATTACAGCGACGGCCAGGTAGTGCCGATCCACGGTGCGGCTCCCACGCAACCGGCGGTACCCGCCGACGCCGTCACCGCCGGCGCGAGCGGGTTGGATCCACACATCTCGACCGGCTACGCCGACCTGCAGGTCGAGCGGGTCGCCGCAGCCCGCGGCCTGCGGCCCGATCAGGTGCGGACCCTCGTGGCCGCCCACACTGAAGGCCGCACGCTGGGATTCCTGGGTGAGCCGGGGGTGAAAGTCCTGGAGCTCAACCTGGCACTCGACGGTGGATGATGAAGAGGTGAGCTCGCCCGACCACCGCGCCAAGCGGGGTGAACTGCGCATCTACCTCGGCGCGGCACCCGGCGTCGGCAAGACGTACGCGATGCTCGGCGAGGCGCACCGCCGGCGCGAACGCGGCACCGATGTGGTCGCGGCGGTCGTCGAAACCCACGGCCGATGCAAGACCGCCGAACTCGTCGATGGCATCGAGGTGGTGCCGCCGAAGATGATCGAGTACCGGGGTTGCGGGTTCCTCCCGGGCCGACGAACTCCGCCGCTCGCTGCTGTCTGCGGTCAGCCACGATCTGCGCACCCCGTTGGCTGCGGCCAAGGCCGCGGTGTCGAGCCTGCGCAGCGACGACATCGGGTTCTCCCCGGAGGACACCGCCGAACTGCTGGCGACCGTGGAGGAGTCGATCGATCAGCTGACCGCACTGGTGGGCAACCTGCTGGACTCCTCACGGCTGGCAGCCGGCGTCGTGCACCCGCAGCTGCGCCGTGTCTATCTGGAGGAGGCGGTGCCACGCGCGCTGCTCGGGATCGGTCGGCGCGCCGCGGGCTTCGGCGGTGAGGCCATCGACCGGGTGAAGGTCGAGGTCGACGGCGCCGTGGTGATGGCCGACAGTGGGCTGCTCGAACGGGTGCTGGCCAACGTCATCGACAATGCGCTGCGGTACTCACAGGACGCGCCGGTGCGGGTCACGGCCGGACGCGTCGGCGACCGGGTGCTGATCGCGGTCGCCGACGAGGGTCCCGGCATCGCGCGCGGCACCGGAGAACAGCTGTTCGCGCCCTTCCAGCGCCTCGGCGACCACGACACCAGCACCGGTATCGGCCTCGGCTTGTCCGTCGCCCGCGGCTTCGTCGAATCGATGGGCGGCACCATCACGCCCGCGGACACCCCCGGTGGCGGTCTGACCATCGAGATCGACCTGGCGGCGCCGCAGTGAGCACCGTGAAGACCCGGGTCCTGGTCATCGACGACGAGCCGCCGATCCTGCGCGCGCTGCGCATCGACCTTTCGGTGCGCGGCTACGAGGTGTTCACCGCGGCCACCGGAGCCGATGCCCTGCAGAGCGCCGCCGACCACCGCCACGATGTGGTGGTGCTCGACCTCGGGCTGCCCGACATGTCCGGCATCGACGTGCTCGCCGGGTTGCGGGCTGGCTTTCGGCGCCCGTGATCGTGCTGTCCGCCCGCAGCGACTCTGCCGACAAGGTCGAGGCGCTCGACGCCGGCGCCGACGACTACGTCACCAAACCGTTCGGCATGGACGAGTTCCTGGCTCGGCTGCGTGCCGCGGTGCGCCGGGCCGCCGCGGCCGCCGACACCGACGAACCCGTCGTCGAGACGTCGTCGTTCACCGTCGACCTGGCCGCCAAGAAGGTCACCCGCAACGGCACCGAGGTACATCTGACCCCGACCGAGTGGGGGATGCTCGAGATGCTGGTGCGCAATCGCGGCAAGCTCGTGGGCCGCGAGGAACTCCTCAAGGAGGTGTGGGGCCCCGCCTACGCCAAGGAAACCCACTACCTGCGGGTGTACCGGGCGCAGTTGCGGCGCAAGCTCGAGGCCGATCCGTCACACCCGGTGCACCTGCTCACCGAAGCCGGCATGGGCTACCGCTTCCACGCCTGACTACCTGCTCCCGCGGAATAGCGTTCCTGGCTGTGATTCCGGTCCCGACCGCAACCAGGAATACTATTCCGCGGCTCAGGTGGCAGGGACTTCGGTGGCCAGCGCGATCAGCTTGGCACGCACCAACTCGGGACGTTCGTCGGCGATGAAGTGGCCGGCGTCGACCGTCTCCAGCGTGTAGTCGTCGGCGCGGGCGGTCTCCACGGCGGCCAGCGCCGGTGCGATCGCGGTGTCGTTCTTGCCGAACAGCACCCGGATCGGCACCGTGGCCCGCCGCCGCTCACCGGAGCGGGTCATCCGCGGGATCTCCCGCACCAGGAACGTCCGGTAGGTGTCCCGTGCAGTGCGGGCCACCACGGGATCCCGGAAGCGGTCGGTGTACACGCGCGCGGTCTGCGGATCGATCTCCGAGGCCTTGGCGTAGACCCGGTCGAGGAACCGCGTGCGAGTCTGAACGCGTATCCCGGCGGCGGCGATCAACGGCTGGTACAGCAGGAACCGCCAGGCGTGCCTGGCCATCACCTTCGGCGGCACCCAGGGATGGGCGATGTTCAGCGCGAGGTAGCCCTCGATGCGCTCGGGCACCCGCAACACCAACAGGTGGCCGAGGAAGCCGCCCCAGTCGTGGCCGACGAGCAGCACCCGCTCCAGGCCGAGAGCGTCGAGAAGCGCGATCAGGTCGCTGACCACATCCTCCTTGGCCCACCGGTGTGGTGCTGGACCCGACCAGCCATAACCGGGCAGGTCGGGGGCGATGATGCGCATTCCGGGCGGCGGATCGGCCAGCAGATCCTGATACACCCAGTGATGCTGGGGCCAGCCGTGCAGGGCCAGCACCGGCCGGCCGTCCGGCGGTCCGGCCTCGGTCACGTGGAATCGGACCCCACGGGCAGTGACAAAGCTTCTGCGCACCTCACCGATCGGCGGGGGTTGGTTCGTCATGGCCCTGAGACTAATCCGAAGGGTTTACCGTTCTGGGTATGCCCGGGTATCGCGACCTCTTCGACACCAGCATCAACGATCCCGCCGCCTTCTGGGCCGACGCGGCGACGGCCATCACCTGGACCAGAGACCCACAACGGATCCTGGACGACAGCCGCCCGCCGTTCTACCGCTGGTTTCCCGACGCCGAGCTCAACACCTGCGCCAACGCGCTCGATCGCCACGTCGACGGCGGCCGGGCCGACCAGCCCGCCCTGATCTACGACTCCGCGGTGACCGACACCAAGCGCACCTACACCTACGCCGAACTGCTCGACCAGACCGCACGGTTCGCCGGGGGGTTGCGGGCACTCGGGGTCGGCAAGGGCGACCGCGTGGTCATCTACATGCCGATGATCCCCGAGGCCGTCATCGCCATGCTTGCCTGCGCCCGGCTGGGTGCGGTGCATTCGGTGGTCTTCGGGGGCTTCGCGCCGCACGAACTGGCGGTACGCATCGACGACGTCCGGCCGACGGTGATCGTCTCCGCATCCTGCGGCATCGAACCGGCGCGGGTGCTGGAGTACAAGCCGATGCTCGACGCCGCGATTGCGATGGTGTCCCACCCGCCGAAGAACTGCGTTGTGGTGCAGCGGGACCGGTGCCGTTGCGACCTCGTCGAGGGACGTGACCTGGACTGGGACGAGGTGTTGGCGGACGCGACGCCCGCCGAGGCAGTGCCCGTCGCCGCCACCGACCCGCTCTACGTGCTCTACACCTCCGGGACCACCGGCAAACCGAAAGGCATCGTCCGCGACAACGGCGGGCACGCGGTCGCGCTGGCGTGGAGCATGCGCCACATCTACGACATCGCCGCCGGCGAGGTGTTCTGGGCGGCCTCCGACGTGGGCTGGGTGGTCGGCCACTCCTACATCGTCTATGCGCCGCTCCTGGTGGGCGCGACGACGGTGCTCTACGAAGGCAAGCCGGTCGGCACCCCCGACCCTGGCGCGTTCTGGCGGGTGGCGGCCGAGCACCGGGTGAAGGCACTGTTCACCGCGCCGACCGCGATCCGGGCCATCCGCAAGGAAGATCCCGACGGGCGTTACCTGGCCGGTTACGACCTGTCGGCGCTGAAGTACCTGTTCCTGGCCGGTGAGCGACTCGACCCCGACACCTACCACTGGGCCTCGGAAAAGCTCGGCATCCCGGTGATCGACCACTGGTGGCAGACCGAGACCGGGTGGCCGATCGCGGCCAACCCGATGGGCACCGAAGCGCTTCCGCTCAAGCCGGGTTCGCCCACCGTTCCGATGCCGGGCTACGACGTGCACATCCTGCATGACGACGGCAACGGATGCGACGTCGGCGAAGAGGGCGCCATCTGCATCCGGCTGCCGCTGCCGCCCGGAACCCTGCCCACGCTGTGGAACGCCGAGAACCGGTTCGAGGCCTCCTATCTGTCCGAGCACCCCGGCTACTACCTGACCGGCGACGGCGGCCACTTCGACGAGGACGGCTACCTGTTCGTGATGGGCCGCATCGACGACGTCATCAACGTGGCGGGCCACCGCCTGTCCACGGGGGCGATCGAGGAGGTACTCGCCACGCACCCGTCGGTGGCCGAATGCGCGGTCATCGGGGTCGTCGACGAGATCAAGGGGCAGGCGCCGCGGGGGCTCGTGGTCGTCAAAGCGGGGGCGCCGACAGACGGCCTCACCGATGAACTCGTCCGGATGGTGCGCGACGAGATCGGTGCGGTGGCTTCGTTCAAGCTCGTCGACGTCGTCCCGGCACTTCCGAAGACCCGATCGGGCAAGATCCTGCGTAAGACGATGCGCGGTATCGCCGCGGGCCGCGACGAGCCGGTGCCGTCGACCATCGAGGACCCCGCGGTGCTCGACACCCTCACGCCGATTCTGCGCACCTGAGCCAGGTTCACTTCCTGCCACGCCTGGGTACTTCCTCAGCACGCACGTCAATAACTTCGTGCGGGAGGAGGCGGCCAGATGTCTGCACCGAAGTACATGGCCGTCCAGGGCGCAGCCGTCATCGTGGCCACCGTGCTGGCAGCGGTCGGCGTGCTGGGCTTCATCCCGGGTGTGACGGCGAACGTGGACCAACTCACCTGGCTCGGGCAGCGTTCTGACGCCATGCTTTTCGGCGTCTTCGTGGTGTCGGCCCTGCAGAACATCCTCCACGTGGCCGTCGGCGCCGCCGGCTACTTCCTGGCCCGCTCGTATGCGGGTGCGCGGGCCTACCTGCTGGTCGGCGGGGCGGTCTACCTGGCGTTGTGGCTCTACGGGGTGCTCGTCGGACAGGGCAGTCGTGCCCGTGTGCTGCCCCTCAACGGCGCCGACCAGTGGCTGCACCTGGGACTCGGCGCGGTGATGGTGTTGCTGGCGGTCACACTGGCCGGGCAGCACGACCCGACAAAACGCCGGTCACGGGTGCGCACTGCGACCTAGATCAACAAACACACCCACGGAAGTGTCAGAAGAGCCCAAATTCCATCAGAAACCGTACGTTCGAGGACACTCACCCGATCGACAGTGCGATGCCGTCGAGGATGTCGTGCTCGCTGACCACCAATTCGTTGATGCCCGCCCGTTCGCGCAACGCGGCGGCCAGTTCCTGGACGACGATCGCTCCCCCGCCGATCACGTCGACGCGGCCCTCGTGCATCGGCCCGAGCACCGCCCGCTGCTGACGCGTCATCGACAGCAGCTCCGCGCAGACCGCCAGCAGATCGTCGAAGCCGACCCGGGACAGATGGATGGAGTCGGGATCGTAGGTGGTCATCCGGTGGGCAAGAGCGGCCAGCGTCGTCATGGTGCCGGCGACCCCCACCCAGGTGCGGGCCCGCTCGATCGGGACCAGGCGCAGCGCCTCGTCGAGGGCCTCGCGCACCACCGCTCGGGCGGCGGCGATCTCGCCTTCGGTGGGGGGATCGGAATGCAGGCAGCGTTCGGTGAGACGTACACACCCGACATCGGCCGAGTAGCCGGCCACCACCTCATCGGAGTCATCAGCACCCAGCACCACCTCGGTGGAACCGCCGCCGAGGTCGACGACCACGAAAGGTGCTTCAGTGGAATCCAATTCACCGACCGCACCGTGAAACGACAGCCCCGCTTCCTCGGCGCCGGTGATCACCTCGGCCACCGCACCGGGTACCACCGCGCCGAGCACGTCGGAGGTCATGGCGAAGAACGTGTCGCGGTTGGAGACGTCACGGGCCGCCGACGTCGCCACCATCCGGACGGCCCCGACGTCGTGGCGACGCATCAACTCGGCGTAGTCGACCAGCGCGCCGTGCGTGCGGGCCAGTGCATCGGGTGCGAACTCCCCGGTCGCGTCGACCCCCTGCCCGAGGCGCACGATCCGCATCTCGCGATGCACATCGGTCAGCCGACCGTCGGCTATGTCGGCGATGAGCAGCCGGATCGAGTTGGTTCCGCAGTCGACGGCGGCGACACGATTCATGTTGTCCAGCACTCCTTGTCCAGGATCCCGGCCATTCCGGGCTCCGCCGCCAGTATCGCCAACGCCTCGTCACCGAACGGGTTCACACCGGGCCCTTTCGCCAACGAATGGGCGATCACCACGTGCAGGCACTTCACCCGGTCCGGCATCCCGCCACCCGAGAACGTCGTCCCCAGAGATTCGATGGCATCACGTTCGGCCAGATAGGACTCGTGTGCCCGACGGTAGGCCGCGGCCAACTCAGGGTCCTGCGCCAGCCGGTCGGTCATGTCCCGCATCAACCCCGACGACTCGAGCCGGCTGGCCGCCGCCGTCAGAGCCGGGTGGGTCAGGTAGTACAGCGTCGGAAACGGAGTTCCGTCAGGCAGTTTCGGCGCGGTCTTGACCACCGCGGGTTCACCGTTGGGGCAGCGGTAGACGATCTCGAGTACGCCTCGGGGTTCGCGGCCCAGCTGGCGCGCGACGGCGTCGAGATCGGCGGACTCAACCACCGGGCGGGGGCGCATCGGGTGCGACGGGCTCGGGGGCGCCGGGCGCGCCGGGCGGGCTCGGGGGCGCCGTCGGCGGAACGCCCTGCGGCCCATCGGCGATGGTGTGCCACAACGCGGTATACCAGGGGTCGCCGCTGTTCACCTCGGCGAGCTCACCCGACGGAGCACTGGGTTGCGCGGCACCGGGCGGAAGCTGCACCTGGTACGGGATCTCGCCAGGCATCACGAAACCCAGCCGCTCCCGGGCCTGCGCGGCGATGAACACCGGATCGGCAAGTTTTTCCTTCTGCTCCTCGAGCTCGGCGATCTGTTCGCGCAGTTGGGCTTCGGACGCCTGGAGTTGCTTCATCTCGGTGCGCTGGGCGAAGTACGTCCGCACCGGTCCGGCGATCGTCAGGGTCAGCACGCACACCACGGCCGCCAGGATGGCGGCGCGGCGCGCGGCCGAACCGAACCTCTGCTCGGAGGCCCGCTCCGCGGCGGCCGCGATCGATTCCCGGATAGAATCCCCCGCCTCGAGGCTGTCGGGAGCCCCAGAAAGCTCGGCGACCTGCTTGCCCGGCCGCGGCTCGGTGGTGCGAACGTCGCGGCGCGGCGATGCGCTGGCCCGCGGCTTGGCCCGCCCGCCGTCACCGGACTTGCCCGGCCGGGACGCCGGAGCCTTTTTGCTCCTGGCGTCCCCCGAGCTCCGCCGTCGCGGATCGGGCCGTTTCGCTTCGGGCACGGGCTATTTGGTCTCCACATTGAATCGCGGGAACGCCAGGTCACCGGCGTACCGGGCGGCGTCGCCGAGCTCCTCCTCGATGCGCAGCAACTGGTTGTACTTGGCGACCCGCTCGCTGCGGGCCGGCGCGCCGGTCTTGATCTGGCCGCTGCCGACCGCCACCGCCAGATCGGCGATGGTGGTGTCCTCGGTCTCGCCGCTGCGATGGCTCATCATCGTGCGGTAGCCGCTGTTGTGGGCCAGCGCCACCGCGTCCAGCGTCTCGGTCAGGGTGCCGATCTGGTTCACCTTCACCAGCAGGGCATTGGCGGCGCCGCGCTCGATACCGTCCTCGAGACGTTCGGGGTTGGTGACGAACAGGTCGTCACCGACGATCTGCACCTTGTCGCCGATCGTGTTGGTCAGGGTCACCCAGCCGTCCCAGTCGTCTTCCGACAGCGGATCCTCGATGGACACCAGCGGGTAGGCGTTCAGCAGCTCCTCGTAGAAGGCGGCCATCTGCTCGGCGCTGCGGGTCTGCTTCTCGAACGAGTAGCCGGTGCCCTCGGTGTGGAACTCGGTGGCCGCCACATCGAGCGCGAGCGCCACGTCGGCACCGATCTTGAGCCCGGCGGCCTCGATCGCCGTGCCGATCAGGTCCAGGGCCGCACTGGTCCCGGGCAGATCCGGGGCAAAGCCGCCCTCGTCGCCGAGGCCTGTCGCCAGACCCTGCTTCTTCAGCACCGACTTGAGCGCGTGGTAGACCTCGGCGCCCCAGCGCAGCGCCTCCTTGAAGCTCGGCGCGCCGATCGGGGCGATCATGAACTCCTGAACGTCGACACCGGTGTCGGCGTGCGCGCCGCCGTTGATGATGTTCATCATCGGCACCGGCAGGATGTGCGCGTTGGGTCCGCCGATGTAGCGGAACAGCGGCAGCTCGGCCGATTGCGCCGCGGCCTTGGCCACCGCCAGCGAGACGCCGAGGATCGCGTTGGCGCCCAGCCGCGACTTGTCGGGGGTGCCGTCCAGGTCCAGCAGCGCCTGATCGACCAGACGTTGCTCGTCGGCGCCCAGCCCGATCACCGCCGGGGCGATCTCGTCGAGCACCGCCTCGACGGCCTTCTCCACGCCCTTGCCGAGGTAGCGGGACCCGCCGTCGCGCAGCTCGACCGCCTCGTGCTCTCCGGTGGAGGCTCCCGACGGGACCGCGGCGCGCGCAACGGTGCCGTCCAGCAGGCCCACCTCGACCTCGACTGTCGGGTTCCCCCGGGAATCGAGGATCTCGCGGGCTCCGACCTGCTCGATGATGGGCACTGTGGTCTCCTTGGTCTCTGGGCGAAAACGGGCTCTCGAAAAGGCAACTCTCGAAAAGACTCGGTCTTGAGCCTAGAGCGTGTGCGGTCGGCTGGTGCGCTCAGAGTGAATGTCCATCGGCGTAGGCAGTCGCCCAGTCCCGGACGGTCCGGGCGTACTGGTCGGAGTAGTTGTAGGCACGCAGCGCCTCCATCCAGCCGCGAGGTGTGGCCAGGTCCTTGCCCCGCCAGCACAGATAGCCCGCCGCCGACAGCGCCGCATCGTCGATGTTGTCCGCGCTGACGTCGCCGTCGTTGTTCGCGTCGACCCCGTAGAGGCGCCACGTCTCCGGGATGAACTGCATCGGCCCCATCGCGCGGGCAAAGGACTCGTCGCCGTCGTGGCTCACCGCCTCGTTGTCCAGGATCTCGAGGTTGCCGCCGGTCCCGTCCAGTAGGACGCCCCGGATCGGCGGGGAGATGTCGCCGTTGGCGGCGATGTTCGCGCCCCGGTAGGTGCCGTGGTGGCTCTCCACCTGACCGATGCCCGCCAGCGTCGTCCACGACAGGTGACAGTCGGGGTTCTCCACCTCGGCCACCCGGGCGGCGTAGGCGTACGCCTCCAGCGCCGTGACCGGAATTCCCAGCCCTGGCGCCCGCTCGGCGGCCCAGGAGTGCAGCTGATCGGCGGGCCGACCGGCGGCCGAGGTGTCGATCTGCGGCACCGCGTCACCGGGAGGCGGCGGCACCCCCTCCGGGATGGGGGTGCCGAGCTGCCACGAACAGCTGGAAGCCAGGAGCAGCGCTGTCGCGCCGATCACGGCCATCGCCTGTAGCCAACGCACCCGCGTCACCGGACTCCTCAACCCACTGTGGTCACCGTCCATGCTGCCACGCGTGCGCGGACATCGGTCTGACCCCGGGGTCGGTTTCGGGTGTTCATTTGCTGACGCCGCAGCCGGCGCCGCCGGACAGGCACCGTCGGATCAGCTCACCAGCGCTTCGCCCAGGAACCGGTCTGGCCCCTCCACCCCCGGCAGGGCGAAGAAGAACCCGCCTCCGACCGGCATGATGTACTCCTCCAGCGGTTCGCCGGTGAGGCGGCTCTGCACCGCCAGGAAGCCGCGCTCCAGGCTGCGCTGATAGGAGACGAACGCCAGGCCCTGATCCAGCCGGCCGGCGCCGTCGAAACTGCGCACATACGAGAACCCACGGCGCAGGATCAGGCTGTCCTCGGTTTCGGCAGTGCGTGGATTGGCCAGCCGGATGTGAGCATCGAGCCGAATGCGGTCACCGTCGGGATCCTCGGCGTAGTCGGGCTCGGCGAACTCGTCGGTCATCCCCAACGGGGCACCGCTGATCTTCTCGCGACCGAAGATCTGCTCCTGCTCGACAAGTCTGGTGCGGTCCCAGAACTCGACGAACATCCGGATGATCCGCACCGCCTGATAGGAGCCACCCACCGCCCAGTCGGGTTCACCGTCCTCAGGCCCGACCCAGACGTAGCGGTCCATCAGGGCCTGATCCTCGCTGTCCAGGTTGGCCGTTCCGTCCTTGAAGCCCAACAGGTTTCGCGGAGTAGCGGCATGTGATGCCACCCCCGCCCCGCGGGCGTAGCCGTCCATCATCCAGTGCAGCACCAGGTGCCGGCGGGTGCGTCGCATCAACTGGCGCAGCGCGAACTGCAGCGTGTCGATGTGCCCGGCCTCCATCGTCAGTAGCAGGTCACCGTGGGAGAGCTTGGGGTCGAGCCGGTCATTGGCCAGAAACGGCATCTGCACCAGCTCTTTGGGCTTGCGGTCGGCGAGCCCGAAGCGGCCGTCGAACAAGGACGCTCCGACGCTGACCACCACCGACAGATCGTCCGGCGGCGGTTCTTCACCCAGGATCCCCGAGTCGACCGGCGGATAGGCCGGTCCGAGCTGCTCGGGCGGGCGACCCGCCATCAGCGCGCGGATCTCGTCTGTGAGCTCGGCCAGCGTGTCGGCGAGGCGTTCCCTGCTGTCCGCGATGACGGTGAAGGCCGCCATCAGCCCCTGCATGGGAACGGGGATCGCGGTGATCCCCGCCTGGTGCGGGCCTTCGAACTGCACGTAGCGCGGGTCCGGAGGGCCCGCCACCGGCTCACCCTCCGGCGACGAACACCCGGCGATCGCCGCGCCGGCACCAACCGTCGCACCGGCGCCCAGGGCCCCGGTGACAAAATTGCGGCGGCTGATGCCGGATCGCGGAGACTGCTTGGTCACTGCAGGTTCAGTACCCCGGCGACCTGCGAGAGGTTCTCCGAGAGCCCGGCCAGCTGGGCCTTGAGCGTGTCGATGGTCTGCTGGTCGACCGTGACCTCAGGGCAGCGCGGCGACGGGTACTGGTCGTTCTCGGTGCAGTACAACACCCATCCGTCCCCTTGGCGCAGCGGGGCCAGCGTCGCGAAGATCTCCGAGAATCCGGCCTCGATCTTGCCCAGCAGAGCGGGGTCGGCCTCGACCAGCGCTGGTGACAGCCGGTTGACTGCGGCCTCCGAACCCTGCAGGTTGGCCTGGAAGTCCCACAGGTCGGTCTTGGCATAGCGGTTCTCTTCACCGGTGATCTTGCCCTCGGAGACCTCTTCGATCAGCTCCGCGGCCCCGACGGAAACATCTGACGGCGTCACCTCCAGCGTCGGCATCTGCTCGTTGAGGGTGGCGATGTCGGCGTCGAGCTGGTCGGCGAACGCCGCACCGCCGTCGGTGGTGTTCTGTTCGAACAGCAGGTACTCCAGCCGGTGCCACCCGGTGAACGCCGGGTCGTCGACGCCGGCGAAGTCGTCGACCCGGGCATCGACGAGGCCGTCGATCTCCTCGACCAGTCCGGCCAACGGCTCGATTCGCTCCCACGGCTCGCGTGACGGCGCGTACGCCGCCTGGGCTGCCTGCAGATCGCCGGCCCGAACGGCGTCGGTGAACGTCTTGACCACCGTCACCAGCTGGTTCGTCTGGTCGACGGCATACGCCTGGTATTCCTCGGCGGCCTGGGTGAGCAGCGGGCCCGCCGGGGCTGCCGCCGATGTGCTGGTCTCACTGGTCTCGCTCGCGGTGCCGGTCTCGGTCGTCGCGGTGTCGGTGCCGGAGCTGGAACAGCCGGCAAGCGCCAGCCCCAGCGCCAGTGCCGAGATCGGCAGGGCAGAAAGCCGCCTCATGTAGAACCTCCTTGGTCGGGTCGAAAGGCAGGCTAACCGGCTTTTGTCGCTGAGGATAGCCACACCTTCGTAAAGGTGACCTTAGTCCGTGGAGCAGGTCCGCCCGCTTAGGCTAGGGTTCGCTAATAGCGTCTGGACACGGCGCGGGAAGGACGTGGCCCGCATGCACACACGGTGGAGTCGAATCGTCAGGCGGATAGGCGCTGTCGTGACCCTCACCGCAGCACTCGGCACGGCGGCGTGCTCGGGTTCCGGCCAGAGCGACGAGCTTCTGATCTACAGCGCGCAGCACGAGTCGCTGACCAAGGAGTGGATCGAGGCCTTCACCGCGGAAACGGGCATCCCGGTCACCTATCGGCAAGGCGGTGACACCGAGATGGGCAACCAGCTGGTTGCCGAGGGTGATGCCTCGCCCGCGGATGTGTTCCTGACCGAGAACTCCCCCGCCATGGCCGCCGTCGAGCGGGCGGGCCTGTTCGCCGACATCAGCCCCGCCATCGCCGGCCAGGTCCCCGAGCAATACCGGCCGTCCAGCGGCAAGTGGACCGGCGTCGCCGCCCGCGCCACGGTGTTCGCCTACAACACCGACATGCTCACCCCCGAACAGCTGCCCGCCTCGCTGCTGGACCTGCAGCAGCCGGAGTGGCAAGGCCGGTGGGCCGCACCTCCGGCCAAGGCCGACTTCCAGGCCATCGTCGCCGCCCTGCTGCAGCTCGAAGGCCCCGAGGTCACCCAGCAGTGGCTGGAGGGCATGAAAACCAACGCCCAGGTCTCTGACAACAACATCACCACCCTCAAGGCCGTCAACAGCGGCGAAGTGGCCGGCGGGGTGATCTACCACTACTACTGGTTCCGCGATCAGGCGGAAACCAAGGAGATCAGCGGCAACACCGAACTGCACTACTTCCGCAACCAGGATCCGGGCGCTTTTGTGGGCACCTCCGGTGCCGGGGTACTCGCCTCGAGCGACAAGCAGGATCAGGCGCAGCAATTCCTGCAGTTCGTCACCAGCGAGGCCGGACAGGACATCCTGCGCACCGGCACCTCGTTCGAATATCCGGTGGCCAGCGACGTCGCCGCCAACCCGGCCCTGGTCCCGCTGGCCGAACTGCAGGCCCCGGCCGTCGACCCGTCCACCCTCGATGCGCAGGCCGTGTCGGACATGATGACGAAGGACGGTTTGCTGTAGGTGGCCGCTCCGGCCGCCGTGCAGGACCTCGAGTCGGGGTCGCAGCGCTCCCCGGCCCGCTCGGGGCCGCCACACCGACCCGGTCCGTTGGTGGCCGTCACCGTCTCGGTCCTGGTGGCTGCCACCTTCATCCCACTCGGCTACGTGGGCTGGGCATTCGTCACGACCGGATGGGATCAGGCCTACGCGCTGATCGTGCGGCCACACGTCGGCGAGCTACTGGTCAACACCGTGGCGTTGGTGGTGCTGACCGTGCCGCTGTGCCTCGTCGTCGGCGTGGGTGCCGCCTGGCTGGTTGAGCGCACCGACGTCCCGGGACGCCCGTTGTGGCGGCCGCTGTTCGTCACGCCGCTGGCGGTGCCCGCGTTCGTCAACAGCTACGCGTGGCTGGGGATCGTGCCGTCGCTGCACGGGCTGGGCGCCGGCGTGCTGGTCACCACGCTGTCCTACTTCCCGTTCGTGTACCTGCCCGCAGCGGCGGCGTTGCGTCGGCTGGACCCCGCGGTCGAGGAGTCGGCTCGCGCGCTGGGATCCAGTTCGACCGGGGTGTTCTTCCGGGTGGCGCTCCCGCAGCTGCGCCTGGCGATACTGGGCGGGGCGTTGCTCATCGGTCTGCATCTGCTCGCCGAGTACGGCGCGTTCGTGATGCTGCGCTTCGAGACCTTCACCACCGCAATCTTTCAGCAGTTCCAGGCGACGTTCGACGGCCCGGCCGGCAGCATGCTCGCCGGAGTGCTGGTGTTGTGCTGTCTGGTGCTGCTGGTCGCCGAGGCAGGCGCGCGGGGCAACGCCCGGATGGCGCGGATCGGCAGCGGCGCCGCCCGCGATATCGTGGCGCTTCGCCTGGGCCGCAACCGGTTTCCCGCGTTGACTGCTCTGGTCGTGCTCGCCGCGCTGGCCTTGGGGGTTCCGCTGTGGACGTTGTTGCGCTGGCTGTGGATCGGCGGCGCCGACGTGTGGGAGCTCGCCCCGATCAGTCATGCGCTCACCCAGACGATCGGGCTGGCCACGGTCGCGGCGCTGGCAGCGACGGTGCTGGCGTTCCCGGTGGCCTGGGTGGCGGTGCGCTCCCAGGGAGTCCTGGCCCGCACGGTGGAGGGCGCGAATTACGTGACAAGTTCACTGCCCGGCATCGTCACAGCATTGGCACTGGTGACGGTGACCATCCGGGTGGCGCCTCCGCTCTACCAGACCGTGGTGGTGGTGGTCTGCGCATACGTGCTGATGTTCCTGCCTCGTGCCTTGGTCAGCGTGCGCGCCGGGCTGGCGCAGGTGCCGATCGGGCTCGAGGAGGCTTCCCGATCGCTGGGAGCGCCGCCGTGGATGACGTTCCTGCGGGTGACGCTGCGACTGACCGCACCGGCCGCGGCCGCCGGGGCGTCGCTGGTGTTCGTGGCCGTGGCAACGGAACTGACCGCGACGCTGCTGCTGGCGCCGACGGGCACCCGCACCCTGGCGATGGGCTTCTGGGCCTTGTCCAGTGAGTTGGATTACGCCGCCGCCGCACCCTATGCGTTGGTCATGGTCGTGCTGGCCATGCCGGTGACGATGGTGCTGTTCCGCCAGTCCACCAAGGCGGCGGCCGGATGAGCGCGAAGGTGCAGGTGCGCGGACTCACGAAGTCCTTCGGCGGCACCACGGTGCTCGACGGCATCGACCTGGACTTGCCGCCGGGCAGCGCCACCGCCATCGTCGGCGCCTCCGGGTGCGGCAAGACCACGCTGCTGCGCCTGATCGCAGGATTCGAAACACCGGATTCTGGAAGTGTTTCCATCTCCGGCCAGCAGATGTCCGGCCCGGCCGTGTTCGTACCCGCCCACCGGCGCGCGGTCGGCTACGTCGCCCAGGACGGTGCCCTGTTCCCGCACCTCACGGTCGGCCAGAACATCGCCTACGGCCTGCCCGCCACCCGCCGCGGTGCCGCGACCCGCCGGCGAGTCGCCGAGCTGCTGGAAACGGTTGCGTTGGAACCGTCCTACGCGTCGCGCGGACCCCACCAACTGTCCGGCGGGCAGCAGCAGCGGGTGGCGCTGGCCCGCGCCCTGGCCCGTCGACCGAAGCTGATGCTGCTCGACGAACCGTTCAGCTCGCTCGACGCCGGGCTTCGCGCGTCCACCCGCAAGGCCGTCGCGCACCTGCTCGCCACCGCCGGCGTCACGACACTCGTGGTGACCCACGACCAAGAGGAGACGATGTCGATCGCCGACCAGATCGCGGTGATGCGTCACGGCCGGTTCACCCAGCTCGGCAGTCCGCGCGAGGTCTATCGCTATCCCGTCGACCGGTTCACCGCCGAGTTCCTCGGCGAGTGTGTCTTCCTGCCGTGCACCGTGTCCGGCGGTGTGGCGTCTTGTGCGCTGGGCCGGGTGCCCGTCGACTCTGCGGTCGAAAACGGAGCCGGCACCCTGATGCTGCGACCAGAACAGCTGATCGCCACCGAGGTCGCCGACGGTGAGCGCCAGACCGGCATCGGCACCGTAGCCGCGACCGAGTTCCTGGGCCATGATGTGCTGCTCACCATCGACCCCGGCGGTGACGTCGCCCCGATCACCGTGCGCCAGCACAGCATCGAACCACCCGCGGTGGACGCCAAGGTCCACATCGACGTGATCGGCGGCGGTGTGGTGTTCCGCTGACGGGACTCATCGAGCACCTGTGCGGCGCTACTCTGCCTCTTTTTCGACCAAGACACCGGGCCAGTGCGCGCGCCATTCATCCTCGCCGATCGTCTCCAGCGGTCCGTCGTCGAGTTCCGCGGCCACCTCGGCGCCCCGCCGGGACTCGGCGACCGCTCGTTCCGCCGCCCGTACATCGGACATGAACTCCAGAACCACTGAACGCAAGGCATTTTCGGCGTCGTTGTCGGCCGACACCGTCACGGTGGTGATCGCATCGGGAATCAGGTCAGCCGGCAGGCCGGCGGTCTCGGCCCGGGCGAGCACCTTCTGCGCCAACGCCAACGCGGGCTGCGCGGTGGGGATGTCGTCCATGATCGACTCGCGTGCCAGCTTCTCCAACGACTTGCGCTGCTCCCACTGCGCCAGCTGGTCCTCCAGCGTGATCGACTCACCGGCGAGCACCGCGGGAACCCGGTTGCCGAGCTTGCGGACCAGCGCATCGGCCACATCGTCGATGCCGAACGAGTTCTCGGGCGCGTCCTCGGCGATGCGGGCGTGAAAGAGCACCTGCAGCAACACATCTCCGAGCTCATCCCGCAACTCGGAGAGATCACCGCCGTGCACCGCGTCGAACAGTTCGTAGGTCTCCTCGAGCAGATAGCGCCGCAGCGAGTCATGGGTCTGCTGGCTCTCCCACGGGCCCGCGGTGCGCAACTTGTCCATCATCGCCACCGCGTCCACCAGCCGCTCACCGGACTGCGGCTCGACCGAGATCACCCGCTCCCCTGCGGCGATCCGCGCGGCGACCGTGGGATGGTCGGCGTCCGAGGACAGCAGCACGTCGGCGGCGTCACCGTCGTAGGCCGGCCGTGCGGCCGGCAGCGACCACGGCACCTTGATCGGCAGCTCCTCGGTGTACTGCAGGTCCCCGGCCAGCAGCTCGACGGCCTCCACCGGAATCAGCGACGGGCGGCGAGGGTCCACCAGGATGACCGTCATCGGCACGTACTCATATCGATCTCAGGTCGTTCATTGGCGCGGACCACCTCCGAACTTGGTTATATCAACTTCCTCCTGCTGATTCCCGCCGATGGCCAGCATCAACCCCGCCACGAACGCCACCAGCTCCAGATCACGGATCCGGGGCGCCCCGACACCGCTACCCGCCCGCGGTATCGGCACCTGCACGGTCGAGGTGGTGGCACGGTAGTTGGCACCGGAATACAGCCTCTTGAGCCTCAATTGAGCCGAATCCGGCAGCGTCAGCGGTCCGATCTTCAGCGTCGACGCCGACACCGCACCGATCTCGGTGACACCGTGGGCGCGGGCCAGCAGCCGCAGCCGCGCCACCGCGATCAGCCGCTGGGCGGGTTCGGGCAACGGGCCGTACCGGTCGTTGAGCTCCTCGATCACCGAGTCGACCGCGCCGTCGTCCTGTGCCGCGGCGAGGCGGCGATAGGCCTCCAGCCGCAGCCGGTCGCTGGCGATGTAGTCCGGTGGCAGGTGCGCGTCGACCGGCAGGTCGATCCGGACGTCTTTCGGTTCCTGTGGTGCGGCAACGGTTTCCCCGTCGGCCACCGCGCGATACGCTTCCACGGCCTCACCGACCAACCGCACGTAGAGGTCGAAACCCACGCCGGCGACATGCCCGGACTGCTCGGCACCCAACACATTTCCCGCACCACGGATCTCGAGGTCCTTCATCGCCACAGCCATTCCCGCACCCAGCTCATTGTTCTGGGCGATCGTCGCGAGCCGGTCGTAGGCCGTCTCGGTCAGCGGGACCTCCGGCGGATACAGGAAGTACGCGTAGCCACGTTCCCGGCTTCGTCCGACCCGGCCTCGCAACTGGTGCAGCTGGGAGAGACCGAACGTGTCGGCACGCTCCACGATCAGCGTGTTGGCATTGGAGATGTCCAGCCCCGTCTCGACGATCGTGGTGCACACAAGGATGTCGTACTCACGATTCCAGAAACCCTCGACGGTGCGTTCGAGTTGCTCCTCGGGCATCTGGCCGTGCGCGACGACGACCCTGGCCTCGGGCACCAACGTCCGCACCTTCGCGGCGGCCTGGTCGATGGTCCGGACCCGGTTGTGGATGTAGAAGGCCTGCCCGTCACGCAGCATCTCGCGGCGCAGCGCAGCGGCGACCTGCTTGTCGTCCTGTGGCCCGACGTACGTCAGCACCGGGTAGCGCTCTTCGGGCGGCGTCAGGATCGTCGACATCTCCCGGATCCCCGCCAGGCTCATCTCCAAGGTGCGCGGAATCGGCGTCGCCGACATGGTCAGCACGTCGACGTGGGTGCGCATCGACTTGATGTGCTCCTTGTGTTCGACCCCGAACCGCTGCTCCTCGTCGACGACGACCAGGCCGAGGTCCTTCCACGCCACCCCGGTCTGCAGCAACCGGTGGGTGCCGATGACGATGTCGACCGAGCCGTCCTTCATCCCCTCGAGGGTGGCTCGGGACTGCGCCGGGTCGGTGAACCGCGACAGTCCCTTCACCGTGATCGGGAACCCGGCGGTGCGCGCCGTGAACGTCTGCAGATGCTGGTCGGCCAGCAGGGTCGTCGGCACCAGCACCGCCACCTGCTTGCCGTCCTGCACCGCCTTGAACGCCGCGCGCACCGCGATCTCGGTCTTGCCGTAACCGACGTCGCCGCAGATCACCCGGTCCATCGGGACCGGCTTCTCCATGTCGGACTTCACCTCGGTGATCGCGGTCATCTGGTCCACGGTCTCGGTGAACCCGAACGCGTCCTCCATCTCGGTCTGCCACGGGGTGTCCGGGCTGAACGCGTGCCCGGGCGACGCCTGACGCTTGGCGTAGAGCGCGACCAGCTCCGCGGCGATCTCCCGGACCGCCCTGCGGGCCTTGGTCTTGGTGTTCGCCCAGTCGCTGCCGCCGAGGCGGGACAGGTTCGGCGCCTCACCACCTACGTAGCGAGACAGCTGGTCCAGTGAGTCCATCGGCACGTACAGCTTGTCGGTGCCGCCGCCCCGCTTGGCAGAACCGTACTCCAGCACCAGGTACTCGCGCCGGGCCCCGCCGATGACCCGCTCGGTCATCTCGACGAACCGCCCGATGCCGTGCTGATCGTGCACGACCAGGTCGCCCGCGGTCAGTGCGAGCGGGTCGACGACGTTGCGTCGCTTCGCCGCCAGCCTGCGGTTCTCGGTGGCGGCGGCGCGGTTGCCGGTCAGGTCGGTCTCGGAGATCACCACCAGGTTGGCCCCGGGGATCACCACCCCGTCGTGCAGCGGGCCCTTGAGGACGCCGACGACACCTTCCTTCGGTCTGGCGCCCGGCTCCAACATCGCTGCCGGAGTGTCGGCTTCACCGAGTTGCTCGACGACGCGCATCGCCGTGCCGGTGCCCGGGGTGACCACGACTGCGTAGTTCGGGGTGGCCCCGCCGAGACTCACGTGGGCGCGTAGCATCGCGAAGATCTCCTCGACACTGTGCTGCTGGCCCCGCGCGGTCGGCGCCGGCCGGATGTCGAGTGTGGTCGCCTCGCCGCCGCCGCTGTCGAGTTGGCTCAACGTCCACCACGGATGGCCACCCTCGCGGGCGGCGTCGCGCGCGGCGCCGAACCCGATGAACCCGGACGCGCCGAGCGCCTCGATGTCGATGGGCACGCCCCCGCCCACGGCGGCGGTCGACCAGGACGCCTCGAGGAACTCGCGCCCGGTCTTGATCAGATCGGCGGCGCGGCTGCGCACCTTCTCCGGATCGCAGATCAACAGCGGGGTGCCCTCGGGCAGGTGCGCAGGCAACGTCGCCAGATCGGTGGGACGCAGCACCGGCAACAGCGCCTCCATCCCGTCGACCGGGATGCCCTCGGCGAGTTTGGCCAGCATGTCAGGCACGTTGCCGGGAACGCCGTTCTCCTGCACCGGGTGTTCGGCCGACAGCGCGGCGGCGCGCTCGCGCACGTCGGCGGTGAGCAACACCTCGCGGCACGGCACGGCGATCACCGTGTTGATGTCGATCTCCGTAATCGAGCGCTGGTCGGCGACCGAGAACATCCGCATCTCGGAGACCTCGTCGCCCCAGAACTCGATCCGCACCGGGTGCTCGGCGGTGGGCGGAAAGACGTCGAGGATGCCACCGCGCACCGCGAACTCGCCCCGCTTGCCGACCATGTCGACCCGCGTGTACGCAAGCTCGACGAGCCGGGCGATAGTGGCATCGAACGCGATGTCGGCGCCCACGGTCAGCGTGACCGGTTCCACCGCGGCGATGTCGGGGGCCATCGGCTGCAGCAGCGACCGGGCGGTGGTCACCACGATCCGCAGCGCCGGCCCCAGCCGCTGATCCTCGGGATGCGCCAGCCGGCGCAGCACCATCAGCCGCGCGCCGACCGTGTCCACCCCCGGCGAGAGCCGCTCGTGCGGCAGCGTCTCCCAGGACGGGAACATCGCGACGGCGTCGCCGAACACGCCGCGCAGCTCGGCGGTCAGGTCGTCGGCTTCGCGCCCGGTGGCGGTGACCACCAGCAGCGGGCCGGACTGCGCGAGCGCCGATGCCAGGTAGACCCGGGCACTTGCCGGGCCGACGAAGTCGAGATCGGCGGGCCGGTCCGCAGCACGGCGAGCCGCCTCCTGCAGGGAGGGGTCGCGCAGTGCCAGATCGACGAGGCCCGCGATCGGGGTGTGGACGTCAAGGGTCCCCGATACGGTCATGATGGGGTCCATCGTAGGCATCTGCCGGACTGCCTGTGGCACGGGCACTGCGGCGCCGGAGTCGGTGCTCAGCAGGCGGTGTCGGCGCCGTTGCGGTGGTGTGTGGGCCCGGTCACTCCTGGTGCAGCACCGGGTCGGATTCGAGGTGGGTCAGCCCGTTCCAGCACAGGTTGACCAGGTGGGCGGCCACCACCTCTTTCTTCGGCTCGCGCACGTCGAGCCACCACTGCGCGGCCATCGACACCGAGCCGACCAGCGCCTGCGCATACAGCGGCGCCAGGTCGGGATCGAGCCCGCGGCGGGAGAAGTCCCCGGCCAGGATCGACGCCACCTGGCTGACGGCGTCGTTCAGCAGCGTCGAGTAGGTGCCCGAGGTGATGCTCGCCGGGGAGTCGCGGATCAGGATGCGGAAGCCGTCGGTGCGCTCCTCGACGTAGGTCAGCAGTGCCAGCGCGACCCGTTCGACCCGCACCCGGGACCGGTTCTTGGTCAGCGATGCGGTGATCCCGTCCAGCAGCGCCGACATCTCCCGGTCCACGACGACGGCGTAGAGCCCCTCCTTACCGCCGAAATGTTCGTAGAC
Source organism: Mycobacterium sp. (assembly GCF_049683355.1). Lineage (GTDB taxonomy): Bacteria > Actinomycetota > Actinomycetes > Mycobacteriales > Mycobacteriaceae > Mycobacterium. Next base: position 30,301 of record NZ_JBAUJB010000199.1, read on the forward strand.
CACCGGCTTGGACACGTTGGCGCGCAGCGCGATCTCCTCGATCGAGGTGCCGTCGAAGCCACGCTCCGCGAACAGCGACTTGGCGATCTCGATCAGCTGCTGGCGACGTTCGCTGCCGGTCATTCGGGCGCGCGGTGCACGCATTTCCTTATCGGGGCCGGCCACGGTTGTCAGGGTAAACCTCGAGACTGCTTGGACTAGAGTCTCTGGGTGATCAGTCCGTCGTGGTGTAATCGGCAGCACCTCTGATTTTGGTTCAGATAGTTCAGGTTCGAGTCCTGGCGACGGAGCATTAGCGAGGACGTCTATGCGTGAGGCCGCGGTCCTGGTGTTGGCGGCAGGTGCCGGTACCAGGATGAAATCCGACACCCCCAAGGTGTTGCACACCCTCGCCGGCCGCAGCATGCTGGCGCACTGTCTGCACGCGGTGGCCGCGGTGGAGCCCGGGCACTTGGTCGTGGTGGTCGGACGGGACCGTGAGCGGGTGGCACCGGCGGCCCAGCAGATCGGCGCGGACCTGGGCCGGCCGGTCGAGATCGCGGTGCAGGAGCAGCAGCGCGGAACCGGGCACGCCGCGGAGTGCGGCCTGTCGGCGCTGCCCCCGGATTTCGCCGGCGTCGTCGTCGTGACCTCGGGCGACGTCCCGCTGCTGGACGCCGACACGCTGGCCGGCCTGATCGCCGCGCACAGCGCCGAATCGGCCGTCGCCACGGTGCTGACCACCACGCTGGCCGATCCGACCGGCTACGGCCGGGTGCTTCGCACCCAAGACGGTGAGGTGATCGGCATCGTGGAGCAGGCCGACGCCAGCCCGTCCCAACGGGCGATCACCGAGGTCAACGCCGGTGTGTACGCGTTCGACATCGGGGCGTTGCGGTCGGCGCTGAGCCGATTGCGCTCCGACAATGCCCAGCAGGAGCTCTACCTGACCGATGTGGTCTCGATCGTGCGTTCCGACGGGCACCTCGTGCGGGCCGAACAGGTCGACGACACCGCGCTGGTCACCGGCGTCAACGATCGGGTGCAGCTGGCCGAGTTGGGCGCCGAGCTCAACCGCCGGATCGTCGCCGCCCACCAGCGGTCCGGCGTGACGATCGTCGACCCCGCCTCCACCTGGATCGACGTCGACGTGACGATCGGCCGGGATACCGTGGTACGCCCGGGCACCCACCTGCAGGGCGCCACCGCGATCGGCGGCCGCTGCGAGATCGGGCCCGACACCACCCTGACCGACGTCACCGTCGGCGACGGCGCGGAGGTGGTGCGTACCCACGGCAGCGCCTCGGTGATCGGGGCCGGGGCGGTCGTCGGCCCCTTCACCTACCTGCGCGCCGGCACCGTGCTGGGCGCCGCAGGCAAGCTGGGCGCGTTCGTCGAGACCAAGAACGCCACCATCGGCGACGGCACCAAGGTGCCGCATCTGACCTATGTCGGCGACGCCGACATCGGCGAGCACAGCAACATCGGCGCCTCCAGCGTATTCGTCAACTACGACGGAGAAACCAAGCGGCGCACCACGATCGGCTCCCACGTCCGCACCGGTTCGGACACCATGTTCGTCGCACCGGTGACCATCGGCGACGGCGCCTACACCGGTGCGGGCACGGTGATCCGGGAGGACGTGCCCCCAGGCGCGCTGGCCGTGTCCGCGGGCCCGCAACGCAACATCGAGGGCTGGGTGCAGCGCAAGCGCCCGGGCAGCGCGGCGGCGTCCGCAGCGGCGGCGGCCGAGGCAGCGGAGGATTCCGTACCTACCGATCAGTAGCCGTTTGTTGGCATTCTGGTAACCCGGCAGCGTGCGTGCGTGAGCGCTACGTACGATGGCCCGGTATTGATCGCCGACGCGAGGGCAGCCCGTGAGCCACGACTGGACCGACAATCGCAAGAACCTGATGCTGTTCTCCGGGCGGGCGCACCCCGAACTGGCCGAGCAGGTCGCCAAGGAACTCGACGTTCCGGTCACCGCGCAGTCCGCCCGCGACTTCGCCAACGGTGAGATCTTCGTCCGCTTCGACGAGTCCGTGCGCGGCTGCGATGCGTTCGTGCTGCAGAGCCATCCGTGGCCGCTGAACCAGTGGCTGATGGAGCAGTTGATCATGATCGACGCGCTCAAGCGCGGCAGCGCCAAGCGGATCACCGCGATCCTGCCGTTCTATCCGTACGCCCGCCAGGACAAGAAGCACCGCGGCCGCGAACCGATCTCCGCGCGCCTGGTCGCCGACCTGCTCAAGACCGCAGGCGCGGACCGGATCGTGACCGTCGACCTGCACACCGACCAGATCCAGGGGTTCTTCGACGGCCCGGTCGACCACATGCGCGCGCAGAAGCTGCTGACCGGCTACATCGCCGAGCACTACTCGAACCACGACATGGTCGTCGTCTCCCCCGACTCGGGACGGGTGCGTGTCGCCGAGAAGTGGGCCGATTCGCTGGGCGGTGTCCCGCTCGCCTTCATCCACAAGACCCGCGACCCGCTGGTGCCGAACCAGGTCAAGTCGAACCGGGTGGTCGGCGACGTGCGGGGCAAGACGTGCATCCTCACCGACGACATGATCGACACCGGCGGCACCATCGCCGGCGCGGTCCGGCTGCTCAAGGAGGACGGCGCGGTCGACGTCGTCATCGCCGCCACCCACGGCGTGCTGTCCGACCCCGCCCGGGAGCGACTGGCCGAGAGCGGCGCCCGCGAGGTCATCGTCACCAACACCCTGCCGATCGGCGAGGAGAAGATTTTTCCGCAACTCACCGTGCTGTCGATCGCGCCACTGCTGGCGAACACCATTCGTGCGGTCTTCGAGAACGGCTCGGTGACAGGGCTTTTCGACGGGTCCGCGTGACATGTCGGGGCGTGACACGGCAACCATCTTTCACAACCCGAAGTGCTCGACTTCGCGCAAGACGCTCGAGTTGTTGCGCGACAACGGCGTTGAGCCCGAGATCGTGCTGTACCTGAAGACCCCGCCGTCACGGGCCGAGATCGCGAAGCTGATCGCCGATGCCGGGATCGACGTGCGGACCGCCGTGCGCAAGCGGGAACCGCTCTACGCCGAGCTGGGGTTGGCCTCGGCGTCGGAGGACGAACTGCTCGACGCGATGGCGCAGCACCCGATCCTGATCGAGCGGCCGTTCGTGGTGACCTCCAAGGGAACCCGGCTGGCGCGGCCGCTGGACAACGTCCGAGAGATTCTGTGACGGTACGGTCCCTGGCGGCGGCTGCCGCGGTGGCCGTGGTGGCTGCGGGCTGCGGGACGGAAGCCCCCGACTACCAGTCCGTGTGGTCGACGCCCAGCGAGACGAGCGCGGTGCCACCCACCTCGGCGGTGGCGGCTCCGGTGAACATCGCCGGTTTCCTGGAACAGGCCGGCGTCGTCGGCGAGCCCGTCGTCTTCGACAAGCTGACAGACCTCACGATCAAGATGCCCACGCCGCAGGGATGGACCCCGTACCAGGGCACCAACCTGGCACCGGGCACCCGGATGATCGTCAAGGGTGACACCTACCCGACCGCGATGCTGATGGTGTTCCGACTCGAAGGTGACTTCGACGCCCGCGAAGCCGTCACACACGGCAACGTCGACGCCCAGATGTCGCAGAACTTCCGGGAGCTCAACACTTCCGCAGCCGACTTCGCCGGGTTCCCGTCGTCGATGATCGAGGGCAGCTACGACCTCAACGGGGCCCGGATGCACAGTTACAACCGGATCGTCATCGCCACCGGCGCACCACCGGCCAACCAGCGCTACCTGATCCAGTTCACCGTGACGGGGTATGCCGAGGACGCCGCCGACGAGGCGCCGGACATCGAGGAGATCATCGAGGGCTTCACCGTCGAGGTGCCCTGACCCGTCCTCGCCGGAACGGTATTCCAGCAGAGGTTTTGCGAGTCACGGCCTGCTGGAATATCGTTCCGGCGGAGGTGGGGGGCGAACACTAGGGTGGGAAGCCATGAGCGACTGGACCGCCTCCGATCTGCCCTCCTTCGCCGGACGCACCGTGATCGTCACCGGCGCCAACAGCGGCCTCGGCCTGGTCACGGCACGCGAGCTGGCCCGCGTCGGCGCCAAGACCATCCTGGCGGTGCGCAACCTCGACAAAGGTGAGACGGCCGCCGCGCAGATGGATGGCGACGTCGAGGTGCGCAAGCTCGACCTTCAAGACCTGGCCTCGATCCGGGCCTTCGCCGAGTCCGGCGCCACCGTGGACGTGCTTATCAACAACGCCGGCATCATGGCGGTGCCGTACGCACTGACCGCCGACGGCTTCGAAAGCCAGATCGGCACCAATCACCTCGGCCACTTCGCGCTGACCAATCTGCTGTTGCCGAAGATCACCGACCGGGTGGTCACCGTGTCCTCGATGATGCACCTGTTCGGCTACATCAGCCTCAAGGACCTCAACTGGAAGTCCCGGCCCTACCTCGCCTGGCCGGCCTACGGCCAGTCGAAGCTCGCCAACCTGCTGTTCACCACCGAGTTGCAGCGCAGGCTCGACGCAGCCGGGTCGCCGCTGACGGCCGTCGCGGCCCATCCCGGGTACTCGGCGACCAACCTGCAGGGACAGAGCGGGAACCAGTTCGGCACCCGCGTCGCGGACGTCGGCAACCGACTGTTTGCCACCGACGCCGACTTCGGAGCCCGCCAGACCCTCTACGCGGCGTCACAGCCGCTGCCCGGGGACAGCTTCATCGGGCCGCGATTCGCCATGCGCGGCCCCACCGGAGCAGCCCAGCGCAGCCCGCTGGCCCGCAACCGCGCCAAGGCCGCAGCGCTGTGGATTCTGTCCGAGCAGCTCACCGGAGTGGAGTTTCCCTTCTGATTTTTGGCTGACCACGGTTCTGCGCTACCCTTACCGACACGTCACGGCGAGGGTGGCCCTGCTCTTCATGGCCACCGTTATCGACGGGAACCAGCATCTTCGATGGTGTTCAACCCTGGCCGTGCCCGACATCGATCACCGGCACAGGAGCACCACAATGGCGAAGAACGCCCCCAACAATCTGACCGCGCAGGTCCGCACCGCGACCGGCAAGGGCGCCTCGCGCCGCGCCCGCCGCGAGGGCAAGGTACCCGCGGTGCTGTACGGCCACGGCTCCGACCCGCGCCATCTCGAGCTCGACGCACGTGACTTCGCGGCCGTGCTCCGCCACACGGGCACCAACGCCGTGCTCACGCTCGACATCGAGGGCACCGAGCAGCTCGCGCTGACCAGGGCACTGGAGATCCACCCGATCCGCCGCAACATCCAGCACGCCGACCTGCTGGTGGTGCGCCGCGGCGAGAAGGTGACCGTCGAGGTCCACATCGTGGTCGAGGGTGACGCCGCCCCCGACACCCTGGTCAACCAGGAAACCAACACGATCGAGATCGAGGCCGACGTCCAGTCGATCCCCGAGCAGTTCACGGTGTCGGTCGAGGGCGCCACTGCGGGCACCCAGATCACCGCCGCCGGGGTCGACCTGCCCGAGGGCGTGACGCTGGTGTCCGACCCCGAGCTGTTGGTGGTCAACGTGATCGTGGCGCCGACGGCCGCCGACCTCGAGTCCGAGGGTGCCGGCGACGAGGGCGAGGCCGCCACCGGCGAGTCCGCCGACGAGGAAGCCACCGAGGAAGCCGCATCCGACTCCGAGTAGGCCTGCCGGGACGGACTGCTGCCGTGGCCGAGCCGCCCCCTGCCCACGGGCAGGGGCCCCTGTTGGTGGTCGGCCTCGGCAACCCGGGACCGAAGTATGCCCAGAACCGGCACAACGTCGGCTTCATGGTCGTCGACGTCCTTGCCGACCGGGTCGGTGAGACGTTCAAGGTGCACAAGAAGTCCGGGGCCGATGTGGCCACCGCCCGGCTCGCCGGTCGGTCGGTGGTGCTGGCCAAGCCGCGGGTGTACATGAACGAGTCCGGCAGGCAGGTCGGGCCGCTGGCGAAGTTCTATTCGGTGGCCCCGGCGGACATCGTGGTGATCCACGACGAGCTCGACATCGACTTCGGTCGCATCCGGCTCAAGCTCGGCGGCGGCGAGGGCGGCCACAACGGGCTGCGTTCCATCGTTTCGGCGTTGGGCACCAAGGACTTCAAGCGGGTACGGTTCGGCATCGGCCGGCCGCCCGGCCGCAAGGATCCGGCCGCCTATGTGCTGGAGAACTTCAGTTCGGTCGAGCGCGCCGAGGTTCCGACGATCTGTGAGCAGGCCGCCGACGCCGCGGAGTTGCTGATCGCCCAGGGACTCGAAACCGCGCAGAACACCGTCCACGCGTGGTCCTAGCGCAGCCCCATCCCGCCGTCGACCACCTTGACGGGCTTGTGGGGAAAACGCTTTCTCGCGTGCGCCTCGGCGTCGGAATCCTTGAGCACATATAGGTTCTCGACCTTGTCCTGAAGTGGCCGCAGCACCAGGTCCATGAACCCCTTGCGGTCATCGAGATAGGGTTCGATCACCTCCTCCCCCGCAGGGCAGACAGCCAGGCAGTAGGCAGCCTTGTAGTTCGCCTTGAACGACAGGCTCTGCCACATCGACGCGTTCTCCGAATCGGTGATGCGGGAGCGGAAGTCGGCGGCGTCGGTGCTGTCGGCGACGGTCTGCGCCCAGTCGGTGAAACCGCCCATGGACTCGCGGTAGTTGTGCACCGAACAGGCGAAGAAGTCGAAGTCGCCGTTCTTCTTGATGGCACCCACTGGGCACGCCGCAACGCACAGCTTGCATTCCAGGCACGGCGAGTAGTCCAGCGGCTCACCGTAACTGCTGATCGGCGCGGCGACCAGGATGGTGCCGAGGAGGATGAAGTTGCCGAACCTGGGGTGGATCACGTTGCGGGTGGATGCCCATCACCCCAAGGCCGGCGGCGACTGCGACGGGTTTGTGCGCCACCACCCAGATCCGGCCGGGGAAGCGGTCCATCTCCATCGGGAAGGTGGCCGACGGGTTGACCACCCGGTAGCCGATGTACTGCAGCACCCGGGTGATCCGGTGCGCCGCCTCGTTCATGATCTCGCCGCTGCAGTGGAACTCCTGGTTGGCCACGCTGCGCTCACTGGACCGGACGTTGTCGCGGTTCATCTTCACCACCAGGGAGATGTAACTGAGCGTGCCCGGCAGGGCGGCTTCGACGTGTTGGCGCTCCGAGCTCAGGGCCGGGTCGTCGACGGCGGCGAAGGCGACGTCGTCGGCCCCGGCGTCCAGACACACCTGCCGCAGCCAGTCCGCGTCGAGGGTGCCGGGTTTCTGTGCGGGACGGGCGCGAACCGTGCGCACGGTGGGATGTTCGGCCAGTCGCGCAGGTAACCTCTCCATGCTAGGTATAGTATACAATACTCAGATGGTCGGGCAGTGGCCTCGCCGGGGCAGACCGGACGTTGTCATCCGGACGTGCGGCGCCGGTAGGCATACAACGCCACAGGCGCGAAGACGGCCGTCAACGCCAGCGACCACAGGATCGTCGACAGCACCGGATGATGCAGCGGCAGTTGGGCGCCGGCGGGTGCGGGACCGCCGTTGCCCCACAGCTCGCGCATCGCCTGAGCCAGCGACGAGACCGGGTTCCACTCGGCGATCATCCGCAACCAGTGCGGCATCGGCTCGGTCGGCACGAAGGTGTTGGCCAAGAAGGTCACCGGGAAGAGCGCGGTGAACATCACGCCGTTGACCGCCTCGACGGTGCGCATCAGTGAACCGACGAGGATGCCGAACCAGATCATCCCGAAGCCGAACAACAGCAGCAGCGCGAACGCCAGCACCGCTTCGGCGATGCCGCCCCGGATCCGCCATCCGATCAGCAGCCCCGTCACCGCCATCACCACCACGCCCAGCGACGAGTGGATGACGCTGGCGATGCTGCGCCCGATCAGCACCGACGACCGGGAGATCGGCAGCGACCGGAACCGGTCGATGATTCCCTTCTCGACGTCGGCGGTGATTCCCGCCGCCACCACGAACGCCGAGAACACGATGGTCTGCGCCAGAATGCCCGGAAGCAGGAACTCACGGTAGGAAGCCCCGCCGGTGTTGGTGATCGACGCCCCGAAGACGAATGCGAACAACAGCACGAACATGATCGGCTGCGCCGTGACGTCGCTGAGCATCTCGGGCATCCGTTTGGTGTGGATCATGTTGCGCTTGACCATGATCCAGGACTGCTGCCGCAGGTTCGTCGGATGCGTGGGAACGGGGCGGGGGGCGATGGGCGCCTGCGCCCTGGTCTCGAGTGCGGTCATGCGCCCACCTCCTCACTGTCTTCGGTTCGGTGCCCGGTCAGCGTCAGGAACACGTCATCGAGGCTGGGTCGCGACAACCCGATGTCGTCGACACCGATGCCGCTGTCGCGCAGCCAGCCCGCCACACTGATCATGTCGTCGAGCCCGTCGGCGGAGGCGGTCAGCCTGCGGGCCGCGGTGTCGGTGAACACCTCGGCCCCGGTCCTGGCCAACAGTGCGTGGGCGGGTTGCAGGTCGGCGGCGTCGGCGACGGTGACCACCAGGCTGGCACGACCCGCCTGCTGCTTGAGTTCCAGCGGCGAGCCCTGCGCGATGATGCGTCCCCGGTCGATCACCACGATGTTGTCGGCCAGCTGATCGGCCTCCTCGAGGTACTGGGTGGTCAGCAACAGAGTGGTCCCCTGCGCCACCAGCCCGCGCAGCACGTCCCACAGCTCGCTTCTGCTGCGGGGATCGAGCCCGGTGGTGGGCTCGTCGAGGAACAGCACCGGCGGCGACGCCAGCAGGCTCACGGCGAGGTCCAGCCGACGCCGCATGCCGCCGGAATAGGATTTCACCACCCGGTCCCCCGCGTCGGTGAGCGAGAACTGCTGCAGCAGTTGATCGCCGATCCTGCTCAGGTCCTTGCGCCGGATACCGTAGAGGCCGCCGATCATCCGGATGTTCTCCCGCCCGGTGAGCAGCTCGTCGACGGTGGCCACCTGACCCGTCAGGCCCATGTGGCGGCGCACCTGGTCGGGTTCGGTCAGCACGTCGTAGCCGGCGACGCGTGCGGTGCCGCTGGTGGGCTCGGTGAGCGTGGTCATCATCCGGACCGTTGTGGTCTTCCCGGCGCCGTTGGGCCCCAGCAGACCCAACACGGTGCCGGGGGGAACGGTGAAGCTGACGCCGTCGACGGCAGTTTCCTGGCCGTAACGCTTGACCAGTTCGATCGCTTCGATCGCCGGCGGGGATGACATGGGCTCGACGGTATCCGCGCGGACCGACATCCGGCCACTCGATTTCCCGTCGCGGCACGCAGGGCGCGCTGAAGGGTCAGCCGGTGATCAGCGAGACCGACGTGGAGCGGCGCAGCTTGCCCGACGGCGTCTTCGGGATGCTGCCCGGCCCGAGCACAACGACGTTGCGGGGCCGCACGTCGACCTCGGCGACCACCTCGTGGGCGACCTGGTGTTCGATCCGGCGGACCTCGATCGGGTCCTCCCAGGCGTTGGACTCGACGGCGACGGCGAAGGTCTCGCGCGAGTGCCCAGCGTCCAGTCGAACCGCAACGGCACAACCGGCCCGGACCCCTTCGACCCGGCCCGCCGCGCGCTCGATGTCGGTCGGGTAGATGTTGCGGCCGGCCATGATGATGACGTCCTTGACGCGTCCGCAGACGACGACGTGGCCGTTGTCGGTCAGGTAGCCGAGGTCTCCGGTGTCATACCAGCCCTGCTCGTCCTGAGCCGGGATGAAGCCGCCCATGGTGAGGTAGCCCGGTGTCAGGCATTCGCCACGCAGTTCGATGACCCCGACACCGCGCGTCGGCATGATGTTGCCGTGGTCGTCGATGATGCGGGCCTCGAGATCGGTGAGCAGCGGGCCGAGGGTGGCCAGCCGCTTGGTGTTGCCCTTGCTCGAGGGCACCGCACGACGCAGCGCGGCCAGCAGATCGGCGTCGACCTCGTCGACGACCAGGCCGGCGTTGCACGGCGAGAACGACACCGCCAGCGTCGTCTCGGCCATGCCGTATGCGGGCAGGATCGCCTCGGGCCGCAGGCCGAACGGCTGGCCGGCGTCGATGAGGTCCTCGACGTCGGCAGGCTCGACCGGCTCGGCCCCCGACAGCGCGAAGCGCAGCGTGGACAGGTCGAACTCACCCGGCTTGGCCTGCCTGCGCAGCCGCTTGGCGAACAGCGCGTAGGCGAAGTTCGGCGCCGCGGTCATGGTGCCCTTGTACTTGTCGATGAGCTTGGCCCACAGCAGGGTGTCCCGCAGGAAGTCCATCGGCGTGACCTTGACAAGCTCCGCGCCGAAGTACATCGGGATGGTCAGGAAGCCGACCATGCCCATGTCGTGGAAGCAGGGCAGCCAGCTGACCATGACGTCCTTGTCGACGTCGTACTCGGCGCCGATGAACATCGCCTCGGCGTTCGAGTAGATGTTGCGGTGGGTGATCTGCACCGCCTTGGGGGAGCCCGTGGACCCGGACGTCAGCTGCATCAGCGCGAGGTCATCCTCGCCGACGTCGATCGGGTCGATCGGCTCCGAGGCCAGCAGGTCGGCGACCGTGAGGACCTTGATGCCCTTCTCCTCGAGCACCGGGATCGCCACCAGGAACGGCTCGGACACGATCACGGCCTTCGCCTCGATCATGCCGATCACGTTCATCGTGTCCTCGGCCCACACCACCAGGTCGGTGCGCGGGGTCGGCTGGTGCAGCATCGTCAGGCTCGCACCGCGCATCCACAGGCCCTGGGCCGTCGGGGCGATCTCCACCGGGAACCCGGCCAACACGCCCACGGCGTCGCCGAGGCCGATACCGGCCGCTTCAAGACCTCCGGCGATGCGCCGGGCCCGCTCGTGCACCTCACCCCAGGTGTGCCGGACCGGCTCGTACGGCTCGCCGGTCACCATGCCCCTGCCGGTGGTGTGCGCACTGCGGTACATCTTCTCGGTGAATCTGCTCACCACGACCTCCTCGCCGACATCTGCCCCGATGCGCATGCGCGTTTGCCATGCTCCGCCTGCTGGGAGGCGTTTTCACGGAGGCGCGCACACGGTTGGGCAGCAGTTGTGTCTCGAATCGGTGATGGCCCATAAGCGCGATCACACCCAGTCCGTCGCCCACCGTGCTCAACGGTGGCGGAACTGGTTGCGTCCATTGCTCGACCGCTAGCTCTCACCGTCGCTCATCTTAGGCAACTCTTAAGTAACTGCCAAACGGAAGCGAGGAATGAGTCATTAGTCACACCGGTTCGTGACCTGGTCGAAGCGTGTTCACACCGAGGTCGACGGACTGGGGACGACCCGGGCGCCCTGCACCGGGCCGCTGGCCACCCGCACCGTGCGGCACACCCCGGCCCCGGCGAGCTCGGTGCCGACATCCACCGCGGCGCCTGCCGAACCGCACAGGAACGCACAGGTGGGCCCCGACCCGGACACCACACCGGCCAGGGCGCCGGCCGCCACGCCCGCGCGC
>NZ_JBAUJB010000200.1:0-1505 GCF_049683355.1 Mycobacterium sp.
AGACCGCAAGGTCCTCGAAGTCGCGGGTGAACCCCGATCCCGGCCGCGCGAACGGCACTGACTCGGCCAGCACACCGTGCTCGGGGCAGCGCAACCGACGTCGCCGCAGTTTGAGCACACATACCCGCCCACTGAGGTCCAGGTGCCGCCACGCCGAATCCACCATCCGTGTGTCGTAGCGGTGCCGAGTACGGAAATCGCAATGCGGACAGCACATCACCCGCTGTTGCGGGCGCACCCACACCGTCACCTTGTCGCCGAACTCGACGTCGCGGACCGTGGTCTTCGGCAGGTCGAGGACACGGTTGAGTAAAGTGGTCGCGCGCACGGGCAAGCTCCTTGGTACGAGGTGTAGGAGCTTTCGAACCTACGAGCTACCCGTGCGCCCAGACCGCTCCGCCACGCGAGACATAGCACACCCCACCCGACCCACATTCATGGCAATAGAGCCCACTTTCCTCCCCGGCCGCGGGCAGCAGCAGGGTCTCCCGCAGCCACACCGCACGGGGCGCGTCGGGGGCGTTGGCGCGGATGAACCGACTCTCGTAATAGGGGGCCTTCGCCATCGTCACCTCCCCAGCATCCAATACTTGACCCGTGAGCGGAGTGGAGATTGCGGCCTACATCCTCGCGACGATCTTCGTCGGCGAGGCGATCGCGCTGGTGGTGCTGGCACAGCGCCTGAAAGCGGCGCGCGAGGAGTCCGACGAACTGCGCCGCCGTGTCGACACCCGCAACATGCTGTTCTCCGGTGGGACCAAGGCCGTCAAGACCGTCTGGCAGACCGCCAACATCCTGCGCAGAGACGGGTTCGGTGCAGCCGTGCGGTCCTCGATCGAAGAGCTCGCCGACTGGGCCGAGGTGGAGCGACCCGACCTGGCACGGCTGGCACCCAACGGCAAGCTGGCCATCATGTTCTCCGACATCGAGGAGTCCACGGCGCTCAACGAACGCATCGGCGACCGCGCCTGGGTCAGGTTGATCGGCAAGCACGACAAAGCGGTTCGCCGGCTCGTCGACAGACACCACGGTTACGTCGTGAAGAGCCAGGGCGACGGATTCATGATCGCCTTCGCGCAGCCGGAGCAGGCGGTGCGCTGCGGACTGGATATCCAGAGCTCACTGCAGAAGCCCCCCAACGGGATTCGGGTACGGATCGGGATCCACGTAGGCAAGTCGCTGCTGCGTGGCGACGACGTCTTCGGACGCAATGTCGCGATGGCTGCGCGGGTCGCCGGACAGGCCGATGGTGGCGAGATCCTGGTCAGCGAGGCAGTGCGCGACGCTGTCTCCGGTTGTGACGACATCGTTGTCGCCAACGGCCGCGATGCGGAACTCAAGGGCTTCACCGGTTCGCACACCTTGTATGCAGTGACGTCCTAAGCCTGAAACCGTGGATCATTGATTTCGTGGCGTTGGGGAGCTGATTCTGCACGATTGGGGCGGCTGGGAAATGGTGTGGGTATGAGTGATCCGCTGGCCTGCACCAGCTTTCCTGTTGTCTG
>NZ_JBAUJB010000201.1:0-4779 GCF_049683355.1 Mycobacterium sp.
GCGCTGGCCCCACCGACCGCCACCCTCGCCGGGTCGACCGAGGGCAGCGCGGCCAGCCAGGTCAGCGCCGAATAGCAGTCCTCGACGGGCGCCGGGTACGGGTGTTCGGGCGCCAACCGGTAGTCCACCGAGGCGACGGTGGCGCCGAGCTCGCGGGCGAACCTGCGGCACAGCACGTCGTCCTGGGCAGCGTCACCGATCACGTACCCGCCGCCGTGGATCCACAGCAGTGCCGGGCTGCGCCCTGAGGCGCCTTCGGGACGGTACAGCCGCACCCCGACGCCCGACGGGAGGGTGAGCACCTCGACATCCTCGGGTGCATTACGCCACATCAGCCGGCTCGCCGCCCGGATGAACGGCAGGGTGAGCGGCGTGATCATCTGTTTAGGCAGAAATCTGGCGCTGCGTCGCAACTCGGGGTGGAAGTCCGGAACCGTCTTCATGCTGGGCACCTGAACAGTATGCGCATCGCCTCTCACCGCAGCAGCGGATCGCGGGGCAGGCCGAGGATCCGCTCGGCGATGGTGTTGCGGGTGATCTCCGAGGTGCCACCGGCGATGGTCATCGCGCGGTTACCCAGATAGCTGCGGGTCAGCTGCGGTGTCTGCTCGACCACCGCGGCCGTGCCGGCCAGTGCGAAGCCCAGCTCGGTGAGGCGCTGACCCGACTCGGCGACCAGCAGCTTCGTCACATTGCCCTCCGGCCCCGGCTCGGCGCCTGCGATGGCCCGGCTGGCGCGGCGCAGGTTGAGCAGCCGCAGTGCGTGGATCTCGGCGATCACCTCGCCTGCCTGCCGGCCGTACATCGTGGCCGTCGCAGGCGAACTGTCGAGAAGTTCGACGAGGTGGCCCGGGGTGGTGCCGCCGATGGCGCCCGATCCGCCGCCGATGGAGACCCGCTCGTTGCCCAGCGTCGCCCGCGCCACCAGCCAGCCCTTGTTCACATCACCCACCACATCGGAGTCCGGCACGAACACATCGTCGAAGAAGACCTCGTTGAAGTGTGCGTCGCCGGTGATGCCCCGCAGCGGGTTGACCGTCACCCCTTCGGATTTCATGTCGATGGCCATCATCGTCACCCCGGCGTGCTTGGGGGCGTCGAAGTCGGTGCGCACGGTGGCCAGACCCCACTGGCACATGTGCGCCAGGCTCGTCCACACCTTCTGTCCGGTGATCCGCCAGCCGCCGTCCACCTTCTTGGCGGCGGTGCGCACCGCCGCGGCGTCCGAACCCGCGCCGGGCTCGGAGAACAGCTGACACCACATGACCTGGCCCCGCAGCACCGGCTCCACCCAGCGCTCGCGCTGGTCTTCGGTGCCGGCCTGGGCGATCGTCAGCGCCACCCAGCCGGTGATCCCCATGTCCGGGCGGTCGATGTCGGCGAACTCCTCTTCGATCACGAGTTGTTCCAGGACGTCGGCGCCGCGGCCCCACGGCGTGGGCCAGTGCGGGACCAGATAGCCCGACTCGACGAGAGCGTCGCGCTGCTGATCCGTCGGCAGCGCCTTGACCCTCGTGGCCACCTCGCGCGCTGCGCTGCGGTGGTCGTCGGCTTCGGGGGGCAGCGTGAACGACGCGCCGTGGGCCTGGCCGCTGCGCTGTCCCTCGACGACGTCGAGGAGCGGGTCGGCGCCGTCGGCCATCAGCGCCGCCAGCATGCGCGCTCTGCGCAGATACAGGTGGGCGTCGTGCTCCCACGTGTAGCCGATACCGCCGTGGAGCTGAATATTGTTCTGTGCGTTGAACACCTGGGCATGGATCGCGTGCGCGGCGGCGACGGCCGCGGCGAACCAGGCGCTGTCCAGGTCGTCGGCGCGGGCTGCGTCCCAGGTGGCCGCAGTGGCCACCTCGGCGGCGACGAGCATGTTGGCGGCGTGGTGCTTGACGGCCTGGAAGGTGCCGATGGTGCGCCCGAACTGTTCGCGCACCTTCGCGTAGTCGACCGCCATGTCCAGCGCAGCCCAACTCACTCCGACCGCCTCGGCCGAGGCCAGGATCCGGAACACCGTCCTGGCGTTGCGCGCGGCCCCGCGCAGCACGCGCTCGGTGGGGACGGTGACGTCGTGCAGCACGACGGACCCGACAGTGCGGGTGGTGTCCAACGCGTCGAGGCCGCTGATGGTGACCCCTTCGGTGCCGGCAGGCACGATCACGACGTCGTCGCCGGCGATCAGCACCAGGACGTCGGCGTCCGGCGCGCCGAGCACAGCGGGGCACTCCCCGGTGACCACCAGGTCGGAACCCACCGCAACCGAGCCCGACACGCCGAGCGCCGCGACCGTCTCACCGCCGGCCAGGCCGGGAAGGAACTCGGCCCGCAAGGGTTGCGGCGCACACCGGTCGATCACCACCGAGGCCGCCACGGTGGGCAGAAACGGTCCGGGACACAGCTGGCGACCCTGGCATTCCAGCACCACGGCCAGCTCGGCCAACCCGAAGCCGGACCCGCCGACGTCCTCGCCGACCGCCAGTCCGGTCCAACCCAGCTCGGCGGCTGCCGACCAGATGTCGGACGGATGCGTCGACCCGCCCTCGAGTGACGCCCGGGCGGTGGTCAGCGTTGCCAACCGGGTGAGCTGTCCGCCGGCGGCTTCGGCCAGGTCCTGGTGATCGTCGGTGATGGCAAGCCTTGATGCGGTCGCGCTCTTACTCACGGTGGAAACCCTCTTCGGTGGATTTGACAGTTGTCAACGAAGTTATCGTGCCTGGCGGCTGAGGCAGGATCTGTGAGAGAGATCACAGATCGGTCACGGCGGAAACTTGAGTAGACAACTTCGCTCAAGGTGTCGTTTGGCTTTTGTGCATGGGGGTACGCTCGCGAAATGACGGAACGACCGGAGATCCGGTACCCCGGGCCGACGCTCACCACGCGCTTGCAATGGTTGCTGAAGGCCGGTCCTTCCGATCATCTCCTGGCCATGAGCGTCGCTTCGGCATCGTTGCCGGTCATCGGCAAGCACCTCGAGCCGCTCGGTGTCCTGACCGCCGCCGCCATCTGGGGTTCCCGACACGCACCGGACTTCCTCGGCGCCACCGCACGATCGCTGTTCAAGCCCTCGGACGCCGAACTCAAGCGCCGGGAGCGGGAAAGCACCAACGCTGTGAGCGAAGCGGCGTTGCGCGGTCTGGTCTCGAACAAGGACCTCGACATCGAATGGCCGCAGCCGGAGCGCACCCCGCCGTTCTGGAAGATGCGCGAGCACCGTCGTCACGTACACCGGACGTCGGTGCGGTACGGCACGCGACCCACGCAATTGCTCGATGTGTGGCGGCGCGACGACCTGCCCGATCAGCCCGCGCCGGTGCTGCTGTTCGTGCCCGGCGGGGCGTGGGTGCACGGCAGCCGTTTCCTTCAGGGCTACGCGCTGATGTCGCATTTGGCCGAGAAGGGCTGGGTGTGTCTGTCCATCGACTACCGGGTCGCACCGCACAATCCGTGGCCGGCCCACATCATGGATGTCAAGGCGGCGATCGCCTGGGCCAGGGCCAACGTCGACAAGTTCGGCGGCGACCGTAACTTCGTCACGATCGCCGGCACCTCGGCAGGCGGTCATCTCGCCGCGCTTGCGGGCCTGACGGCCAACGACCCTGAATTGCAGGGTGAACTGCCCGACGGTTCGGACACCTCGGTGGACGCGGTCATCGGTATCTACGGTCGCTACGACTGGGAGGACAAGTCGACCGTCGAGAGGGTGCGGTTCGTCGACTTCCTCGAGCGGGTCGTGGTCAGGCGCAAGATGTCCAAGCACCCCGACGTGTTCCGCAAGGCCTCGCCGATCGCCCGCGTGCATGCCGAGGCGCCGCCGTTCCTGGTGGTGCACGGCACCGGTGACAGCGTGATCCCGGTCGCCCAGGCGCGCAGCTTCGTCGACCGGCTCAAGGCGGTGTCCCGTTCGGTGGTCAGTTACGTCGAGCTGCCGGGAGCCGGCCACGGTTTCGACATGATGGACGGAGCCCGCACCGGTGCGGCATCGACGGCAATCGGCCTGTTCCTCAACCATGTTCACCGAAACAGAAGCCTCATCGGAGCCAAAGAGGTTATATAGGCCTCCGGGTAGGAGGTTGTTGTCGTGAAGAGGCTCAGCGGGTGGGACGCTGTCTTGCTGTACAGCGAGACGCCGACGGTGCACATGCACACGCTGAAGTTGGCGGTGATTCAACTCGACGATCTCGGCGGGGCGAAGTTCGGCGTCGAAGAGCTGCGCAAGGTCATCCACAGCAGGCTCTACAAACTCGACCCGTTCCGCTACGAACTGATCGACATCCCGTTCAAGTTCCATCACCCGATGTGGCGGGAGAACGCCGAGGTCGACCTCGACTACCACGTCCGCTCCTGCCGTGTCGATGCGCCGGGCGGCCGCCGCCAACTCGACGAAGCGGTCGGCCGGATCGCCAGCACCCCGCTGGACCGCAGTCGTCCGCTGTGGGAGATGTACCTGATCGAGGGCCTGGCTGAAGGCCGCATCGCGGTGCTCGGCAAGATCCACCACGCCCTGGCAGACGGCGTCGCCTCGGCGAACCTGCTGGCACGTGGGATGGATCTGCAGGACGGACCGGCGCCGGAGCGGGATTCCTACGCCACCGATCCCGCCCCGTCGAAGGGCGAACTGGTGCGCACGGCGTTCACCGATCATCTGCGCCAGATCGCCAAGTTCCCGTCCGTGGTGCGCTACACGGCTGAGGGGGTGAGCCGGGTGCGCAAGAGCTCCCACAAGCTGTCGCCGGAACTGACCCGCCCGTTCACGCCGCCGCCGTCGTTCATGAACCACATGGTCGACGC
>NZ_JBAUJB010000202.1:0-7918 GCF_049683355.1 Mycobacterium sp.
GCGCCGGGCCGCGATGCTCGGCGGAGCCCTTCCGGCGGTGGCTGCGGCGGCCCTGACCGGCGGGGCGGGCGCGCTCGAGCAGTTCACGTTGCAGGTCGGCAGGCCGGTCGGTCCGATGCTCGCCCAGACCGCGTCCGATGTCGGTGAAGCGCTCGAGCGCCTCGGTGGCGCCGCGGTGTTCGAGGCGAAGCTCGACGGCGCGCGAGTGCAGATCCACCGGGACGGTGAGGCGGTCTCGATCTTCACCCGCAGCCTCGATGACGTCACCGCTCGGCTGCCCGAGGTTGTCCGCGCCGCCCTGGCGCTGCCGGTCACCGAACTGATCGCCGACGCGGAGGCCATCGCGCTTAAACCCGACGGCCGCCCGCACCGCTTCCAGGTCACCGCATCCAGGTTCGGGCGCCGCGGCGGGGCCGCCGGATTGGGCTCCCACGCGCTGTCGGTGTTCTTCTTCGATCTGCTGCGCGTCGACGGCGACGATGTACTCGATCGGGCCAACAGCGAGCGCCTCGCGGCGCTGGACGCGATCGTCCCCGGTCACCAGCGGGTCGATCGGCTCGCCACCTCCGATGTCGCTGCCGCACAACGGTTCCTCGACACCACGCTGGCCGCGGGGCACGAGGGGGTGATGGCGAAGTCGCCGGCTGCAGCCTACGAGGCGGGCCGCCGCGGTGCGGGGTGGTTGAAGGTCAAACCCGTCCACACCCTCGACCTCGTCGTTCTCGCCGTGGAGTGGGGCTCCGGCCGACGGACCGGAAAGCTCTCGAACATCCACCTGGGTGCCCGCGACCCGCACACCGACGGGTTCGTCATGCTGGGTAAGACCTTCAAGGGCATGACCGATGAGATGCTGGCCTGGCAGACCGAGCGGTTCCTCGAGCTCGCGACCGGGCCCACCGACGGGTATGTCGTCCGGGTACGGCCCGAGCAGGTCGTCGAGATCGCGTTCGACGGTGTGCAGACGTCATCGCGGTACCCCGGCGGCATGGCGTTGCGATTCGCCCGGGTGGTGCGCTACCGCCACGACAAGAACGCTGCCGAGGCAGACACCGTCGACGTGGTGCGTGCCCACTACGAGCGCGGCAACTGACTCGCCGCACGAGCCGGCCGCGCTAAACTGTAATCCATACGGTAAGCGCCCACAGAATGGAACCGTCATGCACAAGGACGAGATGATTTTGATCAGGGAGGCGTTGGTCGATACCGACACGGTGATGAATGTGCATATCGGGTCGTCGGGGCGGTTGGCGATCACCGCGGCCGACCCGCCACCGCATTCAACGCCACATTCGGAATCACCACATCACGAAACTGCCAGGTATCCGACCCCACACCGGCGTCCAGTACTCATCATGAAACGACGGATACCCCATCGCCGCCGGGTTCTCCGAAAACGTCAACGCATGCATAGGAGTTTCCGCGCGCCGCTGCTTTCAGGGCGTCGAAATGTCCTGCCCCGCCGCCACGGTCACCCTCTTTGTGGTGTGAGAGGGCTTGGATGGAGACGTCGTGGCCTTCGGAGGCTTTGCGGAGTGCTCCGACGGTGGCCTGGTCTTTGGGGACGTGGGCTAGCCGGACAGCTCGTATCGGATCGGGAGATGCTTGAGGCCGCCGACGAAGATCGTGGCGGTGTGCTCCGGCGTGCCGGCCAGCTCGATCGACTTCAGCCGCGGCAGCAACGCCGAGAAGAAGCTGTTGACCTCCATGCGGGCCAGGCCGCACCGAGACAGAAATGCACTCCGTAGCCGAACGCGATGTGCTTGTTGGGGTCTCGCCCGACATCGAACCGGAACGGCTCGGTGAACACATCCTCGTCCCGGTTGCCCGACGGGTAGGACAGCAGCACCTACTCCCCCGCAACGATGGGCACGTCCCGAATCACCTTGTCCTGCTGTGCGGTTCGCATGAACTCCTTGACCGGGGTGACCCACCGGATCATCTCCTCGGTGGCCAACCCCATCAGATTCGGGTCGTGCTGCAACCTGTGCAACTGGTCCGGGTTCTCCACCAGCGCCTGCAGTCCGCCCGAGATGGTGGCGCTGGTGGTGTCGTGCCCGGCGGTGGCGACAATGAGGTAGTAGGACACCGTGTCGATGTCGGACAGCGGCTCGCCGTCGATCCGCGCGTTGGCGATCGCCGATGCCAGGTCTTCGGTGGGCTGTGCGCGCCGCGGTGATCTCATTGAAGTAGGTGAACATCTCGAACAGCGCCAGCCCGCGCTCCTCCATGGTGACCCCGCGCTGCAACTCGGCATCGTCGCTGCCGAACAGCTCCTGGGTATAGGTCAGCATCCGGGGGAAGTCCGATTCCGGGATGCCGAGCAGCGACATGATGACGTAGAGCGGGAAGTTCACGGCGACCTCTGTCACGAAATCGCATTCGCCACCCCGGTCGGCCATCTGGTCCACGAACTTCGCGAGTTCATCGACCCGAACCTTCAAAGCCCGCATGGCTTTCGGACGGAACCAGTCCGCACCGATCGCGCGCACCTTGCGGTGCTGCGGATCGTCCATGTGGATCAACGTGCTGACCCCCATGGCAGCCTGCTGTTCATCACCCTCGGTGGTGGTCAGCACCGGCCGGGGCGAGTTGGTGAACAGGTCGTCGGCACGTTCGATCGCCATGATGTCGGCGTGCTTGGTGATCGCCCAGAAAGGCCGGTAGCCCGGCACATCGACCCAGGACACCGGTGCGGTCTGCCGCAGATGGGTCAACGCGTCGTGCAGTCTGCGTTCGTCGGCGTAGGCCGTGGGGTCGGCGAACACCCTGGAAGCCTCGTCGACAACTCGAACGTTCATCCCGACTCCTTCTTCGTACTCGATGCGCCGCAGCGCAGTTCCGCTACCACGTCGATGACCGTGGCCTCGTCGACCGTCGACGGAAAGCCCACCAGCACACGGTCGGTGAGTCCCTCGCAACGGGCCCGGATCTTGTGCGCCAGTTCGTCCACCGGCGCCACCACGGCGAACTCGGCGAGGATGGTGTCGTCGATGAGCGTGCCCATCGCGTCCCACCGATCCTCACGTGTCAATCGGTGCAGTTCGGTCTGAAGCTCGCCCCAGCCGTGCAGCTCCAACACCGTGCGATACGCCGGGGTGGACGCGTAGAACGCGATCTGCTTGCGGGCGCCCACCGCGGCGGACCTCAGCTCCGCCTCGTCGCGTCCCGTCACGACGAACAGCGGACTGGCCACCTCGACGTCGATGCGCTGCCGGCCAGCCCGCTGCAGTCCCGGGACAGCGTCGGAAGCGTCACCTCCCGGAAGTACCGCTGGGTCGAGAAGGCGTGCGCCAGCATCCCGTCGCCGACTTCCCCACACATCTCGGTCATCCGGTCCCCGACGGCCGCGACGAAGATCTTCGGGTAGCCGTGAGGGTGTGCGGGCGGAACGAACATCGGCGTCATCAGCGTGTGGGTGTAGAACTCGCCCTCGAAGCTCAGGACCCTGTCCTCCCGCCAGCAGGACCAGATCTCCCGCAGCGCCGTCACGAACTCCTGCATCCGGGCCACCGGCCTGCTCCACGGCATGCTGAACCGCTTCTCGATGTGCGGCTTGATCTGAGAGCCCAACCCGAGGATGAACCGTCCCCGCGAATAGTCCTGCAGATCCCATCCGATCTGCGCCACCGACATCGGATTGCGGGCGAACGCAACCGCAATGCTGGTGCCCAGCTCGATACTGGTGGTGTGTTCGGCAGCCAGGGTCAAGGGCAGGAAGGGGTCGTGGTTGATCGGTCGTGCACTGTGTGGTGCAGCGCCGCCCTGACGGCTTGGGTTCGAACCACAACGCCAAGATCTTCGCGTTCGGTGCTGCCGGCGTGAACATCAGCCCCGGTAGCCCGGGCACGCAGCTGGTGGACGAACTCGGGTTCCGCCCAACCGATCTCCTGCTGGCGCGGTGGCACGGCCTCGGACCGATGGGTGGTACGGACCTGGATTCGATCCTGCGCAACCTCGGAGTGTCCACCATCGTCGCGGTCGGGGTCTCGGTCAATGTCGCGATCACCAACCTGGTGATGGACGCGGTCAATGCGGCCTATCGCGTCGTGCTCCCGCGCGACGCGGTCGCCGGGATCCCAGCCGGCTACGCGGAAGCGATCGTCGACAACACTCTGTCCCTGCTGGCGACGGTCATAACCACCGACGAACTCATCAATGCTTGGGAGCGCACCTGATGGCCATACAACTTTCGACCAACTGTCTACCCGCGCGGCAGGGGCGTCTAGAGTGCCTCCCATGACCGAGTCGATCCAGTTCACCGTCCCGGCCGCCGCCGATGCCGTCGCCGCCGTCATCGGTGGTCGTGAGTTCATCGTCCAGGGTGAACGCCGCTTCACCTATGCACAGGTCGTCGAGCGGTCCACCCGTCTGGCCGCCTATCTGCACTCCCGGGGGCTGGGCTGTCACAACGAGCGCTCCGAGCTACCGGGGCACGAGGCCGGCCAGGATCTGTTGGGCATCTACGCGCACAACGGTCCCGAGTACGTCGAGGGAATGCTGGGCGCGTGGCGTGCCCGGGTCGCACCGTTCAACGTGAACTACCGCTACGTCAAGAGCGAACTGCAGTACCTGCTGTCGGACTCCGGTGCGACCGCACTGCTGTACCACGCCGCATTCGCGCCGCGGCTGGCCGAGGTGCTGGCCGAGCTGCCGGCGCTCGAGGTGCTGATCCAGATCGCCGACGACTCGGGAAACGAGCTATTGCCGGGCGCCGTGGACTACGAATCGATCATCGCCGACGCGCCCACCGAGGCGCCACCGGTGCAACCGTCACCCGACGACTTGTACGTGCTGTACACCGGTGGGACCACTGGCATGCCCAAAGGCGTGCTGTGGCGTCAACACGACATCTTCATGACCTCGTTCGGCGGCCGCAGCCTCTACACCGGTGAGCTGGCCACCAGCTACCAGGACATCACCAACCGTTGTGCCGAGGCGCCCGGCACCAAGCTGATGGTGTTGCCGCCGCTGATGCACGGCGCCGCCCAGTGGGCCGTGCTGACGGCGATGACCACCGGTCAGACCGTGGTGTTCTCGCCGGTCACCAGCCACCTCGACGTCGACGACGTGGTGCGCACCATCGAGCGGGAGAAGGTCATGGCGGTGACCGTGGTCGGCGACGCGATGGCCCGTCCGTTGGCCGACGCGTTCGAGCGCACCGAGGCGGATCTCTCGTCACTGGCAGTGGTGGCCAACGGCGGCGCCCAGCTGACCCCGACCGCCAAACAGCGCCTGATCGACAGCAAGGCCAACCTGATGGTCGTCGACGGCGTCGGCTCCTCGGAGACCGGCGCCCAGATGACCCACATGTCGGCGTCAGGCGCGGTGTCGACCGGCAAGTTCACGGCGGGACCGGACACCTTCGTCGCCTCCGAGGATCTCACCTCGATCCTCGAACCCGGCCACGATGGCATGGGTTGGCTGGCCCAACGCGGTTACGTCCCACTCGGTTACAAAGGTGACGCGGTCAAGACCGCCGCGACATTCCCCGTCATCGGCGGGGTCAGGTACTCCGTCCCCGGCGACCGTGCCCGCCATCTGGCGGACGGGTCGGTGGAGTTGCTCGGCCGCGATTCGGTGACGATCAACTCCGGTGGCGAGAAGATCTTCGCCGAGGAGGTGGAGTCCGCGATCGCGTCGCACCCCGCTGTCGCCGACGTGGTGGTCGCCGGGCGACCGAGCGAGCGCTGGGGCCAGGAGGTGGTGGCCGTCGTCGCGCTGGCTGACGGTGTGACCGCCGACGCGCAGCAGATCATCGACCATGCCGCCGAGGTGATCGCGCGCTACAAGCTGCCCAAGGCGGTGGTGTTCCGGCCCGCCATCGAGCGCAGTCCGGCGGGCAAGGCCGATTACCGGTGGGCCCGCGAACAGGCCATCAGCGACTCCTGAGCCTGCGGCGGGTGCGGTTGCGCGCCATCGCCAGCGCCAGCGACGTGGTGGCGCGCATCGGCCGGGAGAACGGCGGCGCCGCGCGTCCGGTGATGGTGAACGGCAGGTCGGTGCCGACCACGGTGCGGTGATGGCTGAAGGTGTCGAACCCGGCCTTGCCGTGCTAGGCGCCCATGCCGCTGCGGCCCACTCCCCCAAACGGCGCAGCTGACGGGATCATCTGTGCGGCAAAGTCGTTACGGGCGACTCCACCGCTCGGGTGCGTTGCACAAAGCTTCTGAAGTCGTCGTCGTCCGATCCGAACCAGTACGCCACCAACGGTGCCGGGCGGGCATTGACGTAGTCGATGACGTCGGCGAGACGGTCATAGGTGCGCACGGTCAGGACCGGACCCAACGTCTCCTCGGTGGCGATGCTGTCGTCGACGTCGCGCACGATGGTCGGGGCGATCTTGCGGGTGTGACGGTCGGGCAGGTGCTCGCCCGGCGGTGCCACCGCCTCGACGTGGGCACCCTTGGTCCGGGCATCGTCGATGAGCCCGACGACACGGTCGAAGTTCGCGTCGTTGACCGACGAGCAGTAGTCGGCGTTGGTCACGATCGACGGGAACATCCTGCGCAGGGTGGGTGCTACGGACGCGGTCGCCAGGCCCATACCGCGGCCCCCGCCGACGACGACGGCGGTCGCATTCGCGAACCCGAGGTCCATCCGGGTGCCGTCAGGTTCCTGTCCAGTTCGGCGCGCGCTTCTCGGCGAATGCCGTCGCACCTTCCATCGCATCCTTGGACGCGAACACCGGCATGATCAGGTCGCTCTGCTTCTTCCACATCTCGTCCTCGCTCCAGCCTGCCGACTTGGCGATGATCTCCTTGGTGACCGCCACCGCCAGTGGACCGTTGGCGGTGATCCGTTCGGCCAGCGCCATCGCCCCAGCCAGCGCCTCGCCGGGCTCTGTCAGCACGTTGACGAACCCCCATCCCGACGCTTCTTCGGCGGTGAAGTTGTCGCCGGTCAACGCCAGCTCGAGCGCCTTCTGGTACGGAATGCGGTGCGGCAGCCGAAGCAGGCCGCCGCCCGCGGCCACCAGCCCGCGCTTGACCTCGGGGATACCGAATCTGGCGTTCCTGGCCGCAACCACCAGGTCGGTGGCCAACACGATCTCGGTCCCGCCGGCCAGCGCATAGCCCTCGACGGCGGCGATGACCGGCTTGCGGGGCGGACGTTCGGTGAATCCGATGCCGCGCCCGGGAATCGCGGGAACCTCACCGGCCATGAAGGCCTTGAGGTCCATCCCCGCGCAGAAGGTGCCCCCCGCGCCCGTGACGATCGCCACCGACAGCTCATTGGTGTCGTCGAGCTCGTCCATCGCATCCGCCAGGCCCTGTGCCACGGCGAGATTGAACGCGTTGCGCGCCTCCGGACGGTTGATGGTGATGACCAGAGTCCGTCCGTGGCGTTCGGTGAGTACCTCGTCTGACACAGTGCCCCTTTCGCCTGCCGCTCAACACCATTGGCCGGTTGCCGCCGGACGATGATAGAAAAGCTTACTATAGGACTTACAGTAGAAGAGTGGAAACACGGTGGCCGGTGTCCACCAGCCGCCCGACGGTAAGGCCGCGTGCACGGTAGCGCCGCGACACGACTGCAGAGGCGCATTTCAGAATACCGGCTGCCGGTGATTCACGACCACCACCCCGGCTTCCGGAGCGGCACGACGTGGCATCGAACGATGGAGGTTCCCGAGTGGCGAAGCAGGCGACCGCGGAGAAGCGTCAACGGCGTGAACGCGGTTCGATCAATCCCGACGACATCATCAGCGGAGCTTTCGAGCTCGCCGAACAGGTGTCGATCGACAACCTGAGCATGCCGCTCCTCGGCAAGCACCTGGGCGTCGGAGTCACGAGCATCTACTGGTACTTCCGCAAGAAGGACGACCTGCTCAACGCGATGGCCGACCGCGCGCTGCGCCAGTACGTCTTCGCCACCCCGTACGTCGAGGCCAAGGACTGGCGCGAGACGCTGCGCAATC
>NZ_JBAUJB010000203.1:0-1644 GCF_049683355.1 Mycobacterium sp.
CTCGGACGGCAAGACCCTCGAGGATCCGCACGAGCTGACCGATGCGATGGTCGAGGCATTCATCGAGATCCGTAATGCGGCAGGTCTTTCCGAGGAGCTCACGGTCGTCGAGACCGCGATGGCGCCCTAGCCTAGGCGGCAGGGGCAAGCTGTTCGCCGTCAGAGCTGTCAGCCGCCCGGACGGCGGGGGTAGCGGTGTGGGCCTGCACGGTGTCGTCTCCCCGATACCTCAGAACGTAGCGTTCGGCTGCCGAGCGGTCGGTGTTCCCACGGATGGGGTCGAGGCCGAGTACGACGTCGTCGGCGGGGCCGGCAACGGCAATCTGGCGACGACGAAGCGCGAAACACAGTGCGCCTGCGGCATAGCTGGTCACCATGGCGACACCGAGGACGGCAGCTCGGTCGAATCCGAAGCCGAGCGCCGCGACGAAGAATCCGAGAAAGGCAAAGCCGATGAGTGTCAGGACGTAGCCCACTGCGGGCAGTGGAACGCGGGCGAGCAATCGGTACACAGCATCCTCCTTCATAACTACGCTACGGGTAGCGTAGCGCTACGTCTAGTGTAGCGTAAGCCTCGGTGTACTGCTCTGAACAGCGGAACGAGGGACATGACTGCTGGCAGTGGTGCGGATGGCAGCGACGAGGTGGGCGCCCGAATACTCGAGGCCGCCTTGCAGATCCTGCGGGCGCGTGGTCCGCGCGCCGTGACGATGCAGTCCATCGTCGAGGCCACCGGTATCGCGAAGACGACCATCTACCGGCGCCACCCGAACCGCCGCGCGCTGCTCACAGCAGCCCTCGCCGGCCTGGTTGTGAGACCGGTGGTCCCGCCGGGATCAAGCCGTGAGCAGCGGTTGGGTTGGGTGATCTCGCAGTCGATGGACGTCATCACCCACGGGATCGGAGGCGGCGGTTTCGCTGCTCTGCTCACCGATGAGGACCTCGACTTCAGCGAGGTGTTCCGGGAGATCCTGGGTGCTCACCGGGGACTGGCCATCGAGGTACTCGGTGACGACAGCGGTGACGCCGACACGGTGATCGACATGATCGTCGGGGGCTACGTCGCAGAACTGGCCCGCACCGGGACCGTGGACAGCAGGTGGAGGGAAAGGGTTCTGGCGATCCTCACCCGGCAGACCCGAAGCTAGCGGCGGTGGACCGCGGAGTCGTGGTGTTGCCGCGGAGGGTGAAGCATAGGGAAATCCCCATATCGGCGCCGCCGTCAATGGCGATAGCTTCAGACCTGAATGCGTTCTCGGCAATGTGTCAGGCGGCCTGCTCGGCGGGCGACTCAAGGGGATCACAGATGGGTTCGACGGGCAAACATCGGCTGCAGACACCGCCAGGGCGTGCACCTCGTCGGGTGCTCAACGGCGACCACCGGGGAGAGCACATCGGTCGGGTCGGCGGGCTGGCCGCCGCACTCGGTGTGGGGGCTGTGTTGTTCGCAGTGCCGTGGACGGCGGCTGCAGACTCCGACGACTCATCGTCGTCATCAAGGTCGTCGTCGTCGAGCAGCAGCGCCAGCTCGTCAACGTCGTCCTCGTCGTCGGGAGCGTCCACATCGGCAAAGCGTCCAAGTCGGGCAGTAGCTCGGACGATTCCGGCTCCTCCGACAAGAGATCCTCGAATGCTGACGCCGAC
>NZ_JBAUJB010000204.1:0-7199 GCF_049683355.1 Mycobacterium sp.
GGCCTGGGCCTGGTGCTAATCCGGGCGGCAACGCTCCCGGCGGCGCCGGGGCTCCCGGTTCGGGATCTGCCTCCGGCGGGATGTAAGGAAACTTATTGGGTGGCAGAATATTCCGCGGATCCTGAACTGGTGTACCGGTCGGAACGGGCGGCCCACGCCACGGATTGTTGCCGATCGGGACGTATCCGCGAGGATCACGGCACAGCGCGATGGTGGGCGCGCGCTTTCCGGGGAACTCCTGGCACGGGTAGTTCCTGGCCCCACGCACCACACTCGGGTCGTTCTGCGGAACCTTGCAGTACAAGTCCTTGGGCAGCTCTCGCACTGTGGTGTCGGCCGGCGAACGGATGAGGGTCGGGGGGATGAACCCGACGGTGCACGGCGGTGGATCACCCAAGGGAAGCTTGAAGTCGAGCTTGGCGCCCTCATCCTGCGGGACCCCGCCGGCCACGGTAATCAGAGCGGACATCAGGGCCGGGAAGATGACCAGCACCTGCTCGATCGACTTGTGGTAGATCACGCCCACCCGGCCGAGATTGGCCAAATTTGCGGCTAATACCGGAAATGACGGGCGGATTCCGGTGAATGCGGTATTGACCTCGCCGGCCGCGTCCGGCACTGTCGCCAGCATGGTCCTCAGCTGCGGATCGGCATGGCGTACTTCGGTTGTGAGGCGGGCGAGCCCGTCGGCCAGCGACTTGATGTCGTTGCCACTGCGAATCTGCGCCTCCAGAAGGGGGCCCGCCTGGTCGATCAGCTGGGAAGTTTCCGGCCAGCTCGCGTTGGCCTCGTCGACCAGCAGCCGAGCCGACTGGATCAGTCGGGCCAGTTCGGGGCCGGAGCCGTTGAAAGCCTTGAACGTCTCGCGCAACAAGTCCTGCAGTCGGCTGCTCCCGACGCTACTCACCAGGGCATCCGCCGCCTGAAGTAACCCGGCAATGTCCTGACCGATGGCGGTCTGCTGTCGGTCGATGCGGGAACCGTCGTGCAGCAAGGCGCTGGCTGGGTCGTGGGGTGGAACTAGGTCCACGTACTGTTCGCCAACGGCTGACACGCTCTTGACGGTGGCCGTCACGTTCGCCGGCAACTTCGCGTCGCTGTTGATGCGCATCTGTGCACCGACGCCGTCATCAGACACCGTGACCGCAACTACCCGCCCCACGGTGACACCACGGTAGGTGACATTGGCGTTCTGGTACAGGCCGCCGCCAGCGACGAAGTCGGCCGTGATGTTGTAGGCACCGATCCCAAGCATGGCGGGCACCCGCAGGTAGTACGTCGCAAGCGCGCTGACGGCGAGCACGGTGATCACAGCAACGGTGAAGAGTTGAATTCGCGCGGTTCGGTTCAGCATCAGCGTGGTGCCTCCTGCCCTGAGGCTGTCCCGGGCGGGATCTTGAACGGGTCGGCCGCCTGCCCGGACAGGTTCGCCGTGGCGCCGATCAACCAGTCCGGCGGGTTGACCACCTCATCGAGGTGCTTCATGTTCGGGTCGAAGAACGACGTCGTGAACAGGGATTCACCGGTTCGGCGCACCGTCAGGTCGAAGGTGACGAAGACGTTGAGGAAGTCGCCGCGTACCGCTCGCTTGAGGTACTTGGATGTGAACGGAAAGGTGGGCAGGAGATCGAGGGACGACACGAAGTCGCCGCGGTTATCATTCAGCGCCTTGATGACGGGGTACAAATCCATCAGATTGGCGGTGAAATCGTCCTTCGTCTCGGCGAGAATGCGCGACGCTACGGTGGCGAAGGTTTGCAGCGCGCCGAACGCGTTGACGATGCTGGACCTGTTGTCGTTGAGGACTCGCAGTGCGTCCGGCACGGTGTCTAGGGCACGGGCTACGCTGTCCGTGTTGCGCGCCAGGATCTCGGCGAAGCGGTCGAGTCCTTCCGCCGCGGCGATGATGTCGTTGGTCTGCTGGTTCAGTGCTGCCGTTAGCTGGGCGAGTCGGGGCACCAGGTCGACGAAACTGGCTGTGCGGGCGGCCACGGCGGCGTATACCTCGCTGGTGATGTCTTGAAGCGCGCCCAGGTTGCCCTTGTTCACTACAACACCAAGCGCTGACAGCACTTCTTCGGTGGTCGGGTAGCGGCTCGATTGGTTCAGTTGAACTTCCGATCCGTGGCTGAGTTCGCCAATGGCCGTCTGATCGACGGGTGCGACCAGTTCCACATGCTGGGAACCAAGCAGCGAGGTTTGCGCGACCTTGGCCGTGGCGTTGGCCGGCAGCCTGACGCTCCGGTCCAGCGACAGCTTCACGGCCGCATAGAAGCTGCCGTCAGGTCGTTGCACCGCGTCGACGCCCGAGACGCTGCCGACCGTGACGTCGTCGATCATCACCGGCGAATTCTGCGGCAACGTCGCCACGTCCGGCATCTCTACCGTGATCGAATACGACCCCTCGCCGTGCCCGGCGGTGCCCGGGAGGTTCAGCGAATTCAGCCCCCCGAATTGGCAGCCGGCTAGCAGCATCGCCGCGCCCATTGCGATCGTCTGGAAGGCTGCTCGAGGTAGTCTGGGGCGTGCCGCTCTTCGGGTCATCCGCCGGCTCCAGGCTGCGGTGACGGGCTGGCCTCGGCCGGGAACTGACCAGTGGCGGGCGGTTCCGGTCCTGGTCCGGTGCCGTGCTGTGCGGGTCCGCCGGCGGCCGGCGCTGCAGGCGGCAGCAGCAACGAATCGAGGTCCGCCCCTGGCGCCATCCGCGGTGGAGTGATCCCTGGCGAGGGTTGCCACTGCAGATGCGGTATCGGGGTCATCGCCTTGGCTTCGGTGAGAGGCGTGTCGTAGATGATTTGGCCCTTGTAGGCGGTGATGCTGTTGATCGGGTGGAACAGCACGGGTGGAAAGTTCATGGTGAGCCGCTTGAGCACCGGTGCCATCCGCTGCCGGCAAATCTCGGCCCGCTTGTAGTCCGCCGGGTTCGCGCCGACGTCGAACGACCCCCCGCAGATGAATTGCACCGGGTTCGCGAAGTTCGGCAGCGACAACAGGCCCGCCAGCGACCCTTGGGCCGGCTCGTAAATGTTGTAGAAGTTCGCCAAACCGTGTGGGGCGACGTGCAGAATCTGCTCGATGCTCTTGTCCTCATCGGAGAGAATCTTCGTGAAGTCAGCAAGCTTGTCGACTTGGCCGATCAGCGCCGAATTGTTGTCATGCAGGAACCCCCGCACGTCGGAGAGTGCCTGATTGAGTGTGCCGAGGGTGGCATCGAGGTTGGCCGAGCTGTCGGCCATCACCTGAGATACTGAGGCCAGGTGGCCCGAGAATTGCACGATCTGCTCGTTGCTGTTCGATAGGGCCTCGGTGAGGGCCTGCAGATTCTTGACCGTCCCGAACAGGTCGGTGCGGGAGTCACCCAACCGGCCCGCGGTCAGCGACAGCTCACGCAGCGCCTGCCGGAATGAGTCGCCGTTGCCGTCGAAGGTGTCGGCGGCCTGGTTGACAAACGCACTGAGCGGTCCCTGCAACCTTCCTTCCTGTGGGCCCAGCTGTATGCTGAGACCGGTCAGCTCTTCCTTGATCTCGTCCCATTCCACCGGTACCCCGGTGTGATCTGGCCCTATGCTTGCGCCGTCGGCCATTGCCGGTCCGCCGGTGTAGGCGGGCGTCAGCTGGATGAAGCGGGCATCGAGCAAGTTGGGCGCCATGATGATCGCGCGTACATCGGCTGGCACCTTGACGCCGCTTTGCACCGACATCGTGATCTTGACGGCCTCTGCTTGCGGCTCGATCGACTCGATCCGACCGACCGGGACACCGACGACCCGGACATCGTCGCCAGGATAGAGCCCGACCGCAGAGGTGAAGTAGCCGACCACCTGGTGGCCTTCGCGGCCGGGCCAGACCAGATAGACGCCGACGATCAACGCCACCGCCAATGCCGCGGTGACGCCGCCGCGGAACCACGCGCTGGTGCGGGCTGGTAGGTGTAAGTTCACGGCGACTTCGGCCTCAGGATCAGGCGCTCGGTGATGAAGCCGCGCAAAAAGTCGGCGAGGCTGTCGGGCAGCTTGCCAGGCTGGAAGTAGGAGTCCAACAGTGGGCCGGCTATGGCTGGATTCGGCAGACCGTAAAGGTTGATGTGGAAGCCGGGACCCGAGCCGACCACTTCGCCGAGCGTTGTGGCATAACCCGGTAACCGCCGCAGCGCCTCACTGATGTGGTCGCGGCGTTCATTCAAGTTGTCCAGTACTAAGTTCAGCTTGGCTAGTGCGGGACCGAACTCCCGCCGGTTGTCGGCCACGAAGCCCGAGATCTGATCGGACACCTCGTCGATGCCGGCGATCAAACTGCTCAACGCGGCCCGGCGTTCGTCGAGTGCCGCGAACAGGTGGTTGCCGTCGATGACGAGCTGATTGACTTGGCCGGCCCGGTCGGCAAGCACCTTGCTCACCGACTTCGCGTGGGCCAGCAGCCGGGCCAGCGCCTGATCATTGGCGTTGATGCTGCGCGACAGGGCGGTCACCCCGTCGAGAGCGTCGCGTAGCTGCGGCGTCGCGTCGTGCAGCGAATCGGTCAACACCTGCAGCGCCTGCGTAAACTGCCCCTGATCCAGTGCTCCGGCGTCGCGGCTGAGGTCCTGCAGCGCGGTGTTCAGGGTGTAGGGAGTGGTGGTGCGGCCGAGCGGTATCGTCGTCGACTTACCGCCACCCGCCGGTGTCACCGCCAGCGACTTCTCGCCCAGGATGGTGTTGGTCTTGATGGACACCAAGGACTGGTCGCCGACCTTGATGCTGCGGTCGACGGTGAACGTGACCTTTGCCGCGTCGCCGGCCAGCGCCACCCCGGTCACCTGGCCGACCTTGATGCCGGACACGTTGACGTCGTTGCCCGGCGTGATGCCGCCGGCGTCGGTGAAGAACGCATCGTATGGTTTTCCCTGCGGGTAGAAGGGAAGTCCTTTATACCCGAACGACACCAGAGCCACACACACCACCAAAGTGATACCGAAGACCCCGGTCCTGAACGGGTTCGAGCTGTCACTTCTAGCCATCTTCGGAACACCTGCCCCTCGACGGGTCCGGCGGAAACAGCACCGGAACCAAGACGTCACTGCCGGCGGGCCCGCTGAACTTGAGCGATACCGAGCAGAAGAAAATATTGAAGAAGGCGCCGTACGCACCGAGTGCGTTGAGCCGCAACCAATTCTCGGCAAGCGGTTCCAGGATCCCGTTGATCTCGGCTTTT
Organism: Mycobacterium sp.; assembly: GCF_049683355.1. GTDB lineage: Bacteria > Actinomycetota > Actinomycetes > Mycobacteriales > Mycobacteriaceae > Mycobacterium. The sequence continues at coordinate 5,191 of NZ_JBAUJB010000204.1, forward strand.
CGGTCGTCCAGTTCCGTCGCGAATGGCCGAAGGTTCTCAAGCACCCCCTGCAGTGGCCGCCGGGAGCGCTGCAGCATGTCGGTCAGATCCTTTTCTGCCGCAGCCAACGGGAGAATCGCCCCGGCGATGGGATCGCGCCCTTGCGCCAGACCGGAGATCAGCCGCTGGAGCTGATCGATGCTGGTGTCGAATTGGGCACGCTTCTCGTCGGCGGTCGCCAGCACGGTGTCGAGATTGTGGATCACATCGGAAATGAGCTGATGTCGGTCGGCGAGTGCCTGGGTGAACGTCCCGGTGTTCGACAGCACGTCCGACAGCGCGCCCCCCTGGCCCTGCAGCAGCTGGATGATCGCGTTGCTGATCTCGTTGATCTTGTCGCCGTCCAGGCCCTTGAGCACCGGTCGTAAGCCGCCCAGCAGCGCATCGAGATCCAGTGCCGGCTCGGTGTGGTGCTGGTCGATCGTGCCCCCAGGCGGGAGCTTGCGCAGGTCACCTGGGCCCGAGGTGATTTCCAGGAACCGGTCGCCGACCAGGTTCTCGTAGCGGATCATCGCGCGCGTCGACGTGTACAGCTGATACCGCTTGTCAACCTCAAAAGCCACGTCGACGGTGTTGTCGGAGTTCAGCTCAACGGCCTTGACCGCACCGACGTCCACACCGGCGATGCGCACCTTACTACCGCCCTTCAGCAGCGACGCGGTGGCGAAGTTGGCGTGATAGACGCTGCGGGAAGCGAATCGGAACTGCCCAAAGACCACCACCAAAGCTGCGGCCACCAACATCATGACCACCACGAAGGCGACGACCCTTAACATGATGCCTCGGTGTTTCATCAGAAATCGTCCCTTTCGGCGAACGCGCCGTTGAACAGGAACTGCAGTGTCGACGGGGCGTCCACCTGCAACTCAGTGAAGGGCTCATATGGGATGTACGCGTTGTCGGTAACCAGGAAAGGCGCGCGGTACCACGAGCCGTTACCTTGTTTGTTCGGCATGTCGGGCAAACCACGGCAATTGGGCCCGCCAGTTGCGTTGACAATCGGCAGGCTTTCTGGATAGGTATACGCCGGTCCGCCGAGCAAGAAGTTAGAGGACACGAACAGACCTGGCTTCACTCCGCCGATCTCGCGGTTGAAGGTCCGGATCGATTTCACCATGGACTTGATTACACAGCCGTATTCCGGCGAGTAGTCGCCGAGCACCTTCAATGGCGCGCGGGCGCGCTGGATCGCGGAGATGTAGTCGTCCGATCCGGCCACAAGCGTGGCATAACCGTTGTCGGCTACCCCGATAGTCGCCAGCAGGGTCGCGTTCAGGTTGTCTTGTTCGTCGACGATGGTGTTGCTGATCGACGGAACATTGTCGAGGAGGGTGACCAGGTCGGGTCCTGCGTCGGCGTAGATGTTGGCCACGGCAGCGGTCTGCTGAAAATTGGTCTGTACCGTCGGCATTGCCGGGTTCAACTGCGCCACAAGTTGATTCGTCCCGCTCAGCAGCGATCCGAGGTCCTCGCCGCGACCGCGCAACCCCTCAGCGAGCGCCGTCAACGCCGCGTTCAGCTCGACTGGATTGATCTTGTGCAGCATATCGGTCAGCGTCTGGAACAGTGTGTTGACCTCGAGTTGAACCGACGACGCCTGCACGTGCGCGCCGCTGCGCAGCGATGTGCCCGCCGGCTTTTCGGGCGGAACGAACTCCACCGCCTTTGTTCCGAAGATCGTCGTGCCGGCGATCCGCACTACTGCGTTGGACGGGACGTGACGCATCTGGCTGCTGTTGATGGCCAGCGTGAGTTTCGCCTGATCGCCGACGTACTCAATGTCCTTGACCTTGCCGATCTGGATGCCCCGGTATTTGACCTTATTCTGTTCTGCCATGCCCAAGCCGGCCCGCGGCGAAGTCACGGTCACGGTATCGGTCGAGGTGAACGCCGCGGTGTACGACAGGTAGGTGAGCATAGCGGAAGCTAGGATGAGCGCCGCCAGAATCACCGCCGCTATCCTGACGTGG
>NZ_JBAUJB010000205.1:0-2249 GCF_049683355.1 Mycobacterium sp.
TGTTCGACGCCGCCCCATGCCTGCGTCTCGTACACCGGCGACACCGACACCACGGCTCGGCCGAGGCCGTCGACCACCGACTGCAGCCACCGCAACCGGTCACCGACGTTGGAGCCGATGGACAACACCACCGCCGTCACCGGCCACCCCCGCGGCGGGAACGTCGGGCCACGACCGCGACGTCGACGAACTCCAGCGGAATCGGTGCGCCGGGCTTGTGCACCACCACTTCGACGGCATGGATCCGCTCGTCGCCCATCACGTCGTCGGCGATCTCGCCCGCCACGGTCTCGATCAGCTGGCGCGCGGGGCCGCCCACGATGTCGGCGGCGCGTTGTGCCAGACCGCCGTAGTCCACGGTGTCGGCGAGGTCGTCGCTGGCGGCGGCGGGCGCGAGGTCGATCCACACCGTGATGTCCACCACGAAATCCTGGCCGTCGCGGCGCTCATGGTCGAAGACACCGTGGTTGCCACGAACCTTCAACCCCCGCAACTCGATCCGGTCAGCCATCGGAACCCCCGCGCCAGGCATCGACCACCGCGAGCGCATCGGCCGAGGCGCGCACATCGTGCACCCGGACCCCCCACACCCGATGCCATCCGGCGAGCGCGGAGATCACCGCGGTGGCCGTCTCACGTCCGTCCGGGGGTCTGGGTTCACCGTCGGGCCCGGCCAGCAGGGCGCCCAGGAACCGCTTGCGGGACGCGCCGACCAGGACGGGGATACCGGTCGCGACGAACTCCGGCAGCGCGTGCAACAACGCCCAATTGTGTTGTGCGGTCTTGGCGAATCCGAGGCCGGGATCGATGATCACCTTGGCCGGGTCCACCCCGGCACGCACTGCCGCGTCCACCCCGGCCATGAGTTCGTCACGTACTTCGACCACCACGTCGCCGTAGCCGGGCACCTCGTGCGGGCGGCCACTGCCCACCGACCGCCAGTGCATGAGGATCCACGGAACGCCGGCTTCGGCGACCACCCTGGCCATGTCCGGGTCCGCCTTTCCGCCCGAGACGTCGTTGACCAGCGAGGCGCCGTTCTCCAGGGCCGCGTAGGCCACGCCAGCGTGCATGGTGTCGATACTGATCGTGATCCCCTGCTGGGCAAGTTCTTTGACGACGGGAAGTACTCGGGAGGTCTCGACCGCGGGATCCACCCGGGTGGCCCCGGGGCGGGTCGACTCGCCGCCGACGTCGATGATCGCCGCACCCTGGCCAACCAGGTCGACGCCGTGCTCGACCGCCCGGTCCCGGTCGAGGAACAGGCCCCCGTCGGAGAACGAGTCAGCGGTGACGTTGACGACCCCCATCACCTGCACGCGCGTCCCGTCCGGGGACCGTTGGCTCGCCAAGCTCACCTTCTGAGGATCAGTTCCAGAGCCTCGGCCCGTGAGGCGTTGTCGTTCTTGAACTGTCCGCGCACAGCGGAGGTGGTGGTCACCGCGCCGGGCTTGCGAACACCCCGCATCGCCATGCACAGGTGCTCGGCCTCGACCACCACGATCGCGCCCCGCGGGTCGAGCTTGCGCATCAACGCGTCGGCGATCTGGGCGGTCAGCCGTTCCTGCACCTGGGGCCGCTTGGCGTAGAGGTCGACCAGGCGGGCGATCTTCGACAGGCCCGTGACGCGGCCGTCGACCCCGGGGATGTAACCGACGTGCGCGACACCGTGGAACGCCACCAGATGATGCTCGCAGGTGGAGTACATCGGGATCTCCTTGATCAGCACCAGCTCGTCGTGTTGTTCGTCGAAGGTGGTGTTGAGCACGGTGTCCGGATCGGTGTAGAGCCCGGCGAACATCTCCCGGTAGGCCCGCGCCACCCGGGCGGGCGTGTCGGCCAGCCCTTGGCGGTCGGGATCCTCACCGACGGCGATCAGCAGCTCTCGGACCGCCCGTTCCGCGCGCTCCTGGTCGAAATCGGGTGGGGTGAGCGTGGCCGAATTGTGGTGGTGCGACCGCGTCATCGAAGTCTCCGTTCAGGCATCAGCCGGTGACTAACCGCGGTTCGGCGGATCAGCCCGGTCCTTGTCCCGGCCGCCGTCGTGACCCGGTTCCTCCTTGGGGCCGGGGGTCGCCGCATCACCTTCCGGCGCGGGGGCCGACTGCTCGGGCTGCGGAGGATGTTGATAGGGCGGGTAACCCGGATACGGCGGAGGTGGCGGCGGAGCACCCTGCCACCCCGCTGGCGGCGGATACCAATAACCCTGCGGCTGCTGCTGCGGCGCCCCGCGCTGCGGGGCTCCCGGC
>NZ_JBAUJB010000206.1:0-52144 GCF_049683355.1 Mycobacterium sp.
CAGCTCGGCTTCCGACGTCTCGACCGAGGAGTCCGCCCGGCTGCGGCACGAGGCGCTCACCGCAGCCGACTCGGCCGACACCGCCGTCGTGTTCCTCGGACTCCCCGCGCGCTTGGAGTCCGAGGGCTACGACCGCGACGACATCGACTTGCCGGTTCGACAACTGGAGCTCCTCGCCGCCGTGCTGGAGGTCAACCCGAACACGGTGGTGGTGCTGTCCAACGGCGGTGTGGTGACGCTGCCGTTCGCGGCCGAGGTGCCCGCGATCGTGGAAGGGTGGCTCCTGGGACAAGCCGGCGGCGGCGCGATCGCCGATGTGCTGTTCGGAGAGGTCAATCCGTCGGGAAAGCTCACCGAGACCATCCCCGTCCGGCTCGCGGACAGCCCGGCCTATCTGGACTTCCCGGGAGAGTTCTCGCACGTGCGGTACGGCGAAGGCCTGTTCGTCGGCTACCGCTGGTACGACACCCGTGACATCGAGGTCGCCTTTCCATTCGGTCACGGCCTGTCCTACACCACCTTCGAGTACGGGACCGCCACGGCCGGCATAGACGACCACGGGGACATCGAGGTGCGCATCGTTGTCACGAACACCGGCGCCGTAGCGGGACGTGAGGTCGTTCAGGTGTACACGGCGTTACCCGGCAGCAGGGTCGCCCGGCCGCGGCGGGAGCTCAAAGCGTTCACCTCGGTGGCGCTCGACAGCGGTGAGTCCCGTGAGGTCGCCTTGACCGTCCGTCGAAACGACCTGGCGTACTGGGATACCCGCGTCGACCGCTGGGTGGTCGAGGCCGGACCGTACACCGTCGGCGTCGCCGCGTCGAGCAGGGACATCCGCTCGTCGGCCCAGGTCGATGTCGACGGTGATCCGGTGACCATCCCGCTGTCACGGTCGTCGTCGATCGGTGAGGTGCTCGCGCATCCGGTCGCAGGCCCGATCCTGCAGTCCGCGATGGCGTCGGCGATGGCCGGGGCGGGCGAGGCCGCCGCCATCATGCCCGACGGTGTCGACCTCACCCGGTTACTGGATTCGTTTCCGATCGGGCAGATCGGGATGCTGGCCGCCGGCAGCGGAGCCGAAGTCGACCCGGCGATGATCGACGCGCTGCTTGCGGCGGCAAATGCGCCAGACGAGGGGCCAACCGCTCATGCACCGGGCTGACCCGGGTCGTCTCGCTCGCGAGCGGTGCCGGTACCTGGTCTGATCTCGTCCTCGGGTTCGTCGGCAGGGTGCGGATCGTCGAAGCTCACTTGGACACGTTGAAATCCCTTGGCGCGCTGCGCCTCACTCTGTCCGGCGTACATCTTCCGGTCGGCCGCGGTCAGGTCGACATCGTCGGTGAAGGGGGTGAGCAGAGCCCGGGGGTGCAGCCGATCGACGCGCACCACGTTGATCTCCGCACACACCAGCAGTGACGTCGAAACCAGGTAGAGGAACGCCAGTAGTCCCAGAACGATGGCGAACACACTGTTGGTGACGCTTGCCGACGCGGCGACGCGAGCGACGAAGCTCGCACCGAACCACTGCAGCATCTGCCATATAAGCGCGGCGACCACCGCCCCCGGCAATACCTGCGCGTAGGTCAGGGACCTCTCGGTGGTGAGTCGGAACGCGGCCATACAGACCGCGGTGTTCAGCACGAAGGACAACACGACCACACCGCCGGTGCCCAGCACGCCCAGTCCGGTCGAGACCCTGCCCAGCGCGGTCAGCAGCGTCGTGGCGATCAGCGCCGAGCCCAACACCGTCAACAGCTTGAGGCTGCGCAGCCGGGACTTGAACGGATCGGGCCGGACATACCGGGGAACCGCCCACACGGTGTTCATCGCGTTCTGCAGGGCCTGGCCGACGCCGAGCGCGCCGTAGAGCGCACCGGCTATGCCGATCGCTACGCCGACGGCGCCGCCGCTGAGCGCTTCGGGCTGGCTGAGCTGATCGCTGAGCAGGGGAAACTGATTGACCGCAGAGTTGACGATGCTCTCCCGCCACTCCGGCCGGGCAGACAGCACCACCCCGAGCAGGGTGGTGAGCAGCAGCAACAACGGGAACAGCGAGACGAAGGCGTAGTAGGTGATGAGCGCCGCCAGGAAATGGGCCTGGTCGTCGACGAACTTGTAGACCACCGCGATGACGAAGCCCATGACGCGGCTCCTCTGCTGCAGACGATCCAGCCAGCCCACCATCGCGACCTCCAACCAGCCCCGCGGCCCGATGCCGCAGCCGGTGGAATACCCGGGGTTCGCCTACTTCAACATGCTGCCCGCGTCGACGGTGACCGGGAGACCGGTGACGTAGCGTGATCCGCACAGTTGCCCCGGTGCCCCACTCGCTCGTGCCGAGGCGAAGGTCAGCCTCAACCGCCTGCTGGACCGGACCTCCGCCATCTGGATCGATGCGGACAAGCACGGACCGCCCGGGGCCCGGCGCTACCGATACCTGCCCACGTTCATCCTGCGCGGACTCACTCGTCTGCACATCGAGTTCTCGTAGGAGTTCCGCAACAATGCCTTTCGAGAACACCACGGCGATCGTCACAGGCGGTGCGCAGGGCCTCGGCCTCGCGATCACCGAGGCGCTCGCCGTCCGCGGCACCAAGGCCGCCCTCTTCGATCTCGCCACCGCCCAGATCGATGCCGAGGTCGAGCGATTGCGAGGCCAGGGTGGCACCGTCACGGTACACCGTCGACGTTTCCGACCGCAGCCAGGTCAGGGCAGCAGTCGACCGGGTGCGGACCGACCTGGGTCCGGTGCTCATGCTGATCAACAACGCCGGAATCGAGCAGTTCGGCAAGTTCACCGAGATCACCGAGATCACCGACGAGCAGTGGGATCTCGTGATGGCGGTCAACCTGAGGGAGCCGTTCAAGCAGGGGGTGCTCGACGCAGCCCTCGCGCGCTACGAAGACGGAATGAGCGGCATCATCGCTGACCTCGAATCACCTCGCCGCGGTCTACCCGACATCGAACGGTTCGTCCGCCGGGTGCGCGCCGTGCTCGAAGACCCCAACTCCCCACGGGGCTGCTTCATGGTCAACACCATGGTGGAGGTCGGCGACGGTATTCCCGAGGTGCAGCAGCGCGTGGCGGCCTACCGCCGCAGGATCGAGCGAGCGCTCAACGGCGCTCTCGAGTTGGCGGAGGCCGACGGTGACATCGAACCGGGATCATCGCAGGACCGCGCCCGGCTGATCCAGGCAGCGCTGTTCGGCGCATTCGCGGCCTCCCGTGCGGGCGACGACGCCGCCGCAGCCCGCGCGGGCCTGCACGCGATCAGTCGCGAGCTTCGCCGATGGTCAGCAGCGGTGCGCGGCTAACACCCGTCCGAGCACGCATCAGTCGTCCGCGTCGGGACCGACCCGACCCGGATCTGAATGTGCGCCCCCCGGACCGACCGTCGTCGCACGTCGACAAGGGCCGACTCCATCGGAACCCACGGGTGTGCGTCGATGTCCGAGCCACCGAGTAGGCACGCCAACTGCGCGAGCGGACTCCACAGGCGGGCGCGCCCGACCGGCCGCTGCATGTCCACCACTGCCACCCGGCCACTCGGGCGCGTGACCGCCACCATCGTCGACAGTGCCCGCGGCCAATCCGCCATGAGAGACAGGGCATAGGTGCTGATGACGGCGTCGAAGCCGCTTGCCATGTCCAGCACGTTTGCGTCCAGTGCGGAAGCGTCGGATTCGACGAGTCGGACATTCGTCCAACCAGCGGAGCACGCGCGGCGTCTGGCCTGTTCGAGCATCTGCGCACTGGCGTCGACGGCGGTGATCGATCCGCTCGGTCCGATTCGGTTCTGAAGAAGGGGGAAGTTCAGCCCGGTACCGCAGCCGATGTCGAGGACATGGTGGCCCGGTCGCAGCGCCATGAGGTCGATCGCGGCCACGCGCCCGGCCCGGTACACGGGCCACTCCGCGGAGATCAGGTCATAGAACCTCGCCGAAGAGCGATAGCGGCCTGTTCTTGGCATCGGGGCTCCGTTCGTCAGAATCTCTGGCAAGTTGTCCGATACGGGAACACTGTCAGCCCCCCGCCGGGTTCCCTCACCGTGGACCCACCGCAGATCGGCGAGCACGACATGCAAGCGGACGCATTCCGACGCTACGTCGAACCCGAAATCGAAGTGCTGCTCAGAGTCGCGCGCACCCTCGTGGGGTCCTCAGACGTGGATGACCTGGTGCAGGAGACCCTCATGCGAGCATGGCGCGCCATGGACCGATTCGACGGCCGCTACCCCCGGGCGTGGCTGTTGACCATCTTGCGGAACACCAACATCAACATGGGTCGACGGATGCGCCCAGACAGCGTGGATGACATCGCGTCCTACACCGACGCGAAGCCGGCCTTCGGAATCACCCCTATGAGCACCGAGGAGCAGGTGATGGCCGCCTTCCTGCCCGATGATCTTGAACGTGCCGTGCAGAGCCTGGACACCAAGTTCCAGACCGTACTGCTCTTGGTCGACGTCGACCAACTGACCTACGCCGAGGCCGCCGAGGCCCTGGGTGTGCCCGTAGGAACGGTGATGTCGAGACTCAGCCGGGCACGCGAACGTGTCCGCCGGCATCTGCAGCCGAATTTCGAAGCAGCGAGCGCGGGGAGGCAACAATGATCAGGGCCGTTCGGATGATGGTGACGTGCCACTGGTCAGCACGCCGAATCCAGCGCTACCTGGACTCCGATCCCGCCGCACTGCTGGACCCGAGCGAAATCCGACGACTGGAAGCGCACCTGGCCCAATGCGACAAGTGCAGCACCGCCGCGGCCGAATTCCGTCAGATCAATTCGGCGCTGTCACGCTGGGCGCTGCGACGGATGCCCGATCGGCAAAGCGTGTCCCACATGCACGACGTCGTTGACCGCCTCGTCCGCGGTGAGCTGCAGTGACTCGTGCAGCCCACCCTGACTTGTTGGTGGTCGGTGGCGGAACCGCGGGCATCGTCGCGGCGAAGACGGCCGCCGGCTTCGGTGCAAGAGTCGTTCTGGTCGAACGCGATCGCACCGGCGGGGACTGCCTGTGGACCGGGTGCGTGCCGTCGAAGTCGTTGATCGCCGCGGCAGCCGCGGCCACAGCCGTCCGCCGTGGATCCGCATTCGGAGTCACCGCAACGGACGTGACCGTCGATTTCAACCAGGTGATGCAGCACGTGCGGGAGGCCATCGCCGCCATTGCCCCGGTCGACTCCCCGAAGGCCCTCAACGACGCCGGCGTGACGGTCGTCAAAGGATCGGCCCGATTCACCGACGACCGCACCGTCGCGATCGGGGAGCACGTCATCGCGTTCGCTCAGGCGGTGCTCGCCACCGGAGCCCGCCCGACCGTGCCAGGCATACCGGGTCTGGAGACCGTCGACTACATGACCAGCGAAACGGTCTGGGACCTCACCGAACTTCCGCGCCGGCTCCTGGTGCTCGGCGGCGGCAGTGTCGGCTGCGAACTCGCCCAGGCCTTTGCGCGGCTGGGGTCTGCGGTCACGCTCATCGAGTCAGCGCAGACCCTCGTCCCCCGCGAGGACCCGGCCGCGGCCGCCGCGCTGACCGCGTCAATGTGCTCCGACGGAGTCGAGGTGCTGACCGCTGCCACCGCGGAGTCGATCTGCGAGCACACCGTCACCCTCACCGACGGTCGCCGCGTCGAATTCGACCGTGCGCTCGTCGCCGTCGGTCGCACACCCAGGACCGATGCACTCGGCCTCGAGACGGCGGGAGTGACGCTCGATGAGCGTGGCTACGTCCACGTCGATGCTCAGCTGCGCACGTCTAACCCACGGATCTGGGCCGCCGGCGACCTCACCGGCCACCCCCAATTCACCCACACGGCGGGAATGCACGGCAGCATCGCCGCCACCAACGCGATCCTGGGCCTGCGCCGCACCGTCGACACCACCGGAGAACCCCGCGTCACGTTCACCGACCCCGAGATCGCCGTCGTCGGAATCGACCCCCGAACCGCCCGGCGCATAACAGGATTGCGCGTGCAGACCCTGTCGAACAGCCACCTCGATCGCGCCATCGCCGAGGCTGACACCGGCGGACTCACCCAACTCGTCGTCGACCGCAAGCACCGCATCGTCGGCGCCAGCATCGTCGGACCGCGGGCGGGCGAGTCGATCGGTGAAATGGTCCTGGCAGTCAAGCACGGAATGCGCACGCGCCACCTCGCCGGCGCCACACACCCATACCCGACCTACAACGACGGACCGTGGAACGTCGCGATCGCCGACGTCCGATCACAACTGGGACGGCCGACGACAGCCCGGCTGATCGGGATCCTTGTCCGGCTGCGACGGACCTGGCTCCGCTTCCGAAGCAACTAGCGAAAAACACTGGGGCCAGTCGGGAAGGGCCGGCAGCCATCACCGGGTTTCCTCCACAAGGGGATGAATTCCCCCGACACCACGAGGGAGCACCACCATGTCATCCACTACCTCAACACAGGCCGAGATCAAGGCCGGATTCGGCCGCACGCTCATCGTCGGCGCTGTCGCCGGTGTGATCGGTTCTCTGGTCATGGCGATGTTCGCCATGATGGCCGCCGCCACCTACCAGCACACCGGCTTCTTCACCCCGCTCTACCACATCGGTTCACTGCTCTTGGAACCCTCGACGATGATGGCGTCGATGGAGCAGGGCATGGCTGGTTCGAACTTCTACTTCGTGTTCGGTCCCGCCGTGGTGGGCGCACTCATCCACATGATGGTGGGCGCGATGTACGGCGTCCTGTTCGCAGTGATCGTCCGAGTGGCGAAACTACGCGGCATGACGCTGCTCCTGGCCGGAATGATCTACGGTGCCGTTGTTTTCGCCGTCAGCGCGTGGATCGGACTCCCCCTGGCCGCGACGATCTTCTCCGCCGGGGACCCGATCACCAACATGGCCGCCATGGTGGGCTACCCCACCTTCCTCGTCGAGCACATCATGTTCGGTGTCGCGACGGCGCTCGCGCTGCTGCCCTTCACACGGAGCCGCAGCGCCTAGCCGGATCTCGGGGTAGAGGGTCGGGGCGGGGGTCGAAGCCCGCCCCCTTCCCCGCCCCCGCTCTTGCGTTGAAAACCACTCGCCCACAACGAATGAGGAAGAGGACACCCGTGACCAGCGCCACCGCACGTGTCGGAGACACCGTGATAGCCAGCACTGACGATCCTGTGATCGTCGAAGGCAACGTGTACTTTCCCGAAAGCGATATCGCCGAAGGCATTCTCGTCGCGAACAAAGCCAAGAGTCTGTGCTTCTGGAAGGGGCTCGCCAGCTACTACGACGTGGCCGCAGGCGGCACCACGCTGCGTAGCGCAGCATTCACCTATCGGCACCCGTCCCCGTTGGCGCGGAGAATCAAGGGCCGAGTCGCGTTTTGGAATGGCGTCGAGGTCAGCACCGACCGGTCCGCGCGTCAGACCCCGTGACGCCGAGCCTGGTCGAGTACCTCGTCGAAGGTCCATTGGTCGTTGGCGTGAGAGCCGTACTTGCAGGCAAGGACTCGGCCGTTCGGGGGGATGAGGAAGTCGGCCGGCAGCCCGGTATGGCCACCGTCTCCGGTGTCGGACTGCGGTGGGAGATGGCGATTCCAGCCGCGGGCCGCAGCGGCCCAGGCGCGCGGATCGGCGATTGATCGCAGTGATCTCTCCACCCCGAATTCGCGGTACAGCTTCCGTTGCGGGTCAGCGATCAGTACGAAGGGCAACGTGTCCTGATATGGCGTCATCGCCTCGGTCGTCGAATGGAATACCGCGATCTCCCGCACCCCCGCGGCCTCGAGTTCGTCGTGGCGTTGGCCGAATGAGCGCAGGTGCAGATTGCAGATCGGGCAGCCCGCGTACCGCCGGAATTGCAGATGGGTCAGACGTTGCGGGTCGGGTAGCGTCACGGGCCCGGAGCTGACCGTGTCCACTTGGCGCACGTCAACGCTGTCGCCCGGTGCGATCCTGCTCGGATTTCGCGGCATCACTGACCTTCCTCTAGCACTTGTCCTGAGCGTCCAGACAATCAGCGTGGTGACCCTGACGGCTACACAATGTCAGCCCGCAGACATTCTCTATCACGGCTGGTCCGAGATCGGCCTATGAAGTGCCACCGCCGGGCGGCACACGCCGCGCGGAGAGGTATCCGACGCTGGCGACGCAGAACGGCACCAGGAAATTCACCGCAACCCGAATCCACGTCCCTCCGTCGCCGTCCCCGTGCGTGATGACCGCACCTTGGTTGACCAAGGACAGGACCGTCCCGACGAACAGCGCGGTGGGTCCAGCTGTTCGTACCGTAGACCCGCGCAGGAACATCGCCACAGCATCGCGCGGCCGACTCCACGTGCGACCGGCCGACACCGCCACGTCAGCCGAAACGGTCGATGATCGCTGCGGCGATCCGGCCGGGTTCGTCTTCCTGCATGAAATGGTTGGCTCCAGGTAGCTCGACGACCACGTGATCGGGGAAGGTGGCGCGCATCCGCGGCAGCGTCTGCGCGGGCGGAAACGCGAAGTCCTTCATGCCCCAGACGAACAGCGCCGGTTTGGACCCCAGCGTCTCGGGCACTTCGTGTTCGAGGCGTTGCAGCAGCGGTCGGGCGGCCAGGATCTGCTTGGGCAGTTCGGCTACACCCCGTCGCGCCTCCGGTGACGGTTGAACGGCCCGGTAGTGCTCCATCTCCAGCGGGGTCAGCGTTCGACTCGTCCCCACCGGAATCAGCCTCTCGACGAAGAAGTTCCGGTTCAGGATCGCGCGCTGCATCGGACGGCTGGACATCACCCTGCTGAACGCCTTCATCCGCAGTGTGTCAGCCGGCCAGAACCACGTGTTGCCCAGTACGACTCCACGCACCCGGTCAGCGCGGGCCGTGTCGACCGCCATCGTGACCGGGCCTCCCCAGTCCTGTCCCATCGACAGATAGCCGTCCAGATCCAGGAAGTCCACCAGTTCGCCCACGATGCGGGCGTGTTCCTGCACGGTGTAGCCGTATCCACTCGGGCGTTCCGATAGTCCGAAGCCCAGATAGTCCGGGGCGATGCACCGGAACCTGTCGCGCAGGCCCACGATGACGTCCCGGTAGAGAAAGCTCCACGTCGGGTTGCCATGACAGAGCAGCAGCGGTGGACCGCTGCCCTCGTCGAGGTAGTGCACCCGACCCTGCGAGCTGTCGAACCATCGCGATGTGAAGGGGTAGAGGTCGCGGTCCGGTGAGAAATCGAGTGTCATGCGAAGCCGCCGAGCCAGGTGGTCACGGCGTACAACGCTACGTACGTGCCGACCGCGACCGCGAGCACCCCCAGCAGTCGCCACCGCCGTTGACGCACGCCGGCGAGGCTGCACTGATTGCGGCGCCTCAGCGATACCCAGACGAGCAGGCCGAGGACGGCGACGCCGCCGAGGCGGAACCACCACGCGTAGTTGTCGTACAAATCGTTCGCCCACACGAACGCCGTTCCAGCACTGATGATTCCGAACACCGCGAGGACGGTGGGGCCGACACAGCACAGAATGCCCACCAGCCCGCTTGCGAATCCGATGCCCCACATCGGCAGCCCGTCCGACTTGACGAGTCGTTGCCTTCGGACAGGTACGCTCAGCGACGCTTTGCTCACGGCTTGCCGCGCAGCCATGCTCGCGCTCGGTCGGCGACCGAAGCGGCCTCGTCCCCCTCGATCCGCACTCCGCGCCAGAACGCGACGTGATCTTTGATCTGGCGTGCACGGCGACTCGGACTCGGATAGTACCACCCTGTCTCTGGGTTCACCTCACCGCTGACGGTCACCGTGTAATAGTGGGCCGTACCCTTCCACGGACACACGGTAGTCGCCGAACTTTCCGTGAGGTATTCGCGGCGGAGCGCCTCGGGCGGAAAGTAGTCGTTGCCTTCGAGGCGCACGGTGTGCACCGCCTCGGCCAACACTGCGTCGTTCCACACGGCTCGGATCATCGCGGCGACCCCCTTGGTTCGGATCCTCTGCACATCAGACGGCACGCGAGAGCCGGCGCGCGGGCAATTGTCAGCACGGTGACAGACCCGCCCGACCGCGCACCAACTCCCATTCGTCGCGACCGGATGCGCGATTCATCCACCCTGTTCAGCGCGAGCCTATGTCGGTGAAGGATCACCGTCTGGCCGGAAACCGTGAAGGGAGGCGAACGTGCTCCCGGCCTGTCGTCGCCGAGGCTGTGTCAGGCGCAGGGAAACAGTTGCGCGGCGCTGGCCTTGCGGGCCCAGAGTTCGGCGAAGGCGCGGGAGATCTCGTCCAGCGCAGGGGCGAGGGGCTCGATCCGGCGGGTGACCAAGGCGCCGTCATCGGTTGCCGCCACCGGATGCCAGTAGACGCCTTCGGCGGTGACCGTGACCTCGGGCACCAACGACTCGCGGGTGATCATCACGCCCTCGGATGCCACGCCCTCATGGGCGACCGGGCGCACCACCTGATCGTCGGGCGCGATACCGAGCTCATCGAGGATCCGGTGGAAGGCAGCCAGCTCGCCGGGAGCCGGCGCGGCCACGGTGGCGGCCACCCGCACGCGAAAACCCAGGCCGAGCGCCAGCCGGATTCCTGCCACCGCCTTGGCCCAGCTTCCCTGTCCGCGATGCGAGTCGTGCAGCTCCGGCGTCGCGGAATCGAGACTGATCTGCAGCGCCACATTGTCCCGCGGGATGGCCTCGAGCTCGCGTAACCCCCTGCCCCGAAACACCATTGCGTTGGTCAGCACGGTGGTCGGCAGCAACGCGGCGCAGCTGGCGACAATGGTGGCGATATCGGGCAGCAGGAACGGCTCGCCGCCGGTGAGAAAGATCTCGCGCACCCCCCAGGCGGCCGCCTCTTTCGTCAGCCGGGCGATCCGGTCGGCCCCGAGCTCGCGCCGCGGGGTCTGCGGCGAGGATTCCACGCAGCAGTAGTCACACGCGAGGTTGCAGTGGAAGTTGGTGTACATCCACAGCCGCGCGCCCGGCATCCGATCCGGGCCCAGAACCAGCACCGGATCGGCGGGGCGGCCGCGCCGCACCGTCAGTGTGCCCCTCCCCGACCCGTCCAGGTTGGCGTCCACCACGGTGTTACCGCTTCGTGCGCACCACTTTTCGGCGAGCTCTCGTTCCGCGGCGGACGCGACGGTGATCTCGCCGACGGCTCCGTCGGCCAAGGAGGCCATCAACCTCATCAGGTCGAGGATCACCACCGAGGGTCGACCCCCTGCTCCTCCACCGCGGCGAACAGTGGCTGGTACCCGTCCAGGTGCGGCCTCACCCAGCGCCGTAAGCCTTCGAGTTCGAGGATCCTGCGGTGTTCGGGGTTGTCCCAGTCCATCGCCAACAGCTTGTCGACCCACGGGGTGTAACGCTCGGCCGGCAGGGTGTCGAGCGCGGTGAACATGCAGTGGCAGTACCCGTCGGTCCGCCATACCTCGTCGAGGGTGCCGGGCATCAGCTCGTCGCGTCCCATCGCTTCCCAGGTGCTGCTGCCGATCGCGGCGACGTCGGCCTCACCGGCCAACACCGCCTCGATGGCGTCGAGCTCGCTGCGACCGGTGTCGCCGTGCTTCCCGATATCGGTGTCGAACCGGACGACCTGCATGTCCGAAGCCGGCACACCGGCGCGGGCGAGATAGTGCAGGGGCAGGATCGCCGCATGCGCGGAGTCGGCCGAGCCGAGCGCAAGCCGCTTGCCCGCGATCGACATCGGGCCGGACAGCCCGCTGCCCGACGCCGCGACGAAGACGGTGGTGAATCCCACGTCGGTGTCGCGCTGCGCCAGGGCGACACAATGGCCGTTCGTCTGCATCACCGTCCGTACGTAGGCCAGGTTCGTGTTCCACGCGACGTCGATGTGCCCGGCGATCAACGAGGTCACCAGCCGCCCGTAATTCGAGTAGAGGACGAAGTCCATGGCGGTGTCGGGTGCGCCTGGATCGTCGAAGTACTCGCGGATGCCCTCCCAGATCGGGACGACGTTCGGGGTGTAGGCCACGGCCCCGACGATCAGTGGGTTGCTCATCTTGTCCTCCCGCGTCAGAAGAGTGGCAGGCCGGTGGCGACCTTGCCGTAGAAGTCGTAGAGCACGTCGGCGGTCGGCGCCATCACCGCGCCCGCCCTCGCGTCCCGGAAGGCCCGTTCGATGGGCAGGTGCTTGGAGAACGCGGCGCCGCCACACACCCGCATGGCGGATTCGGTGATGGCCAGAGCGGCGTCGTTGGCGGATGCCTTGACACCGAGAACGAAGTCGAGCGTCTCCTCACCCGGTGCGCTGACGCTGGCGGCGGCGCTGTGCAGATAGGCGCGCTGCGCCGCGAGAGTCGTTCCCATTCTTGCGATCTGCGCGCGAATCGTCGGCAGCGCCGACAGCGCCTCGTCGCGGTGCTCCAGCCTCGCACCGCCGACATGCGAGACGGCGGCGGCGTAGGCGGCGCCGGCGAGTCCCAGCGAGACGGCGGCGTTGCCGAGGTTGAACCACGGCAGCACCGTCTGCATCATCATTCCGAACCCGGCGGCCTGTTCTCCGAGCCGCAAACCGACAGGCAGCGTCGTATCAACCGCCATCGGCGAGGATGCGTTACCGCGCAGGCCCATTCCGGTGAACGGCGCGACGATGGACAGTCCGTCGACGGACTCAGGTACCGCAAAGAGGTCGACCTCGCCGGCGACTCCCGAGGTGGATCCTGCGGACACGACGTACACGTCGGCGTAACCCGCCGACGTGACCCAACTCTTGTCGGCGCGCAGCTTCACCGAGTCACCGTCGTCGGACATCGCGCCTATCGACACCGGCGCCCAGAAGTGCGAACGGGAGCCCTTCTCGCTGAACGCCAACGTCCCCAACGCCTCGCCAGAGGCCATGCGGGACAACACCTCCGGAGCTCCAGGGGGCGGCGCGGCGGCGATGCACACGGCCGCGGCTGTGTGCATGAGATAGATCATCGCCGTGGATCCGCAGGCGGTCGCCAACGCGCCCACCACATCGACGAGCTCCGTCGGGCCGGCGCCGAGTCCGCCGGCCTCCTCGGGAAGGACCAGTCCCAGCAACCCGCTGCCGCGCAACGCATCGACTGTTGCCGAGGGAAACGAACCCTCGGCGTCGACGTGATCGGCATTTGCCGCGGCGACCGTGGTGACCTGATTCAACGCGTTGGTCGAATACATGACTCAAGACGATACGCGAAGAGGGCGCGCGCCGACGGCGATTACCGAAGCGCACACGAAAACTGCTGCAGTACTTGGATTTCCGCCCAGCCATACCGCGGTGCGTCCGAGTTGCACGTAGATGGACAACGCCGCGAGCGCAGCGAGGACCGCCGCTACCAGAGCCAGCACCGGCATGCGGGTGATCGCCGCGGCGAGCATCAGACCCGCGACGCCGAGCAGCACCAGTGCGGCGAGCATGTTGTAGTCGCCGAGGAACAACTGCAGTGGCGGGTAGCCGACCCCCTGGCCGCGCGGCGCGAGAAACTCCTCACCGAGCGACTTGACTGCGGCGATGATCGCGATGAGCGCGAGGATCACACCCCACCCGCCGAGTAACCGCCTGGCCACCGGCGCCGGGTCTCCGCCGATCCGGGCGGCGCGGACCGCGTCCACCGCGGCGTACTGCGCACTCGGCGCCAGCAGCAGCACCAGGTGGATGCCGAGCATCATCGCGTACGCCCAGGGCCATTCGTTGGGCGCCTGCGCCACCGACAACCCGATCGCCAACGACTGACCGATGCCGATCAACGCAGCCAGCCGAACAGCGGTTCCGGTCAGCAGCAACACCGGCAGCAGCGTCTCCACCACCAGCACCAGCCACCCGAACGGAGTGAAGTTCGGCAGCACAAGGTGTTCGACCAGCCAGCTGTACGGCGGGAACACCGGATGATCCACCGCCAGGTGCGTCCAGAACCAGAGCCCGGTGCGGCGCCCTTCGCCGAAATCAGGGGGCACCTTCCACCACACGTGCGCCAGCCACAACAACCCCGCCACGACCCGCAGCACCGCAAGGCCGACACCGCCGGCCCTGGCGGGTGGGGGTATCGGCGAGAAGACTAGGTCAAAGGCCCTGCGCGGGCTCGCTATGGTCATACGATCAGTCTCACCTTCGTTCGCGGCTCGCGGGCAGGTTTGGCACTGACACCCTTCTGCCCACTCAAGCGGTCTCCAGCCGCCGCGGGCCGTCAGACTGTCATCGCGATGACAGTGTCCGTGTGCGATTCACCTCAACCAACCACCGCGCGCCTCGGCGCTCCGCACGCCAAGGACATCGACCGACAGCCCGCGTGCCTCGATCCCCTTGACCCACCACAGTGCCCCGGCGACCGCGCCGATCAACCAGAACAGTCCGAGCACGACGAACACCGTAGTCAGGTTGAAGACCACCGCGACCTCGGCGAGCAGGATCTGCCCCATGACCGCGCCGATCCGGCCGACGGCGACCGAGGCGCCGATCCCCGTGGCCCGCAGCTCGGTGGGAAAGATCTCCGAGAAGGTGGGATAGGCAGACACCCACGCGCAGGTCGCGACGAAGGCTGCAACGGTGAAGGCCACCAGGACAAGGGTTTTCGAGCCCGTCGAGGCGGCTGCCGCGCATCCCAACATGCTTGCGGCCGCAGCGGCGTAGGAGACCGTGACCGTGGGGCGCCGCCCGACGGCGTCCAGCGCCCACGACACCAACAGACCGCCGAAGAAGGCTCCAACGTTGGCGGTCAGAAAATAGTACGGCAGTGCGCTGTCACTGATCGGAACCGCACCGGTGGCCGAGGAGAACACGAAAATGCTCATCGCGGTGAACAAGCCGTAGTAGCCGGCCGCCTCGGAGAAGTCCAAGGCCATCCCGAAGAACAACTTCGGCCTGTGGTTGACCCACAGTTCGCTGAGCGCCGAACGGGTCCCGCGAGGCGGACCGGCCACGATGTAGCCATCCGCACTCGTCACGCCGGTGATCGCGGTGACCACCGTGTCGGCCTCATCCAGGCGCCCTTGTGCGGCGAGCCAACGCGGCGACTCGGGTATGAGCCTGCGGGCGATGACACCGTAGACAGCGCTCAGCACCCCGAAGAGCATCGTGTAGCGCCAACTCAGTCCGAAGGTGGAGATGACGAGGATGGAGACCAGGCTCGCGAGGATCCCGCCGATCGCCCAGAAGCTCATCACGAGCCCATTGCTGCGGCCCCGACTGCGGGACGGGGTGAACTCGGCGATCGCCGAGGTGATGGCCGAGTACTCACCGCCCACGCCTAGCGCGGTGATGAAGCGGAACAACACGAAGATCTCGTAGGACGGGGCGGTAGCGGTCGCCACCGCGGCGAGCGAGTACAAAATCAGGGTGGCGACAAACAGTTTGCGCCGTCCTACACGATCCGCCAGATAGCCGAATCCCAGCGCGCCCAGCGCGATCCCGGCGAACCAGACGATGTTGATCAGCACAGCCTGCCGGCCGTCGAGATTGAACTCGGCCTGGATTCCCGGGATGACCGAGCCGATGATCTGCACCTCGAATGCGTCCAGCATCCATCCGATACCGAGCGCCGCGGCGATGCGGGTGTGCATTGGCCGCCAATCGGACTCGTCGAGCCGTCGTGCCATCGGATCCTCCCGCCGCCAGGGTCGACGCCACCCTAATCACGGCGTGTGAGGCTTCTCCCCGATGTGGTCAGCGTGCTGACAATGTTGAGGACGGACGGCGGCTGAGTGTGATGACGGCCTTCCCGCCAGAGAACCCTTGCGCAGCCGACAACGTGCCGCCGAATGAGTTCAACGCTCAAGCTCAGCGTTGTCGTGCTTGGGGTGGCTCGCAAGTCCTACCTGACAGACGCTTCGCCCTCCATGTGGAGCTACAGGGCCGTGCTGATCGCATGGAGCGCACCGGCGGGAACCTCCACCCCGACGTCGGCGCCGACGGTGAGATTCACCTGAGGTTCGAGTTCGACGAACACCGACGACGAACCGACGCGCACACAGGCCAGGCACCGGATCCCGGACGGCTGCAGCGAGGTGATGGTGCCGGTGACAGGTACATCGGTCGCGGAGGTCAGGCGCACTATCTCGTGGCGAAACACCAACACGGCAGCTCCGTCGGGAATGCGCGCGGCCGCCGGCAGCGCATGCGGACCCAGGTCGGAGTGGTGTACCCCGGTGGCGACGCAGCCGTGAATCTCGTTGAGCCCGCCCATCAACCGGTGTACCGCCAGGGTCGACGGCCGTACGTATGCGGCCTGCACGTCGGAATGGTGTTCCAGTACACCGCCGATGAGCACCGCAATGGAATCGGCGACCATGGCCGCTTCGGACTGGTCGTGGGTCACCAGGACGATGGTGGGGTCGAGTTCGTCCCTCACCGCTCGCAGAAGGGCATACATATCACTGCGCAGCGCGCTGTCCAGCGCGCCGAACGGTTCGTCGAGTAGCAGCACCTTGGGCTCGGCGGCAAGCGATCTGGCCAGCGCCACCCGCTGAGCTTGTCCGCCCGAGATATCGGCGACAGAACGGCTCGCGAAGTCGCTGAGCTGGACCAGGTCGAGGTACCGCCGCGACGCCGCCCGGGAGTCCCGGCGGGAAAGCCCCGCCGCACGCGCAGCGAAGGCGACGTTGTCGATGACCGACAGATGCGGAAAGAGCAGTGGCCGTTGGAAAACCATCGCGATGCCGCGCTTCTCCGCTGGTGTGTCCGTCACATCCTCGCCATCGAGAAGCACGCTGCCACAGGTGGGTGTATCCAGTCCGGCGATCAGCCTCAGCGCCGTGCTCTTTCCGGATCCCGACGGGCCGAGCAGCGCCAGGCATGCACCGCCGTCGACGTCGACGTCGAGCCCATGCAACGCCGGTACCGGCTGGCCCGGGTGCCGGCGAGTGAGGTCACGCACCCGCAGTCGGGTACTCATGCCGGGTTCTGCGTTCGGCGTCCGGCGCGGGCGACCACCACGAGCAGTATCAACGGCGGAACCACCGCTGCCAGGGACAGCGCCGCGACGACGGCATCGTTTCCGGTGCCTGCGGCGAACGACCCCACCAGGATCGGAACGCTCACCACTCGTCCGCCCCCGATGAGCAGGGTCACCACGTAGTCACTCCATCCGACGAGGAACGCCAGGAACGCCGCGCCGGACAGCGCCGGCGCCAGCAGCGGGATCTGCACCCGAAGCAACACGGTCGTGCGGGATGCGCCCAACGTGCGCGCCTCCTCCTCGAAGCCGATGTCGTAGGCGCCGAAGGCGGCCCGCATCAGATAGGTGGTGTACGGGATCGCGGCCACCGACAGCACGGCGACGACGGCGAGGGGACTCGGAACTCGGGTACGCAGGACCAGCACGTCCAAGCCCATCGCCACCGCGAACGCGGGCAGGACCAGCGGCGCGAACAGCACGGCTTCGGTCAGCCGTGGAAAAGGCAGCCGGCCAGAGGCCAGGGCGCGGGCCGCGAGTGCACCGGCAGGGGTGGCGATGGCCGCGACCGCGAGCCCGATGGCCGTCGAGACGACGAACGCGTGGGGGGCGCCCGCGGCGAGGCCGCTACGCACCCCGTCCAGACCCCACTGCTGCGGCAGCAGATCCGGAAAGGGCCAGCGATTCGCGAACGCCCACAACAGCATCGGGACCAGGGGAAGGAGAAACCACAGCGTCAGCGCTGCGCGCACGCCTCGTCCCGTGGCGGTGCGGGTCCAGCCGATCACCGCCAGATCGCCGATCGCCGCAACATCGTCAGTGCGCCGGCCACCGCGAGCAGCGCCAACGCCGCGGTGACGACGGCCGCCGCGGCTGCCTGGGGCCGGGTGGCGAGGTCGATCGAGGTGAACAACCGGATCGCCATCACCGGGAGCGGTTCCGGATACGCCCGGCCGAGCAGCAGAGCCACCTCGTAGGAGCCCAGGGTGTAGGTGAAGCTGATGGTCGCCGCGGCCACCACGGCGGGACGGATCAGCGGAAACGTCACCAACCGCAGTCGGGCACGCCGCGAGGCTCCGAGCATGGCGGCGGTCTCGTCATAGCCGGCGACGCGGGTAGCCAGCACCGACGCCACCACCAACGCGATGAACGCGGACTCCTTCCAGGCGTACTCAAGGACCACAGCGATCCACCATCGGCCGCCGACCAGAGCAGGCCAGCCGCCGTCGGACAATCCGAACACCCTCGCCAACAGGCCGGAGTCGGCGAGAAGCAGACCCATGGTCGCGGCGCCGATCAGGTGCGGGACGGGGACGGTCACCGTTGCCGCCCACAGTGCCGCGCGACGACCGCCCACCGCGGTCAGGGCTGTGGCGACCCCGATCAGCACGCCGATTACCGTGGCCGCGGTGGCGATCGCGACGGACAACGCTGCGGACGTCGCCATGTCGTCGGCGTTGGCGCGGTAGGCGTCGACTGTCAGCGCCGGCGCACCGACGAGCGGCATCAGGCCCAGGCTCTGCAACAGCGCCGACCCCAGTCCGCCGATGAGGACGGCCACAACCGGGACCACCGCCGGCAGTACCCACAGCGCAGCGCGCCAGGACGCTGCCGACTCAGCCGGCCGCGAGGACATTGCGCCGCCATCCCTCGTCGAGCGGTGCCACCCACTCGGCGGCCAGTTCCGCATGGGCGTTTCGGGCGAGCACGTCGTACGGCGGCACCACCGGTGAGGCGGGCAGCGCGTCGAATACGCCGCGGTCCGCCGCGGACAGCCGGTTCGGGTCCAGGACGGTGAATTGGCCCCACACCTCGGGCTTGGCCTTCTCCAGTTGCTGTTCCGGTGACAGCGCCAGGTTGGCGACGACCCGCGCCCCTGCACTGCTGCCGGAGGTGGACGGGATAGCGAGGAAGCTGGCATTTCCGACCGTCCCGTCCGTCAGGGTCAGGACCTTGGTTTGCGGGGGATAGGTGCCGTCGGCGACAAGTTCGGTCAGGGTGGCGGGGCCGTAGGTCATCGTCATGTCGACCTGGCCGCCGGCGTAGAGATCGTTGAGCTCTGAGGACGTCTGCGGGTAGGTGGCTCCCGCCCGCCACAGAAACGGTCTCAACGCGTTCAGTCGCTCGAACAGGGGCGGCGCCAGCCGGTCGTAGTCCTGTAGCGAGAACTCCAGGGGAACGTTCCGGGGGCCGCCGGAGACGGCGATGAGCGCCTCGCGGATGAACACCGACCCGGTGAAGTCAGGGGGCGCCGGGTAGGTAAACCGTCCAGGGTTGGCCTGCACCCAGTCCAGCACGCCGAGAAAATCGGTCGGCGGGTCCGGAACTCTCTCGGCGTTGTACACCAAGGTGAACTGCGCCTTGTGCCAGGGTGATTCGCACCCATCGACGGGGGTGCCGAAGTCGTTGGTCAACAGTGGGTCGTCGGGATCGGTCAGCGCCATGTTGGGCAGCGACTCCGTCCACCCGCACAGCCAGGCACCCGCCTGCTTACCGGTCCCGAAGTTGTCCCCGTTGACCCACACCAGGTCGACATCACCGTCGGTGACGCCGGCCTGCCGCTCGGCAAGGATGCGGTTCAGCGCGTCACCGGTGTCGGCGATCGGTACCCGACGCAACGTCACTCCGGCCTGCTGGGCGGCCGGTGCCAGTACGTCGTCGACGTAGGTGTTGCCCTGCTCGTCACCGCCGTACATCCACAGCGACACCGTCTGCCCCCTCGCCTGGTCCGCAATCTCGGACCACGACGCAGGCGCTGCCTGAACGGGGTCGGGATCCGGGGCGGCGCACGCGGCCAATGTGCACACCACGGTCACCAGGGACGCCACTGTGTATGGTCGCCGCCGTGTGGTCATAATCCGTACGTTGGCTGGTGCGACACGAGAACTCCTCTTGACAGGCGGGCCACCCCACTGAGCGGCCGCGCAGTTTCGACGCAATCTTCGCCTAGGGGAACACAGTGAGGCTCTCGAAGCCTTCCCATCGTGAATACCGACGACGATGGAGCCTGATGCAGACACCAGAACGCGACGCAGCGCCACCGCGGACGCGGATCGACTACCGACTCAAGGCGGCGATCCTCGCCCTTCTCATCGGGGGCGGGATCACGTTGGCACTCACCACCGAGCTGCCCGATCCCGCTTCGCTGCGCGACCAAGTGGCCGCCGCCGGAGCGTGGGGGGTGGTGGCCTTCGTAGCCGTGTACGCCGGAGCGACCCTGACGCCGTTCCCTGCCAGCGCCCTGACCATCGCCAGCGGACTACTCTTCGGCCTAGTGGTCGGGGCCGCGGTGGTGGTATTCGCCGCGACGCTCGGCGCATGGGTGGCCTTTCTGCTGGCCCGTTTTTTGGGCCGCGACGGGGTGTCACGCATCCGGTGGGCCCGCATCGCCACGATCGATGCCATGCTCGAACGTCGCGGTCTGATCTCGGTCTTGCTGGTGCGCCTGGTGCCGCTGTTTCCGTTCATGGCGGTGAACTACGCGGCAGGTCTCAGTGCGGTGCGCCAGCGCGACTACCTTCTCGGGACCGCCGTGGGCATCGTCCCCGCGACCGTCGGCTACACGGCGTTGGGCGCGTACGGGACGTCACCGCTGTCCTGGCCCTTCGCCGCCGCGGTGCTCGCGGTGGTGATCGTGACGGTGGTCGCCGGATACGCTGCTCGACGGCTCAAGAACAGCTCCGCTGTCGGCGGCGATCCGCTGGATTCGGGCGACGACCAAGTAGAGGGTGACCCGACCGATGTTCGACAATTACCTTCGTAGGCACCTGGAACGACCGCTCGCCCGTGTCGCCGAACGAGGCGCCCAAGTTGGCTTGACCGCAAACCGGCTCACCACTGTAGGCCTGGTCCTGGGTCTCGGCAGCGCCGCGGCCGCAGCCGCCACCTGGTGGTGGGTGTCGTTGGCACTGTGGCTTCTGTCCCGCCTCGCCGACGGACTCGATGGGCCGGTGGCGCGAGTGCGGAGATCACGCGACCGCGACGAATCCGATTCCGGTGCAGGGGGTTTCTTCGACATCACCGCCGACTTTCTGGTCTACGGCGCCACGGTGGTCGGGGTTGCCTTCGGCGCCAACACGGCCCACGGGGCGCCGTGGTGGCCCTTTCTACTGGTGCTGTTGGCGTACTACATCAACGGAACGGCGTTCCTCGCCTTCTCGTCCATCGCCGAGAGATCAGGCCGGACCCTGGACGACGGACGATCGCTGTCCTTCCTCGGTGGACTGGCCGAAGGTGCGGAAACCATTGTCGTGCACAGCCTATGGCTGATCTTCTCCACCGTGGCATGGCAGATTGCCGTGCTGTGGGCAGGCGTCGTGGCGATCAGTGCGGTGCAACGGATGGTGGCGGGCTACCGATCCTTGAGATGAGACCGGCACCCGGGGTGTGCAGATGGACCGCCGCCCGCATTGCCGGCGGCACTGTATGGGTGTGGCCCGTGGCTGACTGTGCCAGGAAGTCGCGGCTCAGCTTCAGCGCACGCTCGGTCAGGGCGCTGCCGTGCACTCTCGGCATCGGCGGTGTGTTCTCCTCAGTCACCGTTGCCGAATTCCACATCACCGTCTACGCCGCGCAGGCCGTATTCGGGGCACTGCTCGGCGTACTCGTGCATCGTTTCGGTGCACGCATCCCTCCACTATGGATTCTGGTGCGCAGTGTCCTGCGAGCCCGCAGCGATCGTCGACCGCCCGACATCACATGATGTCGTCGACGAACCCAGACACGTGTCACAACAGTGGAGAACACGCTATGCACGTCCATGGCCTCCGTTGCCGTCATGCGTACCGTCATGCGCGGACAGCCCGACGTTCAGGCCGTGCGCTCTCGACGACGCCGTTGTAATGCGGGCCAGTATCGTCACCAAGCTGACAATCGTTGCGGGGGTCACACACCGAGCAGTGTTTCACTCATATGGACATTCTCGGTTTGAGCTACTTTCTTCTGATCCTGTCGATTTGGTTCTTCGGCATCTGGCGCGCACACGCTGAGCGTGCGACGCATACTCCGCGAAGACCCCGCTAAATTCAGGCCCCACGAACTACCCGCGCGAAATGCTCAGCGGCAGAACACAACGCACACGCAGTCGCACCGGGCCTCAGTTTCCTGATTCGCAGTACATCTTCAATCCGCGTAGGCCGTCTTCGATCGCCGGGCCCAGCGTGCCGGCGACCTCATCCGGGTCGATCTCGGTGCTGTAGATCACCAAGCTTCGATCCCCCTGATCGAGGACGTCGATCGTGCCCAGGTGGAACGCGACGGGTAGTCCTCCACCGACGATCCGATACTGGAACCGACACAGCTCGTCGTCGCTGGTGACGATCTCCTCATCGAGCGGGGCCCCTCCAGCGAGGACGCAGTGCCGCTCCCCGCCGGCGGCTTCCGACGTCTGTACTGACGGGAACCAACAGGAGGTGTGCCGGCGTCGCTGACGACAGCCCAGACGGCATCGGCCGGGCGGTCGATAGTCAGGTGCGTGCGCATTGTGGCCATGAATGGTTCTCCTTCGGGGTTGGGGGTCGTTTCGAGCACACCGAGGCGGCACGGGCCTCGTGAGTGTAAACACGGTGACGGTGTCTGCTTAATCGGCCTGATCGCCAAGATCTTTCAGTGCCGCTGCGATGGCGCCGTGAAAGGTCGGGTAGGCGAAGATCATGTCGCGCAAGGTCCTTACAGGCACTTCGGCGTGAATGGCGACCGCCAGCGCGCCCAGCACCTCGCCGCCGGCCGGACCGACCGAGGTCGCGCCAACGAGCACACCGCGGTCGGCGTCCTCGATCAGTTTGATGAACCCGTCATTACCCGCCTTGTGTATCCAGCCGCGCGACGACGGCGGCACCCGAGTGATGCCAGTCCTCACCGACACCCCACCGGCACGTGCCATCGCCTCAGTGACACCCACCGTTCCAACCTCCGGGTCGGTGAAGGTCACCCGCGGTACTGCACGATAGTCCGCCGCTCGGGTCGCCGCACCGAGGATGTCGCTGGCGGCGATATCCGCCTGATACATCGACATGTGGGTGAACGCGCCGCGACCGGTCACGTCACCGATGGCCCACAATCTGTCGCCCGCCCGCATCCGCTCGTCGACCTCGATCGTCGGCGACTGCTCGTCTATACCGAGGTTGCCCACGCCAAGAGCCGCGAGGTCCGCGCGCCGCCCCGTCGCGACCAGTAGCTGCTCGGCGTGGTGCACGACCCCGTCGTCGAGCGAGACGGTGAAGCGTCGACCATCATGCGTCACCCGCGTCACCGAAACGCCGGTGCGCACGGCGACGCCCTCAGAGGCGAGAACTTCCCCCAGAGCCTCGCCAGACTCGGGCTCATCGTGCGACAGCAAACGGCTGCGCACCAGCATGGTGACCGAACTTCCGAACCGCGCGAACACCTGGGCGAATTCACTGGCCACCGGGCCGCCGCCGAACACGATCAACGACGACGGAACCTCCTTGACTGCCACTGCCTCCCGGTTCGTCCAATACGGTGTGTCCGCAAGCCCCGGGATCGGCGGTACGGCCGGCTGCGTACCGGGATTGAGGACGATCCCCTGCGTTGCCTGAAAGACCCGCGAACCCGTTGCCGTGTCGACCGTGACCTCGCCGGGAGCGCTAATCCGGGCCCAGCCCCGCACAAAGCGACCACCGGCCTTCTCGAATCGGGCAACCGCCACCGCGTCGTCCCAATCATCCGTCGCCTCGGCGCGAATTCGACCCGCCACATGACCCCAGTCAGGGCGCACCGCCGCTGAACCCGCCAGAGCGCCGACACGGCCGGCCTCAGAACGTGTTGGGAAAGTCTCAAGCTGCGGTTGTGGCGCTCTGCCAGGGACGCCGCCCGGGTGCCGGTTCGAGTCGGCGCACCATCAGCCCGATCATCGCCCATTTGATCATCGCCTCGCTGGTTTCGGGCAGCCGTTCGTAATCGTGGTCGAGGCGGCGGCATTTGGTGATCCAAGCGAATGTGCGCTCTACTACCCAGCGCCGCGGCAGCACCTGGAATGTCTTGATTCCCGGGGGTTTGCGCACGATCTCGACGGTGATGTGGGCGATGCGCTCGGCCCAGTCGACCAGCTTGCCGGCGTATCCGCCGTCGGCCCACAGCAGCGACAGCGACGGCATGGCCATCTTGACCTTCTCGATGAGCGTGCGCGCCCCGTCGCGGTCTTGCACGCCCGCCGAGGTGATCACCACCAGCAGCAACAGGCCCATCGTGTCGACGACGATGTGGCGTTTGCGGCCGTTGACCTTCTTGCCCGCGTCAAAGCCGCGCACCGCCGCGCCGACGGTATCAGCGCCCTTGACCGACTGGGCGTCCACGCAGCCCGCCGAGGCCATTGGATCTCGGCCCTGCGCGTCGCGAACCCGGTCGCGCAGCGCATCGTGGCACCGGTCCACTACACCGTCTTGACGCCAGCGCTTGAAGTACCAGAACACCGTTGCCCACGGCGGAAAGTCGTGCGGCAGTTGACGCCACGCGCACCCGGTGCGGTTCACGTACAGGATCGCATCTACGATCCGGCGCCTGGGGTGCACCGCGGGACGACCACCCGAGCGCGGTTCAGGCACCAACGGTTCGATCAACTGCCACTGAGCATCGGTTAGATCCGATGGGTAGCGCTTGCTCTCGACCACGAGTACACACTGACAACTCAAGTCACATCAATCACGTAGGCACGCCGAGTCACTTTCCCAACACGTTCTCAGCCAACGTGTTCGCCGCCCGAATCATCATCTTGGTCGGCACACACGCGTAGTACGGACACTCGCCGCCGACCAAACGCCCCTCCACGCCCAGCACCGTCAAGCCCGCGCAGGACAACCTCGTCGCGGCGGCCTCACCGCCAGGTCCCATTCCGATCACCACTACGTCAAATGTGTCGGCTGTCATCGAAGCTCCATTCAGTTGTTGGTCCACATGCGGCAACCCACAACACCGCATCGGGAAACACCGACTGTCAGCGCCATGACAATCCCGACAGCCACCCGCGGATCGACACCGTTGGCCCCAAGGGTGTCAGCGCGCTGACCTTTTCACCACGCAGCGGTATCGACCGGTCGAGAATCACCCCGAGAACAAGGGTTGACCGAGCGAAGGGCGTGACTGGCGTGATCGATGCGAAGAAGGACCGGGACGAGGTATTCGTCGAGTACACCAAGTCGATCTGCCCGGTGTGCAAGGTCGTGACCGACGCGCAGGTCAACATTCGTGACAACAAGGTCTATCTGCGCAAGAGATGCCGCGAGCACGGCGAATTCGAGGCACTGATCTACGGCGATGCGCAGATGTATATGGACTCCTTGAGGTTCAACAAGCCGGGCACCATCCCGCTTCGATTTCAGACCGAGGTCCGCGACGGTTGCCCGTCCGACTGCGGCCTGTGCCCTGACCACAAACAGCACGCCTGCCTCGGTCTGATCGAAGTGAACACCAACTGCAACCTGGACTGCCCGATCTGCTTCGCCGACTCCGGACACCAGCCCGATGGCTACTCGATCACACTCGAACAATGTGAGCGGATGCTCGACACCTTCGTCGACGCCGAAGGCGAGCCCGAAGTGGTGATGTTCTCCGGCGGTGAACCCACGATCCACAAACACATCCTGCAATTCATCGACGCTGCACAGGCTCGGCCGATCAAAGCAGTCAACCTCAACACCAACGGGATTCGGCTGGCAACCGACCCACGCTTCGTTGCCGAACTCGGCGCCCGCAACCGCCCTGGACGTCCAGTCAACATCTACCTCCAGTTCGACGGATTCGATGCCAAGACCCACCTCGACATCCGAGGACGAGACCTGCGCGACATCAAACGCCGGGCCCTGAACAACTGCTCCGAGTCAGGTCTGACCGTCACCTTGGTCGCCGCCGTCGAACGCGGCGTCAACGACCACGAACTGGGCGCCATCATCCGATACGGCATCGCGCATCCCGCCGTGCGTTCAGTGGCGTTTCAACCTGTCACCCATGCCGGCCGGCACCTCGAGTTCGACCCCATGACGCGGCTGACCAACCCCGACGTCATCCACGGCATCGCCGCGCAACTCCCCGACTGGTTTCGCGCCGACGACTTCTTCCCCGTACCGTGCTGCTTCCCCACCTGCCGCTCGGTCACCTACCTGATCACCGACGGTGAGCACGTGGTCCCGATCCCGCGACTCCTCGATGTCGAGGACTATCTGGACTACGTGAGCAACCGGGTGGTCCCCGACTACGAGATCCGCACAGCCCTCGAAAAGCTCTGGAGTGCATCAGCGTTCATGGGTACCGACGCCACCGCCGAGCACCTGAGCCGGGCCGCGCAGGCCCTGGACTGCGCCGACGCGTGTGGGGTGAACCTACCTGAAGCGCTTGCGAACATCACCGACTCCGCGTTCATGATCGTCGTACAGGACTTCCAGGATCCCTACACCCTGAACGTGAGACAGCTCATGAAGTGCTGCGTCGAGGAGATCACACCGGACGGTCGGCTCATCCCGTTCTGCGCCTACAACTCCGTCGGCTACCGGGAACAGGTGCGATCCGACATGACCGGGGTGCCGGTTCCCGACGTAGTCCCGAACGCGACCCCGCTGCAGCCCATCCTGGGCCGATCACCGCACGGCTCGAAACTGGCCGATCCGGGCCGCAGTGACGCCGTGGCACCCGATACCACCAACATCGGTCGGAAAGCCGTTCGTCGATGAGCCTTCCGGAGGACGCCAAGTCGTGTTGCGCGGCGGTCTACTCATCCGACGCCGTCGCTCTGCTCCTCGGCGATTCATACCACCCCGGCGGCGCGGCATTGACCCGAAGGCTGGCGGGATTGGTGAAACTTCGTCCCGGTCACAGGGTCGCCGACATCGCCTCGGGACCCGGTGCCACCGCATGGCTGCTGGCCACCGAGTACGACGTCGCCGTCGACGGAGTGGACTTCGCAGCGCCGGCCGTGCAGCGGGCCGAACGCATGTCCAAACGCCTTGGACTCTCCGACAGAGTCCGGTTCCACGTCGGGGACGCCGAGCGAATACCTCTACCCGACAATAGCTTCGATGCCGTCCTCACCGAGTGCGCGTTCTGCACGTTCACGGACAAAGCGACAGCCGCCGGGGAATTCGCTCGGATACTGCGGCCGGGTGGTCGTGTCGGCCTGGCCGATGTCACAGTTGGCGACAGTGGACTCCCCGACGAACTGAGCACCTCAGCGGCCTGGGTCGCGTGTGTCGCCGACGCCCGAAGCGTCGGCCAGTATCGTGCGATTCTCGACGGCGCCGGACTGGCGACCATTCATGCCGAGTCGCATGACACCGCTCTGGTACGGATGCTCGACCAAGTCGAGGCGCGAGTACACCTGATGCGGATGACCCAGAAGGAACGCATCGTCGCTGCCGGCATCAACGTCGACGACGTACTGAACTTCATGGATATCGTCCGGCGCGCCATATCCGATGGACTGCTCGGCTACGCGCTCATCGTCGCGGAGAAAGGATAGAGACCCCCAAGGGGTTGCTCGGCATCGACGCCCTCCCCTCCAGGCCTGTCGAATGCCGCCCGGTTAAGGGTCAGGCGCCGGTAGCACCCACAGCGCGAGCAGCCACATCAGATTCACTAATCGACCTGAAGAATAATTAGATGTACTGATTCAGCAGCGCTGCCTAGCGTGAGTCGGGTGAACACCGCCTACCTGGTCGTACTGACCGGCTTCGCCACCACGATGGCACTCATCGCGGCCATCGGCGCGCAGAACGCCTTCGTGCTGCGTCAGGGCATCCGCGGTGAGCACGTGCTGCCGGTCGTCGCGCTGTGCGCGGTCTCGGACCTGGTGTTGATCTTCGCCGGCATCGCCGGCTTCGGGGCCCTCATCGCGGCGCACCCCGACGTCGTCTCCGTCGCCAAGTACGGCGGGGCCGTCTTCCTGGTCGGCTACGGACTGCTCGCGGCCCGGCGCGCGCTGCACCCCGGAACATTGACGCCGTCGGATGCCACACCGGCCCGGCTGGGTGGTGTGCTGGCGACCTGCCTGGCGCTGACCTTTCTCAACCCGCACGTCTACCTGGACACCGTCATCCTGTTGGGCGCACTCGCCAATGAACACCAGGCCGGCAGGTGGCTGTTCGGCGTCGGCGCGGTGACCGCGAGCGTGGTGTGGTTCAGCGGCCTCGGGTTCGGCGCCAGGAAGCTCAGCCGATTCTTCGCAACCCCCAGGACGTGGCGCATTCTCGACGGGCTGATCGCCGCGATGATGATCGCTCTGGCCGTCGTGCTGGCGCTGGGCTGAGCCTGAAAAGTAACGCCTTCGCGCTCAACCCGATAGCCTTCGTACCATGGCCGCCACGTCCCGTATCAAGACCATCGTCATCGGCGCGTTTGTCGCCGGGGGCGCTCTGGCCCTCGCAGGCCAGGCCGGTGCGCAGCCGGCACCCGTCGATCCCGCACTGCCACCCGCGCCGGGTGTCGCCGCACCGGTGCCCGGTGCACCCGGTCCCGCGCCTGCGCCCAATCAGGTCTTCACCTACACCCCCATCGCGGAGGGCGCTCCCATCCCGGGCCCGGCAGCACCTCCGCCGCCGCCGGGCACCGCGCCCTTCATCCCGCCGGTGCAGAACGGCGATTTCAACAACACCGGCCAGATGAGCTTCCTGCGGGAACTGTGGAACATGCGCGGAACCGAGGAGCTCTACCAGACCCTGTATCCGTCGCAGATGGACCCGGCGATGGCCGACGCGATGGGTGTGCGGCAGATGCCGATGCTCCCGCCCGGCACGCTCCCTCCGGGCACCGTCTCCCCCGAAGCGCCTCCCGGTGCGCCGGCCGCCCCGGCCCCCGCGCCGCCGCCGGTATGGCCGCCTGCCGGCATGGTGCCCATCCCCGTTCCGTAGACCCAGTCGGTTGGCTACGCAGGTGCCCACCAGGTGGTCCCGGCGCAGTTTCCTGACGATGTCGGCCGGAGCCGCGTTGGTGGCCGGCTGCGGATCAGATGAGCCAGGCACCGTCGCCGACGACGGGTCGGTGACCGTCGCGCATGCGTTCGGTGAGACGCGCGTCCCTGCGCCTCCGACCCGGGTGGTCGGCGCCGGGTTGACCGACGCCGACGACCTGCTCGCCCTCGGCGTCGTCCCGATCGCGGTGACCGACTGGTTCGGCGGCGAACCGTTCGGGCTCTGGCCGTGGGCACTGCCGCGGCTGGGTGACGCGCAACCGGTGGTGCTCTACCTGACCGACGGTGTGCCGGTCGAGCAGATCGCCGGCCTGCGACCGGATCTGATCGTGGCGACCGACGCCGGACTCGACCAGGACACCTACACCCGGCTGTCGGCCGTCGCGCCGACGATCCCACAGTCGGGACGCGACGCGTTCTTCGAACCCTGGCGCGACCAGGCCGGCGCCATCGGCCAGGCAGTCTTCCGCCACGACGACATGACGCAGCTGATCGCCGACGTCGACGCGAAATTCACCGCGGTCAAAGAGGCAAACCCGCAGTTCACCGACACGACCGTGCTGCTGCTCGGCGGCACCCTGCACCGCGACAGTGTGCAGGTCCAGGAGCCGGACTGGCGCCGCGAGTTCCTGGCCCAGATGGGGTTGACCGTCCTCGACACCGACGGACCGCTGCTCCCGCGCGACACCATCGCCACGGTCCTCGACTCGGCCGACGTCCTCATCTGGACCACCGAGAGCGACGAGGAACAGGCGGCGCTGCTGGCCGACCCGACGATCGCCGGTCTGTCCGCGACGGCCGAACAGCGCAACGTCTTCACCGGCAAGGAGCTCGCCGGGGCCATCGCCTACGCCTCGACACTGTCCTACCCGGTCGTCGCCGAGAAGTTGCCGCCGATGATCGCCGCTGCCCTGGGCTGATCTAATAGCCCGGTGACCAGCCAGACCACCGACCAGGACACCCACGCCGCGTTCGCGAAAGTGGGCTCGGCCTACTACCCGGTCCTGGTCGCGGTGTTCACCGCGCTGGTCATCATCTCCAACGTCACCGCGACCAAGGGCGTGGAGTTCGGCCCGATCATCACCGACGGCGGGTTCATCGTCTTCCCGCTGACCTACGTGATCGGCGACGTGCTCTCCGAGGTGTACGGCTTCCGGGCCGCCCGACGGGCCATCCTGACCGGGTTCGCGATGAACGCGCTCGCCGCCGCGGCCTTCTGGGTGACCGTCTATCTGCCGGCGGCGGACTTCTACGAGAACCAGGAGCACTTCGAGAACATCGCGGGGGCCTACACCGGACTGATCGTGGCGGGCCTGGCAGGTTTCATCGTCGGCCAGACCCTCAACGCCTGGGTGGTGGTGCGGATCAAAGAGCGCACCAAGGAGAAGCACCTGTGGGCGCGACTGATCGGGTCGACGTTCGTCGGCCAACTCGGCGACACCGTGGTGTTCTGCGCGATCGCGGCCGGCGTCATCGGCATCACCAGCTTCGGCGACTTCGCCACCTACACCGCGCAGGGCTGGCTGTACAAGACCGCCATCGAGATCCTCGTGCTGCCGATCACCTACCGGGTGATCTCCTACATCAAGCGCCGCGAACCGACCTACCGACCCGCAGTTTGAGCCGACTTTAAGGCACCTCTGGCAAGGCCCAAAGAGCTTCAGAAGAGTACGAGCTTTCAAAGCTACTGCCCGGTAGCTTTGGGACATGAGCGTGACAGTGGATGCGACGGCCGCGCTTCGCGCCGGTCGCGCGAGCAGCATTCTGGACTACGGCGACCGCGCGCTGCTCCTCGAGTTCGACGGCACCGCCGAGGTTCTGGCGTGGACCGAGGCGCTGCGTACCGCCGGCCTGCCGGGCGTGGTGGACATCGTGCCCGCAGCCAGCACCATTCTCGTGCAGCTCGACGGTCACCGGTACCAGGCACCCACCCGGCAGCGGCTGAACCAGGTTGAGCCGGACGCGAGCGCGCTGGCCGAGACGCCGGAATCGGTCGACGTCGTCATCGACGTCACCTACGACGGCGAGGACCTCGACGAAGTGGCCCGGTTGACCGGACTGTCGGCGCGCGAGGTCGTCGCGGCACACACCGGGCAGCCGTGGCGCGTCGGGTTCTGCGGCTTTGCACCGGGTTTCGGTTACCTGGTCGGCGGTGACGAGCGGCTCGCGGTGCCCAGGAGGGCGGACCCGCGCACCAAGGTGCCCGTCGGCTCCGTCGGGTTGGCCGGTGAGTTCAGCGGGATCTATCCCCGTGAGTCGCCCGGCGGCTGGCAGTTGATCGGGCGCACCTCCGCGGCGCTGTGGGATGTCGAGCGGGACAACCCGGCGCTGCTGACGCCCGGCACGTGGGTCCAGTTCCGGGAGGTCGGGTCATGAGCGGAGCGAATCAACAGCAAATGCGCGGAGCATCGCTGGAAATCCTGAAGACGGGGCCGCTCGCGCTGGTCGAAGACCTCGGCCGGCCGGGTCTGTCCCACCTCGGCGTCACCCGGTCCGGCGCGGCCGACCGACGCTCGCACACCCTGGCCAACCGGCTCGTCGCGAACCCGGGCGACCGGGCGACCGTCGAGGTGATGCTGGGCGGTTTCACCGCACGGGTGCGCGGTGGCGGCAAGGACGGCGTTGCCATCGCGGTGACCGGCGCCGACACCGACCCGGCCGTCGACGGAGTTCCGTTCGGCACCAACAGCATCCACTACGCCCAGGACGGCGAGGTGATCTCACTGAGCCCGCCTCCGTCGGGGTTGCGCTCGTACCTGGCGGTGCGTGGCGGCTTCGACGTCGAACCGGTGCTTGGGTCACGAAGCTACGACGTGATGTCGGCGATCGGGCCGGGACCACTGCAGCCGGGAGACGTGCTGCCGATCGGCGAGCACACCGACGACTTTCCCGAACTCGACCAGGCGCCGGTCGCGGCCATCGCCGACGACGTCCTCGAACTCAGGGTGGTGCCGGGTCCCCGGGACGACTGGTTCGTCGACCCGGACATCCTGGTGCGCACCAACTGGCAGGTCACCAACCGCAGTGACCGGGTCGGGATACGGCTGATCGGAATGCCGTTGGAGTATCGCAACCCGGACACCCAGCTGCCCAGCGAGGGCGCCACCCGGGGCGCGATCCAGATCCCGCCGACCGGTTTCCCGGTGATCCTCGGTCCGGACCACCCGGTGACCGGGGGTTACCCGGTCGTCGGCGTGGTCGTCGACGATGACATCGACAAGGTCGCCCAGGCGCGTCCCGGGCAGACGGTGCGGCTGCACTGGTCGCGGCCCCGCAGGCCGTTCGAAGACGCCGGCGGCTGACACGGCGCGACCGCTGAGGGCAGCCGTGGCGCGGCCGCGGTGGTAGAACCGGAGGTGTGCGTGCCCGTCTTGTCCACACGTCCGATCTCGACGACGAGACCCGCGAGCACGCCCGCTTGATGGTCACCGACGCCTTCCGCGGATCTCCGGACGGCGAGTTCACCGACGATGACTGGGAACACGCCCTCGGCGGGATGCACGCGGTGATCTGTCAGCGCGGCGCGCTGATCGGGCACGCCTCGGTCGTACAACGTCGGCTCCTGCACGGCGGTACGGCACTGCGCTGCGGATACGTCGAGGGTGTCGCGGTCCGGGAGGACCACCGCGGACAGGGTCTGGGCACCGCACTCATGGACGCCGTCGAACAGGTGGTCCGGGGCGGCTACCACCTGGGGGCACTGGGTGCGACCGATCTGGGCCGACCGGTGTACGAAGCCCGGGGTTGGCTGCCGTGGCGCGGGCCGACGTCGGTGCTGTCCCCCGAAGGGCTGGTCCGCACACCCGAGGACGACGGCTCGGTGTTCGTGCTGCCGGCCCAACTTCCCGCCGCCGTGGACCTGGACGTCGACGCCGCGATCACCTGTGACTGGCGCGACGGCGACGTATGGTGACCTCACAGCGGCGACGCCGCGCCGGTGAGCGGAAATTCATTCCCTGAGCGGGGGTGACACGCTCACGCAACGGCTGCTTAATCACCGCGAAACACGACCTGAATAGACAGAGAGCATGAGTGAGCCGGACTGGTCGCCGCTCACCGGATTCCGAGTCGCGGTGACGTCAGCGCGGCGCGCCGACGAACTGAGCGCGTTGCTCAAGCGCCGCGGTGCGACCGTCACCAGCGCCGCGGCCATCGAGATGGTGCCGCTGCCCGACGACGACGAACTTCGTCAGCGCACCCGTTCGTTGATCGACAACCCGCCCGACATCGTCGTCGCCACCACCGGCATCGGCTTCCGCGGCTGGATCGCGGCGGCCGACGGCTGGGGGCTGGCCACCGATCTGACCGCGGCGCTGGCCAAGGCCCGGGTGGTGTCCCGCGGACCCAAGGCCACGGGCGCGCTGCGCGCGGGCGGGCTGCCCGAGGAGTGGTCGCCGGATTCGGAGTCCTCGCGCGAGGTGCTGCACTACCTGGTCGAGGGCGGCATCTCCGGAGCGCGCATCGCCGTACAGTTGCACGGCGCCACCGCCGACTGGGACCCGTTCCCGGAGTTCATCGACGAATTACGCTCGGCCGGAGCCGAAGTGGTGCCGATCCGGGTGTACCGCTGGCACCCGGTGCCCCGCGACGGCGAGTTCGACCAGCTGGTGGCGGGAATCGCGGAGGAGAAGTTCGACGCGGTGAGCTTCACGTCCGCGCCGGCGGTGGCGGCGATGCTGCTGCGGGCCAAAGACATGGGTATCGAGGCCGAGGTGCTCTCGGCGCTGCGCAGCAACGTGCACGCGATGTGCGTCGGTCCGGTCACGGCGCGTCCGCTGGTGCGCCTCGGGGTGCCCACCTCGGCACCGGAGCGGATGCGGTTGGGCGCTCTGGCCCGCCACATCACCGACGAACTACCGCTGCTGCAGGCGCGCACGGTCCGCGTCGCAGGGCATATGCTCGAGATCCGCGGCAATTGTGTGCTGGTCGACGGCGCGGTCAAGGCGTTGTCACCGGCCGCGATGGCCACGGTGCGGGCGTTGGCACACCACCCCGGTGCGGTGGTGTCGCGCGCGGACCTGTTGCGCGCCCTTCCCGGGAGCGGCACCGACACCCATGCAGTCGAGACGGCGGTGCTGCGGCTGCGAACCGCATTGGGAGACAAGAGGATGGTGTCCACAGTCGTGAAGCGGGGCTACCGGCTGACCATCGACGAGGCACACGCATCATGAGTTACCTGCTGGTGGCCCACGGAACCCGCAAACAACAGGGGGTGTCGCTGATCGGGGACCTGGCGGCGCAGGTCTCCCAGACACTGGACCGGCCCGTGCACGTCGCTTTCGTCGACGTGCTCGGCCCGACGCCGAGCGAACTGCTGGCCGCGACCCCTGACCGGGCGACCGTGCTGGTGCCCGCCTTCCTGGCGCGCGGCTACCACGTCACCACCGACATCCCCGCTCATGTAGAGGCCAGCGGACACCGGGACGTGACCGTCACCCGGGCTCTCGGTCCCGACCCGGCGCTGGTGCGGGTTCTCGTCGATCGGCTCATCGAATCCGGCTGGCGGCCTGACGATTCGGTGATCCTCGCTGCGGCGGGCACCTCGGATCCGGCGGCCATGACGGATCTGCACACCACCGCGACCTGGTTGTCGGCGATGGTCGGCTCGCGCGTCGAGCTGGCGTTCGCCGCCACCGGTGAGCCCAGGGTGGCCGACGCGGTCTCGGCGATTCGCGAACCTGGCAGACGGGTGGTCGTCGCGTCCTACCTGCTCTCCGAAGGCCTGTTCCAGGATCGGTTGCGCGACAGCGGTGCCGACGTGGTGACCGAGCCGCTGGGCACCCATCCCGGGGTGGCACGGCTGATCGCCAGCCGCTTCCTGCGCGCGCGGGTAGCCCACCCCGCCGGAACGGTAATCCAGCACAGCGTCACTCGCAGATTGGCTGCTGGAATACCGTTCCGGCGATAGGGGGCGCTAGGGATGTGGCTTGGTTGACGGCGGCAGGCCGGCCACCAGCGGGGTGTCTGCGCCGACGCGTCCCAGCTGCAGCGCGCCGCCCGGGTCCCCGAGAGGCGCGTCGCGGCCGGGCAGCGTCAACGTGAAGAACGCGGCGTTGTCCTCGAGGAACTGCGTTTCCTCGTCGGGCAGGTCCGTCTCGTAGTAGATAGCGTCCATCCGGCACGCGATGCGGCAGGCGCCGCAGTCCACGCACTCGTTGGGGTTGATGTACATCGCCCGGTCGCCTTCGTAGATGCAGTCCGCCGGACACTCCAGCATGCAGGACTTGTCGACGACGTCAACGCACGCACTGCCGATCACGTAGGTCATGGCTACGACGGTATGGGGCGCGGCCGCCGAAGTCGTGGGCCGAAAGTCCCTACTTAGGTCACGACGAAATATCATTCCGGGTCGTGGTCGAGGCCCTCAGCACAGCCCGGAATGATATTTCGTGGCGGATCAGGAGCCGACTTGGACGTCGCCGTTGGGGGTGATCCGCGTCGCGTAGACCGGCAGCGAGACGTCCGGGTCGTCCAGGCAGCTGCCGTCGTCGAGCGCGAAGGCCTGCTTCTTCAACGGGGACTGCACCGTGGCGCGTCCGCCCCGGTCGCCGACGATGCCCCGCGACATCACCGCCGCGCCGGAGAACGGGTCGATGTTGCCGACCGCATGCAAGGTGTCGTCCTCGAGCCGGAACAGCGCGGCCTGCGCACCCCCGGGCAGTAGCACCCCCACCCCGCGGCACGGCTGCAGGAAATCGTAGGCACACGCCGTGGTCCACACCGCGATGTCGTCGAGCAGCGTCATCGCGGACTCCCTCCTACCTTCGGCATACCGATCGGCACCTTGCGCCCGGAACGCTCGGTGAACTCGACCGTGGGATCGGGAACGTCCGGGGCGTTGACGAACGACACGAAGCGCGACAGCTTGTCCGGATCCTCGAGCACGCCCTTCCATTCGCACGCGTAGTTCTCGACGTGCCGGGTGATCGCGGCCTCGAACTCGCCGGCCAGGCCCAGCGAGTCCTCGCACACCACTTCGCGCAGGTGCTCCAGCCCGACCTGCTCCACCCAGGGCGCGGTGCGTTGCAACCGGTCGGCGGTGCGGATGTAGAACATCAGGAACCGGTCGACGTAGCGCACCAGGGTGTCGTCGTCGAGGTCGCCGGCCAGCAGTGCGGCGTGCCGCGGCGTCGCTCCGCCGTTGCCACCGACGTAGAGGTTCCAGCCGGTTTCGGTGGCGATGACGCCGACGTCCTTGCCGCGGGCCTCCGCGCATTCGCGGGCACAGCCGGACACCCCCATCTTGATCTTGTGCGGGGCACGCAGACCGCGATAGCGCAGCTCCAGGTTGATGGCCATCTGTACCGAGTCCTGCTGGCCGTAACGACACCAGTCGCTGCCCACGCAGCTCTTCACGGTCCGCAGTGCCTTGCCGTAGGCATGGCCGGATTCCATTCCGCCGTCGACCAGACGACGCCAGATGTCGGGCAGCTGGTCGACCCGGGCACCGAACATGTCGATGCGCTGGCCACCGGTGATCTTGGTGTACAGGCCGAAGTCCCGGGCGATCTCGCCGATCAGGATCAGGTGCTCGGGGGTGATGTCACCGCCGGGTACCCGGGGCACGATCGAATAGCTGCCATTGCGCTGGATGTTGGCCAGGAAATGGTCGTTGGAGTCCTGCAACGACGCCTGCTCACCGTCGAGGATGTGCTCGGAGCTGGTCGACGCGAGGATCGACGCCACCACGGGTTTGCAGATGTCGCAACCCCTTCCGGTGCCGAAGCGCTCGATCAGCCCGGTGAACGTCCGGATGCCGGTGGCGGTGACGATCTCGAACAGTTCGGCGCGTGACTGGCCGAAGTGTTCACACAGCGACTTGGACTGTTCGACCCCTTCGGCTTCCAGAAGCTGTTTGAGCAGCGGCACACACGAGCCGCACGACGTGCCGGCCA
Source organism: Mycobacterium sp. (assembly GCF_049683355.1). Classification (GTDB taxonomy): domain Bacteria; phylum Actinomycetota; class Actinomycetes; order Mycobacteriales; family Mycobacteriaceae; genus Mycobacterium. Next base: position 36,626 of record NZ_JBAUJB010000206.1, read on the forward strand.
GCGTGCACTTCTTCAGCTCGGCGACGTCGCAGCAGCCCGAACCGATGGCGTCGGTGAGGTCGCCCTTGGTGACGTTGTTGCACGAGCAGATCTGCGCGCCGGCCGGCAGCGACCCCACCCCCAGCGAACCGCCGGTACCGCCGTCGGCTCCGGCGGGGGCGATCAGCGCCAGCGGATCCCCCGGCAGGGGCTCTCCGACCATCGGTCGCAGGATCCCGTACGACGAGGCGTCGCCGACCAGGATGCCGCCGAGCAGGGTTTTGGCGTCGTCGGAGAGCACCAGCTTGGCGTAGGTCTGGTTGATCGCGTCGTTGACCGCCACCTCCAGGCAGTCCGGCGTGACGCCCATCGCGTCGCCGAAGCTCGCGACGTCGACGCCGAGCAGCTTGAGCTTGGTCGACATGTCGGCTTCCGGGAATTCGGCCGCCCCGCCCAGCAACCGGTCGGCCACGACTTCCGCGCTGGTGTATCCCGGCCCGACGAGTCCGTAGCACCGGCCTTCGATGGCGGCCACCTCACCGATCGCGAAGATGTTGGGATTGCTTGTGGCACAGGACAGGTCGGTGAGAACTCCACCGCGTTCGGCGATCCGCAGACCGGCGTCGCGCGCCAGCTCGTCACGTGGGCGCACGCCCGCCGCGAAGACCACGAGGCCGGCGTCGACGACTGTGCCGTCGCTGAGCGTCACCCGCATCGAATCGTCATGCGCCGACCGCCGCAGCGGTCGATTGCGTTGCGCCGGCCTGATCGACTCGGTGCCGACGCCGGTGTGCACGGTGATGCCCAACTCGCTGACCATCCTGCCCAGCAGGGCGCCACCGGCTTCGTCGAGCTGCTGGGCCATCAGGCGCGGCGCCATCTCGACGACGTGTGGCCGCAGGCCGAAGGTGCGCAGCGCGTTGGCGGCCTCCAGCCCCAGCAGGCCGCCGCCGATCACCACACCGACCGCGTCCGGGCCCGCGTCGCGGGCCCGCTGCGCGTCGGCACGGATCGCGTCGAGGTCGTCGAGGGTGCGATAGACGTGGCACGCGGGCAGGTCGCGACCCGGAACCGGCGGCACGAACGCATACGAGCCGGTCGCCAGCACCAGTGCGTCATAGTCGATCCACGAGCCGTCGGCCGTCCTCACCGACTTGATCGCCGGGTCGACCTCCATGACCCGGCTGCCGAGCCGGACGTCGACGAGCGCGTCGCCGAGATAGTCGTTGCCGGGCAGAGCCAGCAGCGCCCGGTCCCAGTGGTCGGTGTAGCCGGTGAGGCCGACACGGTCGTAGGCCGCGTCGAGTTCCTCCGCAAGGACGGTCACCCGCCACTGTCCGCCGGTGTCGCGGGAGCGCAGAGCCTCGACGAACCGGTGACCGACCATGCCGTGACCCACGACCACGACGTGCGATGTTGGCGTCATGCCGCACAGGTTATGGAGCCGATATTGCCTCCGTGTCGCCTCGTGTGAAGCGCCCATCACGGTGTCCTCACTCGCGCCGGCGCCCCGTTGTGAGCCTGTTCGCTCGCGACGAACAGCCTGGCGGAACATGAGCGTGGTCGACTCAAGTTCGCTCTGTGTGGACGAGCCGGCACGGAGCCCCCCTGGAGGGCTGACCGGTTCTGCGCGTCGGGCACCCTCACGCCCAGCGGGCGAGGATCTCCTTGCCGCGGGCGGCCAACGCGGCCTGGAGGAACGGTCCGAAGCTGACCCGCGCGACTCCCAGCGGCCCGAAGGAGGCGGGGTCGTCCTGATCCGGCACGCCGATCGCGTTCACCGGCAGCGGCAGCTCGGACGTCAGGCGCTGCAACATCTCCGGCTGATGCCGGCCCACCGGGTACAGCACGTCGGCCCCGGAGTCGGCAGCCTGGCGCAGCCGCGCGATGGCCCGGTCCACCCGGTCGGACTCGTCTCCGTCCTGGCGCAGGAACAGGTCGGTGCGCGCGTTGACGACGACGTGCACCCCGGACGCATCGGCGGCCGCGCGCAACCCCCAGACCAGCTCGGCATGCTCGTCCGCAGAACGTAGCCGACCGGATTCGCTGTGCACGGTGTCCTCGATGTTGAGCCCGACCGCACCGACCGACAGCAGGCCTTCGATGAGGCGGGCCGGGGTCTCGGCGTAGCCCGACTCGACGTCCACCGAGATCGGCACGTCCACCGCCGCGGTGATCTGCCCGACGCGGGTGAGGACGTCGTCGAACGTCATCCCCTCGTTGTCGGGTTTGCCGACGGAGTCGGCGACCGGGTGGCTGCCCACCGTGAGCGCAGCGAAGCCCGCATCCACGGCCAGCCGCGCAGACCAGGCGTCCCACACCGTCGGCAGGATCACCGGATTTCCCGGCTGATGCAGCTCGAGCAGCGCCGTCGCGCGACCCTTCAAGTCGTCATCGGGCATGGATTCCTCCGCTTCTGAACGTGATCTGTCTCACCATCACATTGGTGTTGTGACTAGCATCGATCGCATAACGTGATCCATGACACCCTTCAGCCCAAGGAGGTCACTTGTCCAGCACCACCGAACTCGCCGAACTGCATGACCTGATAGGAAGCCTCAGGCGGTGCGTGACGTCGCTCGCTTCGCAGTACGGGAACAGCCCAGCAACCCGTCGCATCGTGAACGACGCCGAACGCATCCTCAATGACATCGACCGACTCGACATCGACGCCGAAGAGCTCGAACTTGCTCGTGGCGTCAGTGGACACCAACATGTAGGCGAGCGCATTGCGATTCCGGATACCCAGTACGACAGGGAATTCTGGCGCGGCGTCGACGACGAAGGTCTCGGCGGGACGCGATGAGCGCCGCGTGCCGTGAATCACGGACCGCGACCGGTGGCATAACAGCATAGAAAGGCAACCGTGAGCGCACCTACCGCCGACCGCAAAGCGACCGGCGTTTTTTCGCCTGGACGCGCGCAGATCTCCAAACGCACACTGCGCACAGACAACTGGCTCAAGTCCCCCATCATCACCGATCTGGGGTTCGCCGCGTTCATCATCTACGCGACGGTTCGGGCGTTCATGCAGGACCACTACTACGTCGCCGACTACCACTACCTGACGCCGTTCTACTCACCGTGTGTCAGCACCGGGTGCCTGCCCGAGGCCAGCCACTTCGGCCAGTTCCTGCCCGACGTCTGGTGGTTGCCCTACGCGGCGATGTCGCTGCCCTTCCTGCTGCTGTTCCGGCTGACCTGCTACTACTACCGCGGCGCCTACTACCGGACGGTGTGGCAGGCCCCGACTGCCTGCGCGGTCGCCGAACCACACGCGAAGTACACCGGCGAAACCCGCTTCCCGCTGCTCATCCAGAACGCTCACCGGTACTTCTTCTACCTCGCCGTGATCATCTCGCTGATCAACACCTACGACGCGATCCGCGCGTTCCACTCGCCGTCCGGTTTCGGCTTCGGCCTGGGCAACGTGGTCCTGGTCACGAACGTCGTCCTGCTGTGGGCCTACACGATCTCCTGCCACTCCTGCAGACACGTCGTTGGTGGCAGGCTCAAGCACTTCTCCAAACACCCCGTCCGTTACTGGACGTGGACCCAGATCAGCAGGCTCAACGTCCGGCACAAGCAGTACGCCTGGATCACGCTGGGCACGCTGATGCTGACCGACTTCTACGTCATGGCGGTGTCCGCGGGATGGTTCTCCGACCTGAGATTCATTGGCTGACAGTGGATTCAGAGACATTGATGCAGAGACTTAGTGAGGTTTACACGGATGAGTGACCTGGAACGGCACGACTACGACGTCGTCGTGATCGGTGCCGGTGGTGCGGGTCTGCGTGCGGTGATCGAAGCCCGCGAGCGGGGCCTGCGCGTGGCGGTGGTGACCAAGTCGTTGTTCGGCAAGGCCCACACGGTGATGGCCGAGGGCGGTTGCGCCGCAGCCATGCGCAACGTCAACACCAAGGACTCCTGGCAGGTGCACTTCGGTGACACCATGCGCGGCGGCAAGTTCCTCAACAACTGGCGGATGGCCGAACTGCATGCGCAGGAAGCCCCCGATCGCGTCTGGGAGCTCGAGACCTACGGTGCGCTGTTCGACCGCACCAAGGACGGCAAGATCAGCCAGCGCAACTTCGGCGGCCACACCTACCCGCGCCTCGCCCACGTCGGCGACCGCACCGGGCTGGAGATCATCCGCACCCTGCAGCAGAAGATCGTCTCGCTGCAGCAGGAGGACAAGGCCGAACTCGGCGACTACGAGGCCCGGATCCGGGTCTTCCACGAGTGCGCGATCACCGACCTGCTCAAGGACGGCGACAAGATCGCCGGGGCGTTCGGCTACTACCGCGAGACCGGCAAGTTCGTGCTGTTCGAGGCGCCCGCCGTGGTGCTGGCCACCGGTGGCATCGGCAAGTCGTTCAAGGTCTCGTCGAACTCGTGGGAGTACACCGGCGACGGTCACGCCCTGGCACTGCGGGCGGGTTCCGGCCTGATCAACATGGAGTTCATCCAGTTCCACCCGACCGGGATGGTCTGGCCGCTGTCGGTGAAGGGCATCCTCGTCACCGAGGGCGTGCGCGGCGACGGCGGGGTGCTGAAGAACTCCGAGGGCAAGCGGTTCATGTTCGACTACATCCCCGACGTGTTCAAAGGCCAGTACGCCGAGACCGAAGAAGAAGCCGACCAGTGGCTCAAGGACAACGACTCCGCGCGCCGCACCCCTGACCTGCTTCCCCGGGACGAGGTGGCCCGCGCCATCAACACCGAGGTAAAGGAAGGCCGCGGCTCGCCCCACGGTGGCGTCTACCTCGACATCGCCTCCAGGATGCCGACCGAGGAGATCCGCAGGCGGCTGCCCTCGATGTACCACCAGTTCATCGAGCTGGCCGAGGTGGACATCACCAAGGACGAGATGGAGGTCGGCCCGACCTGTCACTATGTGATGGGCGGCATCGAGGTCGACCCGGACACCGGCGCGGCGGCGACACCGGGCCTGTTCGCGGCGGGCGAGTGCGCCGGCGGCATGCACGGCTCCAACCGGCTCGGCGGCAACTCGCTGTCGGACCTGCTGGTGTTCGGCCGGCGAGCCGGGCTCGGGGCCTCCGACTACGTGCGGGCCCTGCAGGAAGAACGGCCCAAGGTTTCCGAAGAGGCTCTCGACGAGGCGACGAAGATGGCCCTGCTGCCCTTCGACTCGACCGAGGATCCGCAGAACCCGTACACCTTGCACGCCGAGCTGCAGCAGTCGATGAACGACCTCGTCGGCATCATCCGCAAGGAAGACGAGATCAATGAGGCACTCGCCAAGCTCGAGGAGCTCAAGGAGCGGGTGCACCGGGTGACGGTCGAAGGCGGCCGGGTGTTCAACCCGGGCTGGCACCTGGCGCTCGACATGCGCAACATGCTGCTGGTCAGCGAGTGCGTGGCCAAGTCTGCGCTGCAGCGCACCGAGAGTCGCGGCGGGCACACCCGCGACGACTACCCGCAGATGGACAACACGTGGCGCAACAAGCTGCTGGTGTGTCGCACCAGCGAGGCCGCCACCGGTGACGCCCTGGTTCCCGGAGTCACCGTGACCGCCGAAGAACAGCCCCCGATGCGGGCCGATCTGCTGGAGTGTTTCGAACTGTCCGAACTCGAGAAGTACTACACCGACGATCACATCGCCGAGCACCCGGAACGGAAGGGCTGACCATGGCTCCCTACAACGCAAGCTTGCGGGTCTGGCGGGGCGACGTCAGCGGTGGCGGTCTGCAGGACTTCACCGTCGAGGTCAACGAGGGTGAAGTGGTGCTCGACATCATCCACCGGCTGCAGGCCACCCAGACACCCGATCTGGCGGTGCGCTGGAACTGCAAGGCGGGCAAGTGCGGATCCTGCTCGGCCGAGATCAACGGCCGACCGCGGCTGTTGTGCATGACGCGGATGTCCACCTTCGGTGAGGACGAGACGGTGACGGTGACGCCACTGCGGACCTTCCCGGTGATGCGCGATCTGGTCACCGACGTGTCGTTCAACTACGAGAAGGCCAGGGAGATCCCGTCGTTCACGCCGCCGAAGGACCTGCAGCCCGGCGAGTACCGGATGCAGCAGGAGGACGTGAACCGCAGCCAGGAGTTCCGCAAGTGCATCGAGTGCTTCCTGTGCCAGAACGTCTGCCACGTGGTGCGTGACCACGAGGAGAACAAGGAAGCGTTCTCCGGCCCGCGCTACCTGATGCGTCAGGCCGAGCTGGACATGCATCCGCTGGACACCAAGGACCGTCGCGCCGAGCAGGCCCAGGAAGAAAACGGCCTGGGCTTCTGCAACATCACCAAGTGCTGCACCGAGGTGTGCCCCGAGCACATCAAGATCACAGACAACGCGCTGATCCCGATGAAGGAACGCGCGGCCGACCGCAAGTACGACCCGGTGGTCTGGCTGGGCGACAAGATCTTCCGACGCAAGTAGCCGCGGTGGCGGACTCGGCAGCGGTCGTCCGCTCGGGAGAGACCGCGAACAGCTATGCCGTCGCGGGGTCGATAGCGACGTCGGGAAGCGCCGCTGTCGCCGGGTCGATCGCCACCGCGGGCAGTGCGGCGGTCGCGGGCTGCATCGGCTGCGTGGGCTGTGTGAACTGCTCGGGGCTTCGAGGCGCGGTGGGCATGCGCGACGTGCATGCCTGATCATCGCCTTCAGGCCGGGGAGAGCCGACGCCCGGTGAGCGGGCTCGAGTAGACGACGCTGGTGGTGATCGTCCCCAGCGTCGCGATCCTTCCGGTGATGCGCTCCAGGTCGGACATCAAGCGCGCGAGCACCTTCATGATGAAGCAGTCGTTGCCCGTCACGTGGTGGGCCTCGATGACCTCCGGGGTGACGTCCAGCAGGTCGTGCAGCGGTTTGTAGTTGCCCGACAGGTACGCGAGCCGGACGAACGCCGTGATCGGGTAGCCCAGCGCGGGGGCCGCGACCTTGGCCACATAACCGGTGATCACCCCGGCGTCGACGAGCCGCCGGACCCGATCGGCCGTCGCGCTCGCCGACAGCGACACGGCGCGCGCCAGGTCCGCGGTGCTCATCCGGCCGTCGGTCTGCAGCGCCTGAAGGATCGCCTCGTCGGTACGGTCCAGCGCAACCTGTTGAACATCTGGCATGTCGCCGATGATCCCACCGATACGGCGGTTCGGCTCCGGGCACAGGCGCTAGGTTCGACGCATGCCGACCTCCAGCGGACTGCTGCTCAACCCGAACACCTTCGACCCGGCGCACCTCGATCCGCAGTCCCGGCGTCAGCTGCGCGCCCTCATCGACTGGTTCGAGGATCGCGGGAAGGTCAGGCTGCTCCGTGACGACCTGGAAGCGACCTGGGTCAGCGACTTCCTGGACTTCGTCAAACGCGAGCGGCTGTTCGCCACCTTCCTGACCCCGTCGGAGTTCGCCGACGGTGATTCGAACAAGCGCTGGGACACCTCGCGCAACGCGGTGCTGAGCGAGATCCTCGGGTTCTACGGGTTGTCGTACTGGTACGCCGAGCAGGTCACGATCCTCGGGCTCGGACCGATCTGGCAGAGCGACAACGTCAAGGCCAAGGAGAAGGCGGCCGCGCAACTCGAAGCCGGTGGTGTGATGGCGTTCGGGTTGTCCGAACGCGAACACGGCGCCGACATCTACAACACCGACCTGCTGCTGATGCCGGGCCCGTCCGAGGAAGGCAGCGCGTCGCCGGAAGGGCCGGCGTTCCGGGCTTCCGGCGAGAAGTACTACATCGGCAACGGCAACGTCGCCGGGATGGTGTCGGTTTTCGGGCGCCGCACCGACGTCGACGGCGCCGACGGCTACATCTGGTTCGTCGCCGACAGCGGCCACGAGAACTACGAGCTGATCGACAACGTCGTCCATGGCCAGATGTTCGTCAGCAACTTCCGGCTCAACGACTACCCGGTGTACGAGGAGGACATCCTGTGCACCGGTCCCGAGGCTTTCTCGGCGGCTCTGAACACCGTCAACGTCGGCAAGTTCAACCTGTGCAGCGGCTCGATCGGGATGTGTGAGCACGCGTTCTACGAAGCGATCACCCACGCCAACAACCGCATCCTGTACGGCAACCCGGTGACCGACTTTCCGCACGTGCGCGCGAGCTTCGTCGACGCCTACACCCGGCTGATCGCGATGAAGCTGTTCAGCGACCGGGCGATCGACTACTTCCGCAGCGCCGGCCTCGAGGACCGCCGATACCTGCTGTTCAACCCGGTGACCAAGTCCAAGGTCACCTCCGAAGGCGAGAAGGTCATCACGCTGCTGTGGGATGTGCTGGCCGCCAAGGGTTTCGAGAAGAACACCTACTTCAGTGAGGCGGCCCGCCTGATCGGGGCGCTGCCGCGCCTGGAGGGCACGGTGCATGTCAACGTGGCGCAGATCCTGAAGTTCATGCCGAACTACATGTTCGACCCGGCGGACTACCCGGAGATCGGCACCCGCCACGATCGGGCCGACGACGTGTTCTTCTGGTCGCAGGGCCCGGCCCGTGGTGCGTCGAAGGTGCGGTTCGCGGACTGGGCCCCGGTCTACGAGAGGCACTCCGATGTTCCGAACGTCGCCCGGTTCTACGAACAGGCCAACGCGTTCAAGGCGCTGCTGACCGCTGCTGCACCCGACGCCGACCAACAGGCAGACCTGGACTTCGTCCTGGTCGTCGGGCATCTGTTCACGCTGGTGGTCTACGGCCAGCTGATCCTGGAGCAGGCCGAGCTGACCGGGCTCGATCGTGACCTGTTGGACCAGATCTTCGACGTCGCGGTCCGCGACTTCTCGGCCTACGCCATCGCCCTGCACGGGAAGCCGAGTTCCACGCCCTCACAACAGGCGTGGGCGCTGTCGGCCGTCCGCAAGCCGGTCGCCGACCCCGACCGCTTCGGCCGGGTCTGGGAGCAGGTGCGCGGTTACGACGGCGCCTACGAGATGCGCCCCTGACACGAAAATATAGGTGACCACAAGCTGGTGAGCGCAGGTTTCGGTGACCCGCCGACGGTGGGTTGGAGAGCCTGTGTGGTTATGCGGTGTCGGCCAGGGGTTGCAGGGTGACGCGGTAGCCCAATGATTCGAGTTGTCCGATCGCGCGTGCTTTGGTTTTGGCGGGGACATGCCGGGTGAAGTAGTCGGCGCCGGGGTCGCGGTAGTACTCGCCGTTGCGCAGCATGTTCCAGGCGGCGACGAGCATGGCGTGTTCGACGGCGACGAGGGCTTTCATCGGACCGCGACGGGGGGCGATCCGCTTGTACTTCGCCGAGAAGTAGGTTCCCTTGGACCGCGAGGCCGCCAATGCCGCGATGCCCAGGGCGCCCTTGAGGTAGCGGTTTCCGTGGCGGGTCTTGGTCGATTTCACCTTGCCGGCGGACTCGTTGCAGCCAGGTGCGGTGCCCGCCCACGACGCCAGATGCCCGGCGGTGGGGAACACGTTCATATCGGCGCCGGTTTCGGCCACGAACACCTCAGCGATGGTTGTCGAGACGCCCGGGATGCTGCACAACAACTCCCGGGCTGCGGCAAAAGGTTGCATCGCCTCCTCGATGCGCGACGAGAGACGTTCGATGTCGGCGGTGTGGGCGTCGATGCGGTCAAGAAACAGTTGGGCCATGAACGCGTGGTGCGCGGTGAAGTGCCCGTTGAGGGCCTCGCGCAGTGCAGGGATCTTCGAGCGCAGCCGACGTTTGGCCAGATCGGCGATCACTGCGGGATCGTCGCGTCTGTCGATCAGAGCTGCCAACATCAACCGCCCCGACACGCCGGTGATGTCGGTGGCCACCGACGACAGCTTGATCCCGGCGTCTTCGAGGAGCTTTTCGAGGCGGTGGATCTCCCGGGTGCGTTCCCCGGTGATCACAGTGCGGGCCCGGGTCAGATCGCGTAGCGCCCGGATCGGTTCTGGCGGCACGAACGAAGCCCGCACCAACCCATGGGCGCCCAGATCGGCCAGCCAGGCGGCATCAGAGACATCGGTTTTGCGTCCGGGCACGTTCTTCACGTCACGGGCGTTGACCAGCATCACCTCGACATGTTCTTCGAGCAGATAGTAGAACGGTCGCCAATAATCGCTGGTGGCCTCCATCACCACACAGGTGATGTTCTGTTCGATCAGGTGTTCACGCAGGGCCAGGATCTGGTTGGTCATCGCACCCCAACTCGTCACCGTCGACGCGGTGCGTCTCTTGCCGACTCCCTGGATCCGCACGCACACCTTCGCGTCACGCTTGGAGATATCGATACCCGCACATCGCGGATGCACCACATCCATCACAAACCACCGTTCCCGGACTCACGTCCGAACTCGCTTGTATAGGAACGTGTTCCGGGGAGGGCGGGGTGAAACAGGATTCTGACACGCGTGCTCAACAGGCAACAATCCACGGCTCCCGCGGATGTCAAACATGCCCTCCGCCACCAAACTAGCCCGCAGGCTCACCGGCACCATAGAGCGTCCGGGGTCGACCGAAACACCACACCAGTGTTCCCCCAACCAGGCAATCCCACCAGGGCTCTCAACGATCACCAGCACGACGGATGCCAAGGTGAGTCGCGACCAAATTTTCGTACACCACGGCGGGGCACCGCCCCTGGGGAACTAGCCTGGAACGTCGATCCGCCGGTCTTCGGCCCGATATTCCGTCGATATCGCGGCGGCCGGACCGAAATCGCGGACGACGCCCGTTCTCCCGGTCGCTTCGCCGTTGTTCGATGTCTTCATGACCGATACCACTGCCGACCGCGGGTTGTCGGCTCGCGCGTTCTTCACCGCCAAGCTCGCCCATGAGATCGACTCCGCCGACCTCGCCGCGGCCCGGGCAGCGGGCCGAGCACCGATGGTGGTGGACACCCGGTCAGCGGCGGCGTGGGACCGCGGCCACCTGCCAGGCGCCCTGCACATCCCCGGCGCCGAGCTGGCGCAGCGCGCCGGCACCGAGCTGCCCGACCGTGGCGCCGACATCGTCGTCTACTGCTGGGGGCCTGGATGCAACGGCGCCACCCGGGCCGCACTCACGCTGAGCGAGATGGGTTACCAGCGGGTCCGGGAACTCATCGGCGGTTTCGAGTACTGGGCCAGGGAAGGGTTCTCGATCGTCGACCGGCAGGGACGTACCCGCCGCCCGGTGGACGATCTGACCGCGCTGCCGAAGACAGACGGCCATGCAGGCATATAGACCCGCGGTGCGGGGGTAGTCTCCAGGAAGCAGCCAATCACTGGAGAAAGGCAGCTCATATGTCGATCCGAGAGCCCCAAAGCATCAACGACATTCGCACCGCGATCCGCGAGCTGAGCACCCGCGCCGAGCTGGCCCGCAGGGAGGGCCGCAGCGCAGACGCCGCCGAACTGGATCAACGCGTCACGCATTACCGCGAGGAACTCGGCGCCCGGCCCTAGCCGGGCGGTGTCCGATGCGCCTCAGGCGGTGTCCGACGCGCCTCAGGCGCCGAGCCTGCGGAACGTGCTGCGATGGAACACGATCGGCGGCACGTCCGGATGCACGGTGATGTCGCTGACCCGCAGAATCACGATGGTGTGGTCGCCGGCGGGGATCAACTGTTCGATGGCGCTTTCCAACCACACGCTGGTGCCGTGCACGAACACCGCGCCGCGTTCACTGGATGCCGTTTCCAGGCCCGCGAACCGGTCGCCGGTCTTGGCAGCCAAGGCCCGCGCGGTCGCGTCGTGCGACTCCCCGAGCACGCTGATGCCCAGGTAGGGCACCTCCTGCAGGCGGGGCCACGTCGTCGAGGTGTTCTGCACGCAGAACGACACCAGCGGCGGATCGAGGGAGACCGGCACGAAGGTGCTGGCCGCCAAGCCCACCCGGATGCCGTCGACCTCGGCGGCGATCGCGATGACGCCGGACGGGAAATGCCCGAACGCCTCCCGCAGGGACGACGGGCTGAGGTTGGTTCCCGAATTGGTGTGTGAACCGGTCATCGCCTCCATCATCACACGCCGCAGTCAGCGTCGGCCGGGGACGGTAACGTGACGCCGGTGGTGGCCGACACCCCTCATCGGGGTAGGGCCAATCGGGTGCGCAGGATTCATGGATCCGGGTGATTGTGGTCGATGACGATGCGCTCGCGTCCGTCGGACCACCCGATCACCTTGAGCCAGAAGGCGCCCTGGGTGCCCTTGTCGAACCGGCCCATCACGGTGTCGACGGACTCTTCGAGCGGGCGGCGCTGCACCTCCTCGGTGATGTCATCGATCTCCAGCCCGAGGCCACGGCCGATGAGCCTCAGGTTGCCGCCCCAGACCATCGTCGGGATGGACGGCAGCAGCATCATCGGCACTGGGTCATCTGGGCCCATGGGCGTCCCGAACCACACGACACCTTCACCGCGTAGGGCTGGTCATAGGTGGAGTAGTCGAAGATCTCCTGACAGTGGATCGATTTGATCCTGGTGCACAGTCCCGCGGCGGTCACCGCCAGCGCGTCGTTGCCCCAACCCGGGTCCACGCCGCTGACCAGCAACGTCACCCCTCCCTCCTCGGCGGCAGCGGTGAGGCGTTGCACCCACTCCGGCGGCGCGGAGCGCGGGTCGTACAGCGAGTACAGCGACGGCGTGACGACAAGCGAGCCGGCGCGCAGGCACCGTTCGATGTCGGCGACGGCCTCGTCCGGACGGATGTCGCCGGAGGCCATGTAGGCGACGGCGTCACAGCCGTTCAGAACCGCATCGATGTCGGTGGACGCGGTGACCCCGGTGTCACCCTCCACACCGGCGAGGACAGCAGCGTCGACCCCGGCCTTGTCCTGCGACGACGTGATGACACCTGTCAACCGGAGCCCGGGAAAGGCCGTCAACGACCGGATCGAGGTCGCTCCCATATTGCCTGTCCCCCACACCGCGACCCCGATTGCCGTCTGTATCCGAACACCCTATCGAGCCAGGACGTGACCATCATCACAGCAATGGATAGCTGCAGCTCAGAGGTCGAAACCGTGGCGAATGGGGCGCCCACCCAACTGCCGGGTCGGGTGAGGGCCGGAAATTGCTCACAGTCGCTTTGCGTTGAAGTTACCGAGCGGTATAGTCGGACACAGTTACTGGTGGGTAACTTAGCCGAAGTACCCAACCGCATGTGGCGTTCTCATCGAGGAGGAATAGTGGGCCACTACAAGAGCAATGTCCGTGACCAGGTATTCAACCTGTTCGAGGTCCTCGGAGTCGACAAGGCGCTGGGTCAGGGCGAGTACGCCGACCTGGACGCCGACACCGTGGTCGAGATGCTGGGCGAGATGGCCAAGCTGGCGGAGGGCCCGGTGGCGGAGTCGTTCGCCGAGGGCGACCGCAATCCGCCGGTGTTCGATCCCCAGACCCACAGCGTGAAGCTGCCCGAGGCCTTCAAGAAGTCCGTGCGCGCCGTGACCGACGGTGGCTGGGACAAGCTGACGATCAGTGAGGAGCTCGGCGGAACGCCGATGCCCAGCGCGCTGTCCTGGGCGCTGCAGGAGCACATCCTCGGCGCCAACCCCGCGGTGTACATGTACGCGATGGGCGCCGGATTCGCCGGGATCTTCCACAACCTCGGCACCGAGGAGCAGAAGAAGTGGGCCGTGCTGGCCGCCGAACGCGGCTGGGGCTCGACGATGGTGCTCACCGAGCCGGACGCCGGCTCCGATGTCGGCGCCGGCCGCACGAAGGCCGTCCAGCAGCCCGACGGCACCTGGCACATCGACGGCGTGAAGCGGTTCATCACCTCGGCCGATTCCGACGACCTGTTCGAGAACATCATGCATCTGGTGCTGGCCCGCCCCGAAGGCGCCGGCCCGGGCACCAAGGGGCTGTCGCTGTTCTTCGTACCGAAGTTCCTGTTCGACCCCGAAACCGGCGAGCCGGGTGAGCGCAACGGCGTGTTCGTCACGAACGTCGAGCACAAGATGGGCCTGAAGATCTCCACGACGTGCGAGCTGTCGCTCGGCCAGCACGGCGTCCCGGCCAAGGGCTGGCTGGTGGGCGAGGTGCACGACGGCATCGCCCAGATGTTCGACGTCATCGAGCAGGCCCGGATGATGGTGGGCACCAAGGCCATCGCCACGCTGTCCACCGGCTATCTCAATGCACTGGAGTACGCCAAGGAGCGGGTGCAGGGCGCCGACCTGACCCAGATGACCGACAAGACCGCGCCCCGAGTGACCATCACGCATCACCCGGACGTGCGTCGCTCGCTGATGACCCAGAAGGCCTACGCCGAGGGCCTGCGTGCGCTGTACCTGTTCACCGCGACCCATCAGGACGCGGCGGTGGCCAAGGAACTGCACGGCATCGAGCCGGAGCTGGCGGTCAAGGTCAACGACCTGCTGCTGCCGATCGTCAAGGGCGTGGGCTCGGAGCAGGCGTACGCCAAGCTCACCGAGAGCCTGCAGACCTTCGGCGGTTCCGGATTCCTGCAGGACTACCCGATCGAGCAATACATCCGCGACGCCAAGATCGACTCGCTTTACGAGGGCACCACTGCCATCCAGGCGCAGGACTTCTTCTTCCGCAAGATCGTCCGCGACAAGGGTGTCGCCCTGGCGCACGTCGCCGGCCAGATCGAGCAGTTCGTCAAGGCCGAGGCCGGCAACGGCCGCCTCAAGGCAGAGCGTGCCTTGCTGGCGACCGCGCTGGAAGACGTCCAGGGCATGGCGGCCACCCTGACCGGCTACCTGATGGCCTCGCAGGAGGATCCGCAGAGCATCTACAAGGTGGGTCTGGGATCGGTGCGCTTCCTGATGAGCGTCGGGGATCTGGTCATCGGCTGGCTGCTGCAGCAGCAGGCGGCGGTGGCGATCGAGAAGCTCGACGCCGGCGCCACCGGCGACGACCGCGCGTTCTACGAGGGCAAGGTCGCGGTGGCGTCGTTCTTCGCGAAGAACTTCCTGCCGCTGCTCACCAGCACCCGGTCCATCGTGGATAACCTCGACAACGAGGTCATGGAACTGGACGAAGCCGCCTTCTAGGCTCGTCGCCGTACACAAGACGCCCCCGGACTCTTCCCGGGGGCGTCTTGCATTGGGGGCCCTGTCGCACCGGCGAGCAGACGCAAACTTGCGCCGGTTGCGGGTGAAGCACACGACTTTGTGTCTGCTCGCGGGCTGAACCCGGACATAAGGGCGGGTTCGGGAGGACTATTGGGTGCGTTTTCTTCGTCTCACGCGGCCGACTCTCATCCCTTGCCGGCTCTTTGGATCAGTCACTCCCGAACCCGTCGTGGAACCGATGCTACGCCTGTGAGTGATGTCACACCAGCCCGTTTTTCGGTCAGCTCTCCTTGGTACGGATCAGCGCGCGGGTGCGTGCACGGCCTTCGGCGGACTCGTCGAACGGGGCCCCGACGAACTCGTCGACACCGGCCGCCGCCAGCTCGTCCAGGCGCTGCGAAACCGTCTGCTCGTCACCGATGATCGCCGCGTCCTCCGGCCCCGCGTAGCCCTCGCGGTCCAGCATCGCGCGGTAGGACGGCAGCGTGCCGTACATCGCGAACTGCTCGGCCGCTTGGCGACGCGCGGCATCGACGTCGTCGGTGACGGCCACCGGAAGAGCCGCGACGACCCGCACCGCGCTCTCCGGCCGGCCCGCGTCGGC
>NZ_JBAUJB010000207.1:0-1597 GCF_049683355.1 Mycobacterium sp.
CTAGACCGGGCAGTGGTGGTGGGCGGTACTCCATCCCCATCGCCAGCAGCACCCGCTTGACGCGCTCGTGGCTGCCGTCGGCCAGCTCGATGTCGAATCCGCCGTCGCGGCGCTGGGCGGTGCGCACCTCCCCGCTTCGCACCTCGACGCTCGGATACTGTTGCAGCTCTTTTCTGCTCAGCTCGTACAACTCGGTGGCGGGCCGCCCATCGTGACCCAGCAGGCCGCCGATCCCCTTGGCCGCGAGGTTGCTCTGTCGGCCGGCATCAACGAGCAGCGTGCGCCGTCGGGCCCGACCGAGCACCAGCGCGGCGCTCAGTCCCGCAGCTCCGCCGCCGACGACCAGGCACTCCCAATCATTTTCCATGACCCGAGCTTGCCCAAACACCGCATCAATGCCAAGCTAGCTTGCCATGGAGGCAAAAGACGAGGACAGCGTGGATCTCCGGGTGCGGCGCCGACTGCGGGAACTACGGCAGCAGCGGGGCATGACGCTCGACGACGTCGCCGGCAGGTCCAACATCGACGTCTCCACGCTCAGCCGCTTGGAATCCGGCAAGCGCCGTCTGGCTCTCGACCACCTGCCCCGGTTGGCCGCTGCACTGTCGGTGAGCACCGACGAGTTGCTCAGCGCCCCCGAAGCGCCCGACCCGCGGGTGCGAGGGGGTTCACACACCCGCCATCTGGTCACCTACTGGCCGTTGACCCGCCAGGGCCCGGCAGGCGGACTCCACGCGTTCAAACTCCGGGTCAGCGCGCGGCGGCGCACCCCACCCGCCGAGCTACCGGTCCACGAAGGGCACGACTGGATGTACGTGCTGTCCGGGCGGCTTCGGCTGATCCTCGGTGACCGTGACTTCGTCATCGAACCCGGTGAGGCCGTGGAGTTCTCGACGTGGACGCCGCACTGGTTCGGCGTCGTCGACGGCCCGGTGGAAGCGATCGCGCTGTTCGGCGCACACGGTGAGCGGGCACACCTGCACACTGATCACAAGTAGGCGGTCTGATTGACCAGCCGCACCGATGCCGCGCCGTCCGGGTAGAACTCAGCGATCGACAGCGATGCGAGGTCGAGGTGCAGCCGGTACAGAATCGCCGGACCGGCATCGAGCGCCACTCGCAGCAGGGTCTTGATCGGCGTCACGTGCGAGACCACCAGGACCGTCTGGCCACTGTGTTCGGTGATGATCCGCTGCTGGGCGATACGTACCCGAGTGGCGACGGCGTCGAAGCTCTCCCCGCCCGGCGGCGGCACCGAGGTGTCGCGCAGCCAGCTGCGGTGCAGCTCCGGATCGCGCTGGGCGGCTTCGCCGAACGTGAGTCCTTCCCACGCACCGAAGTCGGTCTCGATCAGGTCCTCGTCGACCACGACGTCGAGGCCCAACTTCCCGGCCGCTGCCGAGGCGGTGTCGTGAGCCCGCCGCAACGGAGAGGACACGACGGCGGCGATACCGCCGTTCACCCCGAGGTACTGCGCGGCCGCCTCCGCCTGCCGTGCACCGAGATCGGTCAGCTCCGGGTTGCCCCGTCCGGAGTAGCGGCGCTGGACCGACAGTTCGGTCTGCCCGTGACGAAGGAGCAGCAACCGGGTCGGCGC
>NZ_JBAUJB010000208.1:0-9855 GCF_049683355.1 Mycobacterium sp.
GGATGAACGCCGTGGCCGGCTGGGCGGGCGCCCCGCGGCCGGTGGCGGCCCGCGAGTTGCTGCCCGAGCGCGCACTGCTGGGTGACGCCACCGCGGCGGTGGCACTCGAAGCCGAGGTGATGCGACCGCTCTCGGACGCCGGTCCGGCACTGATGGAGACGTTGGACGCCTACCTGGACTCCGGCGGCGCCATCGAGGCCTGCGCACGCAAATTGTTCGTTCATCCAAATACCGTCAGGTACCGACTCAAACGGATCGCGGATTTCACCGGCCGCGATCCCACGGTTCCGCGCGACTCCTATGTGTTGCGGGTGGCCTCCACGGTGGGCCGGCTGACCCGCCAGGCTCAGCAGTCGACCTCTGCGGTCGGCGGATCCGCACAGGCCGCAGGTGTTACTCCAGTCACACCCGCTGACCAAACGGGCGCATGACAGATTGCAGTCCGGTCTCAGTGGAGTCCCATCACATGCGGTTTTGTGGAGTACCTACAAAAACTTAAGACAAGGTTCATAATCTCTTACACCGTGCAAAACCGACTTCTCAATGTTTCCTTAGAGACGTGCCCCAGAAGACTGTGCTTGCCTTCCTCGCGCCCGGACAGGGTTCGCAGACTCCCAGCATGCTCGACGACTGGCTCGAGCTGCCCGGAGCTGCCGAGCGCATTGCGGGGTGGTCCGACATCAGCGGCCTCGACCTGGCCCGCCTGGGCACCACCGCCACCGCCGAAGAGATCACCGACACGGCGGTGACGCAGCCGCTCGTCGTGGCGGCGACGCTGCTCGCCCACGAGGAGCTCACCAAGCGCGCGAACCTGGCCGACAGCGACCAGGACACCACGATCATCGCGGCAGGACACTCGGTCGGTGAGATCGCCGCCTATGCGATCGCCGGCATGATCTCGGCCGACGAGGCCGTCTCGCTGGCCGCCACCCGCGGCGCCGAGATGGCCAAGGCCTGCGCACTCGAGCCCACCGGGATGTCGGCGCTGCTCGGCGGCGACGAGGCCGAGGTGCTCGCCCGCCTGGAGGCCCTGGACCTCGTTCCCGCCAACCGCAACGCAGCCGGGCAGATCGTCGCCGCAGGCGCGGTGTCGGCACTGGAGAAGCTGGCCGAGGATCCGCCGGCGCGGGCCCGGGTCCGTCGCCTCGCCACTGCCGGCGCGTTCCACACCCAATACATGACCTCAGCGCTTGCCGGGTACACCGCGGTTGCCGATCGAATCGCGCCGGCTGAGATCTCCGCGCCCCACGTCAAGCTGCTGTCGAACGCCGACGGCCGCCCAGTCTCCTCCGCCGCCGATGCGATGACCAAGCTGGTGGCGCAGATGACCAAGCCGGTCCGTTGGGATCTGTGCACCGCGACCATGCGCGAGTTGTTCGAGAAAGCGGACAACTCGGCGATCATCGAGTTTCCCCCAGCGGGAACGCTGACCGGGATCGCCAAACGCGAATTGAAGGGAACCCCGACCCACCCCATCAAGTCCCCCGCCGATCTGGACGGACTTGTGGAATCTCTCCGCAACTGACCATCACATCCCCGCAGTTCGTACGTTCCGCAACAAGTAACAACACACAGATAGAAGGAGCCACCGTGCCCGCCACTCAGGACGAAATCATTGCCGGCCTCGCCGAGATCATCGAAGAGGTCACCGGTATCGAGCCCTCCGAGGTCACGCCCGAGAAGTCGTTCGTCGACGACCTGGACATCGACTCGCTGTCGATGGTCGAGATCGCTGTGCAGACCGAGGACAAGTACGGCGTGAAGATCCCCGACGAGGACCTCGCCGGCCTGCGCACCGTCGGCGACGTCGTCGCGTACATCCAGAAGCTCGAGGCTGAGAACCCCGAAGCCGCCGCGGCCATCCGGGCGCAGATCACGGGTGACAAGTGACCAGACCTTCCACTGCTAACGGCGGTTACCCCAATGTGGTGGTGACCGCTGTAACAGCGACGACGTCGATCGCGGCGGACATCGAGAGCACGTGGAAGGGCTTGTTGGCCGGCGAGAGCGGAATCCACGTCCTCGAGGACGACTTCATCACCAAGTGGGACCTGCCGGTCAAGATCGGTGGGCACCTGAAGGAACCGCTCGACCCGCTGATGACGCGGCTCGACCTGCGCCGGATGTCCTACGTCCAGCGGATGTCGAAGTACCTGGGCAACCAGCTCTGGGAGACCGCGGGTTCGCCCGAGGTCGACCCGGACCGCTTCGCGGTGGTCATCGGCACCGGTTTGGGCGGCGGTGAGAAGATCGTCGAGACGTACGACGCGATGAACGAGGGCGGGCCCCGCAAGGTGTCCCCGCTCGCCGTTCAGATGATCATGCCGAACGGCGCCGCTGCCGTCGTCGGCCTCGCACTGGGCGCCCGCGCCGGGGTCATCACCCCGGTGTCGGCGTGCTCGTCGGGGTCCGAGGGCATCGCCCACGCCTGGCGGCAGATCGTCATGGGTGATGCGGACATCGCCGTCTGCGGCGGTGTGGAAGGCGGCATCGAGGCACTGCCCATCGCGGCGTTCTCGATGATGCGCGCCATGTCGACCCGTAACGACGATCCGGAAGGCGCGTCGCGGCCGTTCGACAAGAATCGCGACGGGTTCGTCTTCGGCGAAGCCGGCGCACTGATGGTCATCGAGACCGAAGAGCACGCCAAGGCCCGTGGCGCCAAGCCCCTGGCCCGGTTGCTCGGCGCAGGCATCTCGTCGGACGCTTACCACATGGTGGCGCCGGCGCCGGACGGTCTGCGGGCCGCCCACGCGATGAAGCGGGCGATGGAGACAGCGGGCTTGTCCGCCGAGGACATCAGCCACGTCAACGCGCACGCCACGTCCACCTCGATCGGTGACCTGGCCGAGGCCAACGCCATCAGGGCCGCCGGTGTGGAACACGCCGCGGTGTACGCGCCGAAGTCGGCGTTGGGTCACTCGATCGGCGCTGTCGGCGCACTGGAGTCGATCCTGACGGTGCTCGCGCTGCGCGACGGTGTCATCCCGCCGACACTCAACTACGAGACACCCGACCCCGAGATCGGTCTCGATGTCGTCGCGGGTGAGCCTCGATATGGGGAATACCAGTACGCCATCAACAATTCGTTCGGGTTCGGTGGCCACAATGTGGCATTGGCCTTCGGTCGCTACTAGGGGACCCGACCGACACGTTTGATCGGAGAAAGGACGCGCAGCTCACCCATGCCTTCGGCTACCACAGGTAACGGACTTCCGGACGTCGTCGTCACCGGCATCGCGATGACCACGAGTGTGGCCACCGACGCCGAGGCGACCTGGAAGGCGCTCCTGGATGGGCAGAGCGGCATCCGCAGGCTCGAGGATCCCTTCATCGAGCAGTTCCAGCTTCCGGTCCGCATCGGCGGTCACCTGCTGGAGGACTTCGAGTCGGAACTGACCAAGGTCGAGAACCGGCGGATGTCCTACGTGCAGAAGATGGCCGCCGTGCTGGGCCGGCGGGCCTGGGACGACGCGGGCGCGCCGGAGGTCGACACCGATCGGCTGTTGGTGTCGATCGGCACCGGCCTCGGCGGCGCCGAAGCACTGGTGTTCGCCTACGACGGCATGCGGGAACGCGGTCTCAAAGCCGTCTCACCGCTGTCGGTCCAGATGTACATGCCCAACGGGCCGTCGGCGGTGGTGGGGCTCGACCGCCACGCCAAAGCCGGCGTCGTCACCCCGGTCTCGGCGTGCGCGTCCGGCTCGGAGGGCATCGCCCAGGCCTGGCGCAATATCGTGCTCGGCGAAGCCGACATCGCGATCTGCGGTGGCGTCGAGCAGCGCATCGAGGCCGTGCCGATCGCTGCGTTCGCCCAGATGCGCATCGTCATGTCCACCAACAACGACAACCCCGCCGGTGCGTGCCGCCCGTTCGACAAGGACCGCGACGGGTTCGTCTTCGGCGAGGCCGGTGCGCTGATGGTCATCGAGACCGAGGCGCACGCCAAGGCGCGGGGCGCCAAGCCGCTGGCGCGGTTGCTGGGCGCGAGCATCACCTCCGACGGATTCCACATGGTGGCCCCCGACCCCAACGGCGAACGCGCGGGCTACGCGATGTCGCGGGCCATCGAGCTGGGCGGTCTGCAACCCACCGACATCGACCACGTGAACGCACACGCCACCGGCACCAGCGTCGGCGACGTCGCCGAGGGCAAGGCCATCAACAACGCGCTCGGCGGTCACCACCCGGCGGTGTACGCGCCGAAGTCCGCGCTCGGCCACTCCGTCGGCGCTGTCGGCGCGGTGGAGTCGATCCTGACCCTGATGGCGTTGCGCGATGGCATCATCCCGCCCACGTTGAACCTCGAGAACCTCGATCCCGAGATCGACCTCGACGTGGTGGCCGGGAAGCCGCGCACCGGAGAACTCCGGTACGCGATCAACAATTCGTTCGGATTCGGCGGGCACAATGTCGCACTCGCCTTCGGTAAGTACTGACAGGAGATGACATGACGACAATTGAGAATGGCCTGGCCCCCGAAGAGGTAAACGAATCACTCGATCCGCGTGATCCGCTGCTGAGGCTGTCGACGTTCTTCGACGACGGCACTGTCGAACTGCTCCACGAGCGGGACCGCTCGGGCATCCTGGCCGCGGCTGGCGCCGTCAACGGCGTGCGGACGATCGCATTCTGCACCGACGGCACCGTGATGGGCGGCGCCATGGGCGTGGAGGGTTGCGCGCACATCGTCAACGCCTACGACGTCGCCATCGAGGAGCAGAGCCCGATCGTCGGCATCTGGCACTCCGGCGGCGCCCGGCTCGCCGAGGGCGTCAAGGCGCTGCACGCGGTCGGCCTGGTCTTCGAGGCGATGATCCGCGCGTCCGGCTACATCCCGCAGATCTCGGTGGTGGTCGGCTTCGCCGCCGGTGGCGCCGCCTACGGCCCCGCGCTCACCGACGTCGTCATCATGGCGCCGGAAGGTCGGGTGTTCGTCACCGGACCGGACGTGGTGCGCAGCGTGACCGGTGAGGACGTCGACATGGCGTCGCTCGGCGGCCCCGACACCCACCACAAGAAGTCCGGCGTGTGCCACATCGTCGCCACCGACGAGCTCGACGCCTACGACCGCGGTCGTCGTCTGGTCGGATACTTCTGCCAGCAGGGGCATTTCGACCGCAGCAAGGCCGAGGCCGGCGACACCGATCTCAAGGCGCTGCTCCCGGATTCGTCACGCCGCGCCTACGACGTGCACCCGCTGATCGTCGCCCTGCTGGACAGCGACACACCCTTCGAGGAGTTCCAGGGCAAGTGGGCACCGTCGATGGTGGTCGGCCTGGGCCGGCTGTCGGGACGCACCGTCGGTGTGCTGGCCAACAACCCGCTGCGTCTCGGCGGTTGCCTGAACTCCGAGAGTGCGGAGAAGGCAGCGCGTTTCGTGCGGCTGTGTGACGCCTTCGGGATCCCGCTGGTGGTGATCGTGGACGTTCCCGGATACCTGCCCGGCGTGGACCAGGAATGGGGCGGCGTGGTGCGCCGCGGCGCGAAGCTGCTGCACGCGTTCGGCGAGTCCTCGGTGCCGCGGGTCACGCTGGTCACCCGCAAGATCTACGGCGGCGCCTACATCGCGATGAACTCGCGGTCGCTGAACGCCACCAAGGTGTTCGCGTGGCCGGAGGCCGAGGTGGCCGTCATGGGCGCCAAGGCCGCGGTGGGCATCCTGCACAAGAAGAAGCTGGCCGCCGCGGCTCCCGAGGACCGTGAGGCGCTGCACGAACAGCTCGCCGTCGAGCACGAGAAGATAGCCGGCGGCGTCGACTCGGCGATCGAGATCGGCGTGGTGGACGCGAAGATCGACCCGTCGCACACCCGCAGCGTGCTGACCCAGGCGCTCGCCGAGGCACCCGCGCGCCGCGGCCGCCACAAGAACATTCCGCTGTAAACCCGTCCCGGGCTGTAAGCCCTTCCGCCGGAACTGTATTCCAGCAGGCCGTTACTCGGATTTGCCCTGCTGGAATACCGTTCCGGCGAGTATTTCCTCGGCCGCGGCTTCCGCGCGCGACCGGTCCCCGGCGACCAGGCCGATGCGGGTACGCCGGTCGAGGATGTCTTCGACGGTGAACGCGCCCTCATGGGTCACCGCGTACTCGAACTCCGCCCGGGTGACGTCGATGCCGTCGGCGACCGGATCGGTGGGTCGCTCGCAACCGGCCTGTGCGATCACGTTGGGCGCCTCTGCGCCGTAGCGGGCCACCAGTGAGCTCGGGAGTTCGGCCGGCGACCGCAGCGTGGCCACCGGGTTCGACGGAGCGCCGACCAACGGCAGACTCCGGGTGCGACAGACTCCTGCGGTCAGACCGCGCAGCGTCACGGCACGGTCCACGACGTCCTCGGCCATGTATCGGTACTCGGTCAGTTTCCCGCCGATCACGCTGATCACCCCCGATGGCGATTCGGTCACCGCATGCTCGCGAGACACGTCGGCAGTACGACCCGACCCGGTGTCGATCAGCGGGCGCAGGCCGGCGTAGGCGCCGACGATGTCGTCGTGGCCGAGCGCAGTGTCCAGCGCGGTGTTGACGGTGTCGAGCAGGAACGCGACGTCCGACGGGGTCGGGTGCGGCACATCGGGGATCGGCCCGGGGGCGTCCTCGTCGGTCAGCCCCAGATACACCCGACCGAGTTGCTCGGGCATCGCGAACACGAACCTGTTGATCTCGCCGGGGATCGGAACGGTCAGCGCCGCAGTGGGATTGCCGAACGCGGCGGCGTCGAACACCAGATGGGTGCCGCGGCTGGGTCGCAACCGGATGGATTCGTCGACCTCGCCGGCCCACACCCCGGTGGCGTTGACGACTGCGCGGGCGGTGACGTCCGTCGTCTCCCCCGTCTGCACATCGGTGAGGGTTACCGAGGTGCGGGTGGCATCCGACGCCGCGACCCGGGTGAGGATCCTGGCGCCGTGCTGCGCGGCGGTACGGGCGACCGCGGTGACCAACCGCGCGTCGTCGACGAGCTGACCGTCATAGGCCAGCAGCGCACCGTCGAGGCCGTCGCGGCGCACCGTCGGCGCCAGCGCGACAGCGCGTTGCGCATCGATCCGGCGGGACCGCGGCAGCGTCGCCGCCGGCGTGCCGGCCAACTTGCGCAGCCCGTCACCCGCGGCGAACCCGAACCTCACCAGCGCCCGGGAGGCGGCGGTCATCTCGGGCAGCAGCGGGACCAGTTGCGGCATCGCCCGCACCAGGTGAGGGGCGTTGAGGGTCATCAGGATTCCGCGTTCGACGGCGCTGCGCCGGGCGATGCCCACGTTGCCGGTGGCGAGGTAGCGCAGTCCGCCGTGCACCAGCTTGGAGCTCCACCGGCTGGTGCCGAACGCCAGATCGTGCTTCTCCACCAGCACCACCGACAGGCCCCGGCTCGCCGCGTCCAGCGCGATGCCGGTGCCGGTGATGCCGCCGCCGATGACAATCAGGTCGACGGTCGTGCCGTCAGTGAGCGCGGCGAGTTCCCTGGCACGCCGCGAGGCGTTCAGAGCCGTTGTGCTGCTCATGGTTTCAGATATCCGTTCAGCGAATGGGCGAGCTCGACACCGAGCGCCTCGCGGTCGAGGATCTTCTCGACCATCTGGGAGGACTGGATGGTGGACTGCGTGATCAGCAGGCACATCGCGCCCATCTGGCGCGGATCACCCGGCCGGATGCTGCCGTCGTCCTGCCCCGCGGCGATCGCCTCGGCCAGCGCCTCGACGAGGATCTGCTGGCTGGTGCCGAGGCGTTCGGCGATGTACACCATCGCCAAACTCGGCGCGTTGATGATCACCGACATCACGACCTCGTCGTTACGCAGGTGCTCGGCCACCGCGACCACCCGCTCGACCAGTGCCGTGCGCCCGGGGCCGCGGGACGGGACGGCGTCGAGCACCCCGGCGATCCGGGCCGTCAGCAGTTCGGCGATCACCCAGCGGATATCCGGCCAGCGACGGTAGATCGTCGGTCGGCTGACTCGTGCCCGCCGCGCGATCTCGGTCATCGTCGTTCGCTCGACGCCGAACGCCAGGATGCACGCCGCGGCGGCATCGAGGATTCGCTTCTCGACGCTGGCATCAGCGTTACGGATTGACATCGTTTGTAATACTGTAACCCATGACGCGCCCCGATGCCCATCCGGACCAACCCCCGATGCAGTGGAACGCCTGGGGCGACGCCGCTGCGGCCAAACCGCTGTCACCCGGGATTCGCGCGCTGCTGGAGCAGGCGCTCGGCATCGAGGCGCACGACGTCGACGAGCCCAGCGCCGATGAGGTCCGGTTGCGGCCGTCGGCGTTGTCCCAGACCGACCGCAACGGTCTGAGCGCCATCATCGGCGCCGCCAACGTCACCGTCGACGACCGCGCACGGTTGCTTCGCGCCGGCGGCAAATCCACTCTGGACCTGCTCCGACGGCGCGATTTCGGGGTTCAGGACGCTCCCGATGCGGTGCTGCTGCCGGGCGGCGAAGACGAAGTGGCCCAGATCCTCACATTCTGCGCAGATCGCAGCATCGCCGTCGTCCCGTTCGGCGGCGGCACCAGCGTCGTGGGTGGACTGGACCCGCTGCGCGGGGACTTCAAGGCGGTGGTGTCGCTGGATCTGCACCGACTCGACGGGTTGCACGCGCTCGACGAGGTGTCGTGGGAGGCCGAGTTGGGCGCCGGCCTGAGCGGGCCGGAGGCCGAACGACTGCTCGGCGAGCACGGCTTCGCCCTCGGCCACTATCCGCAGAGCTTCCTGTTCGCCACCATCGGCGGGTTCGCCGCGACGCGGTCGTCCGGTCAGGACTCCGCGGGCTACGGCCGGTTCGACGACATGGTCCGCGGCCTGCGCGCCGTCACCCCGGCCGGCATTCTCGACCTCGGGCGAGCCCCGGAATCGGCGGCCGGACCCGATCTGCGCCAGCTGCTCATCGGCTCGGAGGGCACCCTCGGGATCATCACCCGGGTGCGGGTCCGCATCCACCCGATCCCCGAAGCCACCCGGTACGAGGCGTGGTCGTTCCCCGACTTCGCCACCGGCGCCGACGCGCTGCGCGCGGTCGTCCAGACCGGCACCGGTCCGACCGTGGTCCGGCTGTCCGACGAGGCCGAGACCGGCGTCAACCTCGCCACCACCGAGAACATCGGCGAATCGCAGGTCACCGACGAGCGCTTGCGCGACGAGAAGACAAGCACCGGCGGGTGCCTGGCGATCACCGTGTTCGAGGGCACCGAAGCCCACGTCGCCAGCCGCCACGCCGAAACCCGGGCCCTGCTGGAAGCCGGCGGGGGAACATCACTGGGTGAAGAACCGGCACGCGCCTGGGAGCACGGCCGGTTCAACGCTCCCTACCTGCGTGATGCGCTGTTGTCGGCGGGCGCCCTGTGCGAAACCCTGGAGACCGCCACCATCTGGTCGAACGTGCCGGTGCTGAAGGCGGCGGTCACCGAGGCGCTCACCGCCGCGCTCACCGATTCGGGGTCGCCGGCGCTGGTGCTGTGCCACATTTCGCATGTCTATCCGACCGGGGCATCGCTGTACTTCACGGTCGTGGCCGCCCAGCGGGGCAACCCGATCGAGCAGTGGCGCACGGCCAAAGCGGCCGCATCCGACGCGATGATGCGCGTCGGCGCCACCATCACCCACCACCACGCCGTCGGCGCCGACCACCGACCGTGGATGCGCGACGAAATCGGCGACGTCGGGGTCCAGGTGTTGCGCGCGGTCAAGAAGTCCCTCGACCCCGCGGGCATCCTCAACCCGGGCAAGCTGATTCCGTGAGGCCGCGGACGCGAGGAGCAATATGACCCAGCCTGCGCGCGTCACCGTGCTGACCAACCCGGCCTCGGGGCACGGCCGCGCGCCGCACGCCGCCGAGCGCGCCATCACCCAGCTGCAC